>NZ_JBTEYL010000035.1:0-41688 GCF_054330215.1 Pseudomonas sp. Ma2-10 | reverse complement strand
GAGTGTCCAAGTGGCCGTGGAATGGGTGTCCAAGTCAGCGTGGAATCGCTGTCCAAGTGTTCGTGGACTGGGTGTCCAAGTGCGCATGGAATCCCCACAAATCGTGCCGAGAGATCTTCCCCTATTGCTCGGACTCAATTTCGGCTTCCTTTACCCGTACCTGCAAGTTCCTCGAGATCAAAGATCTGCATTTCCATGACCTTCGCCATGATGGTGTGAGTCGGTTGTTTGAGATGGACTGGGATATTCCTCGCGTAGCCAGTGTTTCTGGGCATCGTGACTGGAACTCAATGCGTCGGTACACGCATTTGAACGGTCGAGGGGATCCATACAAGGAATGGACTTGGTTGGGCAAGATCATCGCCGCCCCTGTAGAGCTTGGGGCTCGGGTGCCAAGTGAGGCCGATCCTGGTTTGGCCAGAGCGGGTCAGCCTAAGCGCCGTCCCGTCAACTGATCCCTCTCTTTGATTGCTGCCGCTCGCTGCCTGTCGATATAGGCAGCGAGATCTTCGAGGTGTATTCCAAGGTTTGCCTTCTGGGAGTCTGCGCCGAGGCGCACTACTGGTAGGTCGATCTCACCCATAAGCCTTTTGCGTTTGAACTTGTCCACCGACAATCCAAGAAAGTCGCGGCAAACCCAGTCGATGGGGATGACGGCTTGTCCGTCGTACTGAGTCATCAGCAAAAACAGTGTCTTCATCACTCCACGTGCCTCATTGATTATCCTATTCGCAGCCTAAGAGGCAGAGGTCACGCTGAAAACCAGCTGTAGAAAATGGGGGCGTAGGTGTGGGTGGCTCAGGGGGGTATTACACCAGTGGAGTTGGTACCTGAGCATACCGTTGGTTTATATTTAATTATAAATGCTCACTATAAGTGAGTTATTCTTTATTTATTTAAACCGATGGCTTGCGTTTGGTTTAAATAAATCATATTTTGCTCACTATGAGTGTGCAAAAATCAGAAAAGTTAAAATCTCTGCTTGCGGGGCTCCGCGACAGGACTCTGGTCACAAGTCGCTGGCTCAAGGCTCGTAGCTATGGCAGTAGCCTCGTTTCGCGGTACGTCGCGAGCGGCTGGCTGGACTCCCCTGCGCGCGGGGTGTACCTGCGTAAAGGCGGACGACTTAGTTGGTCCGGTGTCGTACGAGCGTTGCAGGAGGGTGAAGGACTGCCCCTGCATGTCGGTGGGCGCTTTGCTTTAGCCTGGTACGGGCACGAGCACTACCTTCGACTGGGGGATTCCGAGACTGTAACGCTGTATGGGGTCGACGGTGTTCCAGGATGGGTGGACAAGTTGCCGCTCAAGAGCAGGATAGTAGTCTGCGGGAAAAGCCCATTCGATCTGACTGCACCGCCATTCAATGCTGACGCGACAGATGAGAAGCTTCGAGCGCTTGGACTCGAGTGGATAGACGTCGATGGCGATCTTGGTCGTGTGGTCTTCGCAACGCCCGAACGTGCCATGCTGGAGTTATGTGATGGAGTTTCGGACTCATCACTCGTCTATGAGGTCGATGCGCTGATGCAAGGTGCAGACACCTTCCGCCCCCAGCGGGTCAGCATGCTGCTGCAGCATTGCACCAGCATAAAGGCCAAGCGGTTATTCCTAGCACTTGCCGACCGTCACCAGCATGCCTGGCTGGAGCATGTCTCGCTGGATGGTGTGTATCTCGGCAAGGGGAAGCGCTGCTTGGTCCCTGGGGGGCACTTGAACCCGACCTACCAAATAACCTTGCCGGCGGATCTGGATGAGCACCTGGGATAGACGTTACACCGATCGTGTTCAGTTGGAGCGCAAGTAACTAACCACACCTCCGAGGAGCGCTTGGCTCTCTGGTTGCTAACCTCAAAGCGGAAGATTACTCGCCAGTTGCCGGCCTCATCGAGTCGTACGCTGCTCTGTGAGGACCTGCTGAGCAGCCGTCTCGATGTAGTCGAAGACTTCAGCAGGTACTGTGTACTGGTATTGTTTACGGCGGTGTTTGGAAACAACCCCATTATTTGTGAGGCACATCATCACCAGGTTAGCCAAGTCGCTGCCACGGATGTCGAATTGCTCATCAACAGCTTTGTAGACTGCGTCGTAGCACCCCAGGAAGGCTGTTTCTTCCCGTAGTTCGACCTCTAGGGCGTGCTGAGCCATCTCCATCGTGAAGGTGACGCCCGGGGTTGCATCCCAAAAGCGATAGATTGCCGGGTGGCCTCTGAAATCAAAAGCCAGCGTTCCAAAGTCAATCCACTGAACATCCCAGAAGTCGCGAGCCGGGCGTGAGAACTCCTGCAGCGACTCCAGATACAGGCGCTCTTCGCGCTTCATTGCCACCGACACGGGTAGAAGCAAGCCGTTTTCTAATGCGTTGGCGCGGCACAGCACCTGGTGAATCAGGAACCGGGACAGTCGGCCATTCCCATCCATGAAGGGGTGGAGGAGGACGAAACCGAACGAGATAATGCCGGCTGCGACAAGTGGGTCGATTTGGGTCGGGGCCTCATTAGCGAACTGCATGAGGTGCTCCATTAACTCGCGGCACAAGTCTGGTGGCGGAGGTACATAAGTCACACCGGCAGCACCCTGTAGAGCACCAGCGAGGTGGTTCTGCTCGTGTCGGAATGCTGCCGCGAGATCGTACGGGTTGGACACTGTGGCGTTCTGTAGCGCAACTAGATACTCCTCGGTCAGAGGCTGACGTTCGTGCGCCTGGCGTAACAACTGAATGAAACGTCGGGACTTGTCTTCGCTCGGTGCTTCACGCTCGATTGCGAAAGAGTCCTTCGTCTCATGCAGGTACGCCCAGTTGATTGCCCGGTCCATCATGACAGGCGGTAATGACGCCACAAACGCTTTTGCCCGGCCGAGAATGTCGTGCGCTTGAAGCTCCATTATTCGTTGTGTTCTTTCCACGGTGGCGCAGTAGTCCAGTGTACCGAGACCATTGAACTCCACCCGCCACCGCGAATTTCTCTCGCCTGGTCTGGTGACGTAGCGCTTAGGATCGAAAAGCGCGACGAAACCACCTCGAACCGGCGCATGTTGAGAAACTTCCTCGCCTGTAAAGGCTTCCCGTAGGTAGCAGGCTTTTCGGATGTAAATGCCGTTGGGAGCTTCTTTCAGTGCTAGTTCAAGCGCTGTGGCTGGTATCTGAGGTAAGGCCTGAGCCAGAATCGTGAGATTGATTCCTTCATGCTTCAGGGCAAATAGCACGTGGCCGAGCAAATCGTCGGATGCTGGAGCAGTGGCTGGTGGTACCGCCAAGGTCTGGCCTATCTTTTCCAGGCGGGTGACAGGTTGCACAACTGCTGGCAGGCGCAGAGGAAACGCAGATAGTTGCATCGCCTCGTGTAGCCAGGCATATCCGACTAGGTGCATGTCAAAAATCCTTTAGGCCGATTCTGAGCCTCAGTTTTTCTTAACTGAGACAAGAAAATCTTTATTTCAGGTGATTCTACTTATTTTTTCTTAATTTAATAGATCGATTTTTCCGAACACCCGGTGTCGACTGAGGCAGGTCGGGCCGTGGGTGAGTCCGAGGGTGTTGGCAGCCCAGGCACCATGTTGTACCAGCGTTTCGTCGTGTTGCTCCGCATCTTGCCGATTGGCCGTTAAGCGATCGCGGCAAAACGCTCGATAGGCGGCTGATCGCGGTGCCTTGCTTGCCAAAGGTCATAGTCGGCTTGTACGCCCAGCCAGGTGCGGGCATTGCCAATGCCGGCCAGTTCCAGGCGAACGGCTAGGTCCGGGCTGATCGGTGCGTGGCCGTGCAGGATCCGGGACAGGGTTTCACGTGCAAAGCCCAGACGGCGCGCCAGTTCTGCAATGCTGATGTCTAGTTCGGGGAGCACGTCCTCGAGCAGCGTTTCGCCAGGATGCGGCGGGTTGAACATGACCATAGGGGCGCCTCCTGTTAGTGGTAGTCGAGGTAGTCGACGAGTTCTATGTCGCTACCCACGAAACGAAAGATCACCCGCCAGTTGCCGTTGACGGTGAGCGACCAGAACTCTTCCAGTTCCCCTTTGAGGGGATGTAGCCGCCAACCGGGTATATCGAGATCGGTAGGCTCGCTGGCTCGATCCAGAAAACTCAGCATCCGGCTCAGGCGCTTGGCGTGGTCAGCTCGGATGCCTTTGCTGGAGCCAGATTCGAAAAATACGCGTAGGCCTTTGTGCCTGAAGCTTAAGATCATAGTGTGATGTATTCGGTCACGGTTTTCAACGGGATGCGTGTTGCCTGGATTCAGGTTTGCTACCCAGTCCTGGGTTCGGGCATTCCAGAGAGCTTGCTCGACGTCGCGGCAATCAATTGCCTTTATCTATTTCCACGTTGGCTCTTCTGAATACCCGATCTCGCGCCATAAATGCTTCCAGCATGTGCGGGATGAGCGTCAGTGCATCAACCTCTTCGCCATAGGCTTGCGCGTGCAACGCCGCATAGCGCTCAAGATCAGCCTTCAGGCTGGCTGGACAGATGAAGGTGACTTTCAGGTTCTCGGTCTTCGGCAAGGGGCCGAGACGCAGCTTGTTCGTGTTCATTGCGGGTTCTTCTGCTGGATAAACAAGGGCTGATAGGGACGTAACACCAGGTCGCGGTTGACGATCACGCGCAGTGGCAACCCTGGGCGCTGGGTCAGCGTGGGCTGGATATCGAGATTGCGACGGGTGACCTCCTGGCCGACCTGGTTCACCGTGTCCTGCAGGCTGTCGCGCCCAGCGATGATGATTCGGTCGCCGTCGGTGCGGTTGGCAGGAGCCGCCAGTTCGGCACCAATACCCAGCAGGCTGGTCATGGCCGCGCCGGCGACGATCCGATCCCAGTGCCAGTCAACGTCATCCTCCAGACCGGCATAGCCGGCGGTGTCACTGCCAACCAGGTTGTCGAGTTGGAAGGACGAGGTGTCCGGTAGGATCACCCGCTGCCACACTACCTGTACGCGACTCTGGCCGTAGCTCACCTGACTGTTGTAGCGGCCTAGCAGGCGCGAACCCTGAGGGATCAGCACATGTTGGCCGGTGGCGCTGTCGTAGACCGGTTCGGTCACCGTGGCGATTACATCGACCGTTAGGTCTGACTTGATACCTGTTACCAGGGCAGCAGCGAGCACCGTGCCGGCCATGACCTGGTAGGGCGAGTCGGGCATTTGCACAAATCCGGAATTACGGATTTGTGGGGATGTGGATTTACTGACAAACGCCTCTTTCTGCTCCTGGCTGTTCTGCGTTGATCCGGCGCTTGCAGGTACTGCGGCAGTCGAGGCGGGCCCGGCCGCCATGGGGTCGAATCCGGCCAGTTGCGAATGTACCGGCCGGCTTTTGGTCGGGGTACCCGCACCTGCCGTCCGCCCGCCACCCGAGCGGAAAAATACGGAGGACAGCGCTGCTTCTTCGGCTTCCTTGAGCCTGGCCAGGCGCTCGGTCTCAGCCGGATCAGGGCCAGCATGGCGGTAGTCATAACCTTGGGCCTGTTGCTCCGCCCTTAGGATGGGGCCACCCAGATCGCCGGGCAGGGGTGGCCCGAGTTGCGGTACTTCGGGTGCGGAGGGCGGCTGCAGCTGCGAGTAGTCGGCGGGTAACTGCTCCAGCCCCTCGGAACGGGCCACGCGGTCGACGTTGTACAACTCGGTTTGCTCGGCACCTTGCCGCCGCTGAGGCGGCTGCAGTGACCAGAGCATGGCGCCTAGCACTGCAGTGGCCAGTCCACCCGCTAGGACGGCCAGCATCCGCGGGTTGAGACGGGTGACCGGGCGCGGCTGGGCACGCAGTTCGAGACTTTCCGGGGGCACCTTGGGCGGTAATTCTGAGGATTGGGTGTGCTGGACGTTATCGGCAGCGCTCATGCTCAGGGCCTCCGTGCTACACCATCGGTGCGCTCGATCCGCACTACGTCGCCCTTGTCTGCGCCGAGGCGCAACTCGGCGGCACCGAACAGCCGATCCACGATGTAGTAGGGCGAACGGAAGCGGTAGTTGACTAACTGGCCGTCGCCCTCCGGGCCGATGACGAACAGCGGCGGCAGTTCGCCTTGGGCGATGCCCGCAGGAAACTGGATATACACCTTCTGGCCGTCGTCGAATGCGCGCAGCGGCTGCCACGGCGGATTGCTGCCGCTGATCGCATAGCGGAAGCGCACCCGATCCAGCGACAAGCCAACATCGACCGGTACTGCCGCGTGAGCAGTGTTGGCCCGACGCTGCAGTGCGAGCATGCGATCTTTGGGGTAATCCCAGGACACCGAGGCCATCCAGGCCTGCTCGGTGGACGTCAACTCGATCAGGTAGGTGCGCCGCGTCGTGGTGATGACCAGATTGGTCTTGAGGTCGGAGCGTGTGGGTTTGACCAGCACACTGATCCGAAGCTCATCACCACTGCCGCTGGAGGTGTCGCCAACGATCCAGCGCACGGTGTCGCCTGCGGCCACGGTGACCAGATCCTCGCCGACCTGCAGGTTGATCACGGTCACGCGACCTGGACTGGTGTACACCTGATACAGCGCGCCATCAGAAAATGGCCACACCTGAATGGCATTGATATAGCCCTCCTGGGTCGGCGCCATGCGCGCGTCCCGATTAGCACGTGAGACGCGTACCCGTTCATCGGCGGGTTCCTTGGCCCGGGAGGCCGACTTGGTATTAGGAAGCGGTTTCAGCTGTGCCGGTAAGGCCAGTGGCTGCGGTACTGCCACCACCTCGATGGGTTTGGGTGGTTCCGGCAGACGCTGGGCTTCCAACGGCTCGTCCAGGGCAATGGCCGGCGGAGCTTTACCCTGGCTGGCGCAGCCGGAAAGCATGGCCAGCAGGAGAGGGCAGGCGTAAAGGTATGCGGAGGTTTTCATGGGGTCTTGGCTCCTTGCGTAGTGTCCAGTTCACGGCTCCACGACAGGCCGTTGACGTAGATGCCCAATGGGTTACGGCGCAGTTTTTCCTCGCTACGTGGAGGCTGCAGTACGATCGATATCACCGCGGTCCAGCGCTCCAGGCCCGCAGCCGCGCCATTCACATAGCGGCGCTCGTTCCAGCGCACCTGGAACGAGTTGTCACTGGCACGCACGACGCTGCTCAATTCGACTGTCACCGACTCCTTGCCGACCCGGGTGAAGGGATCGTTGGCGCGGGCGTAATCGTTGAGCGTCGCAGCGCCCCGGTCGGTGGTGTAGTGGTAAGCCTCCAGCCAGTTCTGCCGCACCACCACCGGGTCGATAGATAGCGAGCGCACCAGACTGATAAAGCGCGCCAGATGGTGAGCCATTTGCGCATCGTTGGGTTGGTAAGGGCTGGCCGCCTCGCCAACGGCCCGCACCTGGCCGGCACTGTCGACCTCCACCACATAGGGCGTGACCATCGACTGGGCCGAACGCCAGACCAGACCACCGGCCATCAGCAAGGCTAAACACAGGCACCCGAAGGCCATCAAGCGCCAGTTCTTCGCTTGCGCCAGGCTGGAACCCATACGTTGGTCCCAGACCTGCGCTGCTGCCTGGTAAGGCGTTGCAGGTGTCGGGGTGTCGCTGTAGCGCACCTGCGGGCGTTTGAATCGCATGCTCGTTCTCCTTCACGAATTCGACGGGTCGCGCACCTGTGGCCCAGGGGCTGAGCCGCCGCCATCACCACCACGCAGGGTGTGGGCAACGGTAGTGGCGGCATGGGTGAGTTGTTGCTTGCGCTGCAGGCGTTTGGCCCAATCGGGTTGCTTAGCGGGCGTTGCTGACGCGGTGCTCGCGGCGGAAGCGCTGCCTACTGTTGCTCCTGCGGGCTGGCTCCCCTGGGGCAACGCGGTGCTCGCCGTTTGTGCGCCGCCCATGGCCAGGCGCGCTGCGCCCGGTGCCATACGTGCGCCGGCCATCACGGCGCCGCCGACGCCTGTGGCAAGCGCCGCGGCTCCAGCCGCCATCCCCGCAGCGCCAAGGGCAGTGCCAGCGGCTGCTCCGGCACCGAGTTGCGGTGCACCGGAGACCAGGCCGGTGGCGATACCCGGGCCGAAAATACCTAGGCCCAGCAGTGCCAGTGCGGCAAGCATGACTACTAGCGCGTGATCGATGGAGGGCTTGTCCGTTAACGTCTGGAACTCAGCGAACAGACCGGAGCCGATGCCTACTATCACCGCCAGCACCAGTACCTTGATGCCCGAGGAAACCACGTTGCCCAGCACCTTCTCAGCGAGAAAGGCGGTCTTGTTCCACAGCGCGAAGGGCACCAGGACGAAGCCGGCGAGGGTGGTCAACTTGAACTCGATCAGGGTGACGAACAGTTGGATGGCCAGAATAAAGAAGCTGATCACCACCACAGTCCAGGCCAGGAGCAGCACAACGATGGTGTCAAGGTTGCCGAAGACTTTGGGGAAGTCGCTGAGGTTGCTGATTTGCTCCAGCATTGGTCGGCCAGCTTCGATGCCGATGGACGCCAACCGTCCGGGCTGCAGAAACTCGGCTTGGGTCAGCGCGGATCCTGAGGCAAGCAGGCCCAATCCGGCGAAGGAGCGGAAGATGATCTCGGCCAGGGTATTGAAGTTGCCGATGATGAAGGCGAAGGCTCCGACATAGAGGGTCTTCTTGATCAGCTTGCTGGTAACGTCCTCTCCACCCATGGCCCAGAACAGGCCGGCCAGGGTCATGTCGATCACCACCAACGTGAGGGTGAGAAAGGCCACCTCGCCGCCGAGCAGGCCGAAACCCGAGTCGATGTAGCGCGAGAACACATCGAGGAAATGATCGATCACGCTGACATCGTTCACTGCACGTCCTCCTCGAAACTTGCGGGGATGGCTGGCAGGCTTTCGGGCGTCTGGAACTCACCCGGTAGAGCGCAGCCGGAGTAAAAGCGCTCATGCAGGGGCGCGTGCTGCCTGGCTTCATCGGGTGCGCCACCACGGCCACAGGCAGCCAGTACGAGCAGAACCGGTATCAGCAATGGAGCTTTCATCGCGCCCACCCCTCTACTGGTAAAACTGCACGGGATAGGGGGTGTAGGGCGTACCGCTGCCCATAAAGCGCCGCCGCAGTTCGCGGGCTTCCTCTGCCGCTGCGGCCTGGCGCGCCAGCTCTAGGGCGATGGCGCGGTTCTGGGTGATCTGCAACTGCTGCGCCTGGATCGACTGCTTGGCCTGCAGGGCCAGCAGTTGGTTGGTGGCCTGGCTGGCCTGCAGTGCGCCGCTGGCCGACTGACTTCGGTCGACCAGGTCGGCCAGCACGCTCTCGTCCTGGGCCAGGTTCTGCGCCACCTGGGCTTGCATGCGCATGGCGGTCTGCAGGCCATCAAGCCCCTGCTTCCAACGTGCGCGCGTGTCCTGTGCCATGCGCTCGTCACTGACGGAGCTGGTGTATTCGGCCGGATACAGACGGGTAAACTCCTGGTCCAGACGCTGTACGTCAAATGCCAAACCTTGAGCCTCGGCCAGCAATCGCTCGGTGCTGGCCAGGGTCGTGCGTAAGCGATTGAGCACGTTGACGTCCAGGGTTTCCAGGTTGCGGGCCTGGTACAGCAACATCTGTGTTTCGTTCTGCAGTTGGCTGGCCTGGTTGTTGATCACCTCCAGGGTGCGCACCGCCGTCAGCATGTTCTGCACCAGGTTGGTCGGGTCGATGACGGTCATTGCGCTCGCCGGCTGGAATCCCAGCAAACCTAGGGTCAATAAGGCGGCGATTGGCGTAAGGCGGGCGCGAGGCGTCATGGCAGTTGCTCCTTGAGTTGCGAGGTATGGGAGGTGAGCAGGTCGGCGGCCCAGCCAAGCCCACGGTGGCGTAGCCAGGCGGGCGCGAAGCCCGCGGCATCAGCGCCCTGCAGGATCTGGCTGATTTCGCGCTGCTCGGCTGGGCTTGCAGCTGCTGTGAATGCCAGCGCCACCGGCCCCAGGTCGAGGTCGAAAAGCCGGTTGCCCAGGCGCGATTGGTAGTAGTAATCACGCTTGGGGGTGGCTTGGGCGATGATCTCGATCTGCCGGTTGTTGAGCCCGAAGCCCTGGTAGATGCCGCGTATTTGCGGCTCACTGGCCTGAGGGTTGGGCAGAAAGATGCGGCTCGCGCAGCTCTCGATGATCGCGGCGGCGATGCTGGAGTTCTGGATATCGGCGAGCGATTGGGTGGCAAAGATCACCGAGACATTCTTCTTGCGCAGGGTCTTGAGCCACTGACGGATGCGCGCCGCAAAAAGCGGGTCGTCGAGAAACAGCCAGGCTTCGTCGAGGATCAGCAGGGCAGGAGCCCCGTCGAAGCGCGCCTCGAAGCGGGCGAACAGGTAGCCGAGTACGGCCGCTACTGCCGCCTTGCTGTGCATCAGCTCTTCCATCTCGAAGCACTGCACGTCGGCTGCACCCAGACGATCCGTGTCTGCGTCCAGCAGCCTGCCGTGAGCACCGCCCAGCACATAAGGTTGCAGGGCCTGACGCAAGGCGTTGTCCTGCAGCAGCATGCACAGCCCTGTCAGGGTGCGCTGCGCCTCAGGCGCACCGGCCAGGCTAGTGAGGGCCGTCCAGAGGGCTGCTTTCTGGTCCGGGCCGACGGCAACGCCCTCATGCAGTACGCGGCCTTCAAGCCACTCGGCGGCCCAGGGGCGATAGCTGTCCTGATCGATGCGCGCCAAGGGCTGGAAGGCCAGGTCGCCATCACCGCCCAGGTCGTAGTGCTCGCCACCCAGGCCCAGCACCGTCGCGCGCAGCGAACGACCCATGTCGAAGAGAAACAGGCGTGAGCCGGGGTAGCGGCGGAACTGCATGGCCAGGGTTGCCAGCAACACCGACTTGCCCATGCCGGTTGGGCCCACCACCAGAGTGTGGCCGACGTCGCCGACGTGGGTGACCAAGCGGAAAGGCGTAGCCCCATCGGTACGGGTCACCACCAGCGGCGGGCCGTCGAGGTGGGCGTTGCGCGCAGGGCCGGCCCACACCGCCGACAACGGCATCAGGTGCGCCAGGTTGAGTGAGGAGATGATCGGCTGGCGCACGTTGGCGTAGGCGTTGCCCGGAATGGACGACAGCCAGGCTTCCACCGCATTGAGACTTTCAGCGATGGTGACGAAGCCTCGGCCCTGAATCACCCGCTCGATGAGACGAAGCTTCTCGTCGGCTACCAGAGCGTCGGTGTCGCTCACCGTAACGGTCACGGTTATGTACCCGAAGGCGACCTGATCGGCTCCGAGTTCCTGCAGGGCCGCATCGGCGTCGCTGGCCTTGTTCGAGGCGTCGCTGTCGACCAGCGGGCTTTCCTGCTGAAAGAGGGTCTCGCGCAGCAGGGCCAGGACACCCTTGCGCTTGGCGAACCACTGCCGGCGTAGGCGTACCAGTTCCTTTTCCGCCTCGTCCTTGTCCATGCAGATGAAGCGGGTTGACCAGCGATAGGCGATACCCAGTCGGTTCAGGTCATCCAGCAGGCCGGGCCAGGTCGAGGTTGGGAAACCACGCACCGAGACCACGCGCAGGTGCTGCTCGCCCAGTCTGGGTGCCAGGCCTGTGCTCAGCGGGCAGTCGGCAAGTAGGGCGTCCAGGTGGAAGGGTACTTCAGGAACAGCAACGCACTGCCTGTGAGTCGACACTGTGGCGTGCAGGTACGTCAGCGTCTGGCTGTCGTCGAGCCAAGTGACTTCTGGCATCACCCCCTCGAGCAGGTCGTGCAGGCGTGCCGTCTCTGCCATGAAGGCGGCCAGTCTCTCGCGCCAGTCGACGCCGCGCTGCGTCTTGTGCTCGTAAAGCAACCCAGCAGCACGCGAGCGTGATTCCTCGTGTGGCAAGTAGAGCAGCGTCAGGTGATAGGCGCTCTCGAAGTGGCTTCCTTGCGCTTCGAAGGTGGCGCGGCGCTCCTCGTCAACCAGCCAGGACAGCGGCTCGGGAAACTCGCTTGCCGGGTAACCGGCAGCGGTCAGGCGTTCAGCCTCGATGAACAGGGCCCAGCCCGAACCGAGGCGACGTAGGGCGTTATTCAAGCGCGCAGAGGTGGCTGACAACTCGCTCGGAGTGGCGCTGTCCAGGTCTGGCCCGCGAAAACGCAAGGTGCGTTGGAACGAGCCGTCCTTGTTGAGTACGACCCCAGGGGCGACCAGTCCGGCCCAGGGCAACCAGTCGGCGAGTTGCGAAGGGCGGTGGCGATATTCGGCTAGATTCAGCATGGCGTTCCCCTCATACGTCAAGCAAGGGGCGATGTTTGATGTGCCGAGCGAAGACCTGCAGGAACTGCGGATCCAGCCGGGCACCCCAGACTGCCAGCGAGTGGCCGACCAGCCAGAGCACCAAGCCCGGTATCCACAGTTGCAGACCCAGCCCGACTACGGCGGCCAAGGTGCCGTTGAGGATGGCCACGTTACGCGGCGCACCACCAAGTAGGATCGGCTCGGCCAGAGAGCGGTGCAGTGGCACCTCGAAGCCCGCGATGAAATCGCTATCGATATTCATGCGACCACCGCCCCGCCGGCAAAGCTGAAGAAGCTCAGGAAAAATGAAGACGCGGCGAAGGCAATGGACAGGCCGAA
Source organism: Pseudomonas sp. Ma2-10 (assembly GCF_054330215.1). Lineage (NCBI taxonomy): Bacteria > Pseudomonadati > Pseudomonadota > Gammaproteobacteria > Pseudomonadales > Pseudomonadaceae > Pseudomonas > Pseudomonas sp. Ma2-10. Next base: position 29,246 of record NZ_JBTEYL010000035.1, on the reverse strand, counting down.
GACGATCTGGATCAGCTTGCGGAAGCCGCCACTGGTATCGCCGAAGGCCAGGGTCAGGCCGGTGACAATAATGATGATCACCGCCATGATCCGCGCCACCGGGCCTTGCACCGAGTCGAGAATCGATTGCAGCGGTCCCTCCCAGGGCATCCCGGAGCCGGCTGCGAAAGCCTGAAAGGCAACGCCCAGTAGAAGCGCGCCCACTGTCAGCGTACGAGCAGACAGGCGTCGGTGGATGGGCCGGACAAAGGCTGCGGTCATTGCTGTTCTCCGAAGGCGGTGGGCAGGGCTTGAGCGGGATCGGTGGTCTCGAGCCGGTAGCCGAGTTCGTCGTGGCCGACGACGCGGGCGATTTGCTGGACATGGCGGGCGCGGCCGCGCCCGGCGAGAAAAACCACCAGGTTGACTGCTTCTGCGATCAACGCGCGGGGGGCCGTCATGGCGACCTCGAGAATCAGTTGCTCCAGGCGCAACAGGGCTCCATGGGCGGAACCGGCGTGGACGGTGGCAATACCACCTGGGTGGCCGGTGCCCCAGACCTTGACTAGGTCCAGCGCTTCGCCGCCGCGCACCTCGCCGACGACCACTCGGTCGGGGCGCAGGCGCAGGGTGGTGCGCACCAGGTCGGCCATGGACACCACACCGCAACGGGTTCGCAATGCAACATGGTCGTGGGCGCAGCACTGCAACTCGACTGTGTCCTCCAGCACCAGAACGCGGTCACCCGTACTGGACACTTCAGCGAGCAGGGCATTGGCCAGGGTGGTCTTGCCGGTGCTGGTCCCGCCGGCTACAAGGATGTTTTGCCGGCTGAATACTGCGCCACGCAGGTAGTCGGCTTGCGCTGGCGTGAGAACTCCGTCCGCTACGTATTGGGTCAGCCGTATAACGCTCATGGCGCGTTTACGCAGTGCGAAGGTCGGTCCAGATACGATGGGTGGGAGTAATCCTTCGAAGCGCTCGCCGGTTTCCGGCAGTTCGGCGCTTAGTAGCGGCTTGCCACGGTGCACCTCGGCACCAATATGCGCGGCGACCAAGCGGATAATGCGCTCGCCGTCGTCGGCTGAAAGCGCGCCCAGCGCCACCCGGCCGCTGGAGAGGCGGTCGAGCCAGAGCTTTCCATCGGGGTTGAGCATGACCTCCACCACGTCGGGGTCTTCCAGCGCAGAGGCGATCAGCGGGCCCATTGCCGTGCGCAGCATGCGGGTGCGGCGATCCAGGGCGGTAGCGGTCGCCGCCAGGGTTGCGTGCGGGGCGCCGGTCATGGCTGCTCTCCCGAGGCTTCGGAGCTATCCAGCCACTGGGCGTCAGGCTGGATCTCCTCCTGTACGTCCCTGACCAGGCTGCGGCCACGCTGCAGGTGGCGGCCCAGTTGCTCGACGAACTGGGCGAAGCGCAGCTTGCCTTGAGATCGTGCGGCGTCCTGGTGTGCCTCGGGCACCGGCGTGATGACCGTAAGGTAGTAGCGCACATAGAGCGCCATGGTCTCGATCAGAATATTCTGATCGCGCTCCAGTCGTTCGAACTGGCGAGACAACCGATCCAGACGCTTGGCAATGACCGCCTCACGCTGGTCACCGGCGTCCGGCGATAGCCAGGAGGCGAGCGCTGCGGCAATGATTGAGGACTTCGACACACCTTTCTTGATTGCCAGCTCGTTAAGGCGCTTGACGTGCTCCGGTTGAATGAACAGGTTGAGGCGGGCTCGGCTCATAGGGCTATTCCGTCGTCAGGGTCGAGGGCGGCCAGTCGAGCCGCGCGTTGCAGTCGCGGCTCGAGCTGGGAGGGGAAGGGCGTGGAAGCGTCGTCCTCGTCGAGGAGGAACAGGTCGCTGGCCGGCTCTTCGGGATCTGGCAGGTCGGCGATTTCCGTCAGTTCGGGCTGGCGACGTGGGCCGCCGTCGTCGAGGGATTCGCTGTTAAGGGTTCCTGCAAGTGGGACGGCAACGGCTGCCGGTGCGGCCAGGGCACTCCAGTCATCTGCCTGGGCCGCTGGCGCATCGGCGTACTCCCCAGGCTGCAGCTGCGGGGGCGGCAGCACCCGGCGCTGGAAATTAGCGTCGGCGAAGTAGCGCAGCTTCTTTGCCCTGATCGGCGCATGGCCGGAGAGCATCACCACCGACTCGTCGGTGGGCAGTTGCATCACCTCGCCGGGCGTGAGCAGGGCGCGTGCGGTCTCCTGGCGCGACACCATCAGGTGCCCCAACCAGGGAGCCAGCCGGTGGCCCGCGTAGTTGCGCTGCGCACGCAATTCGGTCGCGGTACCGAGCGTCTCGGAGATGCGCTTGGCGGTGCGCTCATCGTTGGTGGCGAAGGTCACCCGTACGTGACAGTTGTCGAGGATCGAGTGGTTCTGGCCGTAGGCCTTGTCGATCTGATTGAGTGACTGAGATATGAGGAAGGCGCGCAGCCCGTAGCCGGCCATAAAGGCCAGGGCCGATTCGAAGAAATCCAGCCGACCCAGCGCGGGGAACTCGTCGAGCATCAGCAGCAACTTGTGCCTACGTTTGATCCCGTCGGCACCGTCCAAGGATTCGGTCAGGCGACGTCCGACCTGGTTCAGGATCAGGCGGATGAGTGGCTTGGTGCGGTTGATGTCGGATGGCGGTACCACCAGGTACAGCGAGACAGGGTGTTTGGCCGAGATCAGGTCGGCGATACGCCAGTCGCAGCGCGCGGTCACGCTGGCCACTGTGGGGTCGCGGTACAGGCCAAGGAAGGACATGGCTGTGGAAAGCACACCTGAGCGCTCATTCTCGCTCTTGTTAAGTACTTCCCGAGCGGCCGAGGCCACAACCGGGTGAGGTATCTCACCGAGATGGGGTGTAGTCATCATTCGGTGCAGGGTCAGCTCGAAGGTGCAGGCTGGGTCTGAGAGGAAGTTGGCGACGCCGCGCAGGGTCTTGTCGTCGCTGGCGTAGAGCGCGTGCAGAATGGCACCGACCAGCAGTGCATGGCTGGTCTTCTCCCAATGGTTACGTTTTTCCAGGGCGCCTTCCGGGTCGACCAGGATGTCGGCGATGTTCTGCACGTCGCGCACCTCATGGGTGCCGCGGCGTACTTCCAACAGGGGGTTGTAGGCTGCCGAAGCCGGGTCAGTGGGGTTGAACAGAAGGCAGTGTGAGAAGCGCGAGCGCCAGCCTGCGGTGAGGCTCCAGTTCTCGCCCTTGATGTCGTGGATAACCGCAGAGGCCGGCCAGGAGAGCAGGGTGGGTACTACCAGGCCAACGCCCTTGCCCGAGCGTGTTGGGGCGAATGCCAGAACATGTTCGGGGCCTTCATGGCGCAGGTACTGCTCCTCAAAGAGACCGAGAAAAACGCCTGCCTCTCCAATTAGCCCGGCCTCGCGTACCTCAGTCGCATCGGCCCAGCGCGCCGAACCGTAGGTGGTAACCCGTCGCGCCTGGCGGGCGCGCCAGATGGCCATGCCAATTGCCACCAGCACAGCCACGAGGCTGCTGCCCGCAGCGATGGCTCCGCCGAAATTGAAGATGTCAGGTGCGTAGGCATCGAAGAAGAACCACCACTCGAATAGCCGCCAAGGGTGGTAGATGGGGGTGTCGAGCAATTCGAACCACGGGGCACCCAAGCGAGCCTGGTAGTCAAGCGCCGCAGCCGTCCATTGGGTAGCGCTCCATACACCTGACAGGGTGATGGCCAAAACCGCCAGCACATTACCGTACAGCACTGTTGTCGCTTGCATCCGTGAACCCAACCTCTCCGGCAAATTGCACGGCACGCAGATGTGCCGCGTGCGAGAGGTTCGGCAAAGGTGGAGATGGGGTCAAAGACCGTATGGGCGGTAATTCTGTGAGAGTACTCAACAGTTCCGACTATGGAATGGAGCGGGGGAGAACTGCAGGGCAGGGCGTAGCGTGTATGGGGCCATCCTTGTGGGGCACTGCTGAAAATGCCCATCTGAGCATAAGTTACCAGGCACTAACGGCAGAGATCGGCCATCAGCGGGCTTTCTTATGACAGTCAGTAGCCGGTGAGAATGTTGATGATCACGCCAGTGGCGACGGCAACCAGTACATAATCGCCGTTGATGCGCAACCAACGATGGTTCTTCGGTGGAGCAGGCAGCTGGCGCGGCTGCCAGTCCGTCACCCAGTAACGATCGACGCGATAACCTTTAGCGACGACGTGGCCACGTTTCCACTGGGAATGAGGCACCGGCATGCCGGGCTGTGGGCGGAAGCTAGGGTCACGATAGGCCTTGTTGTTGCCCGGCCCGCTGGCCTTATGTTGATTACCCTGCTGTGGCTGGTTTTTCTGGTGGCTCTGCTGTGGCTGGTTTTTCTGCTGGCCTTGCTGAGGATGCTTTTGCTGGTCGTCCTGGGGGGTTACGGTTTGAGCAAAGCTGGCCAAGGGAGCGCTGAGCATCAGCGCGGCGCAGATCACTGAAAGTGTCTTTTTCATCTGATGGTGGTCCTGTATCTGTGAGTGATCGGCAAAACGTTGTCGATGCCGGGTGCGATGGAGTTATCAAATCACAGTTTCAGGGGTGTAAACCTCAGGCTAAGGTAAAGGTCCGGTAAAGGTATGTAAGGACGACCTTCACACCGATATCTGCCTGTCACCACAGACCGCTTTGGGTCGACAGCGGCCAGTCACGAATGACCGGGTTCGACCCGGAGCAGCCAGTAGCGACGGGCAGAAAATATCGGCCAGAAGCGGTCCTCCCGTATCTAGGGCGCAGCCGATTCAATTACAACTTATTAATCACTGACAGCCGCATAAGCGACCATCTCAACCAACATTTCATCCCGAGCTAGCCCCGCAATGACTAATGCAGCACGATTGGGAAAGGGTGCGGAAATATATTCGGCATAGATACGGTTCACTGTAGGCAAATAGCTTTTATCCGTCACATAGATCAGCACTTGTGTCAGCTTGGAGAGATCTGCTCCAGCGCACTCAAGAGTGTGTTTGAGGTTATCAAGGGTTTGTCTGGTTTGTGCCTCAATGCCACCCTCAACCACCTTGCCTGCGGCATCGATGGGGATTTGTGCGGTAAACAGGATGCCATTGCCGACGGTAGCCCATTCAAGCGGTGAGGGTGAGTTGTAGAGTTCTGTCTTTACCGTGCGAATCATGGAGTATACGTTCCTACTGGTTTTGGAATTTGGAGGATCAAATAGCTGAATATGTATTACTGCTAATGCCGCAGGACTTGATGCGAGTGATAAGCTCATGCCTCATGAAGTGCCAAGCAGTTCTTTCCAGTTACCTGGGTAGACAGCGTAGAAAATGCTTGCTTGTACGCCCTCATATTTCAGCTCGGTGCCTTTCGGAATCCAGATAATGTCGCCAGCCTGGCCCTCAAGCACTTCCCCGCCAGTTACCAGCCGAAAAATCCCCTCGATGACATAAACCACTTCGTCGTAGAGCACTGTCCATGAGATAGAGCATGCATCGAACCGAGCGATGCCAGCAGCCATTGTCGAACTGAGCTCACCTCCAATAGCACGAGCAACTTCGGCATGCCCCGGAGGGCCGCCGCGATGTGAAAAATTGAGATTGGCTGAACGAACTATTTTGGCTGTCATAGCATCTTCCAGGGGCTTATTAAATGCGGCACATGAAATTTTTTATAGAACACCAAGCATTCGCGGGATGAACAGCGAGACTTCAGGGATAAAGGTCGTGACCATCATGACCGGCAAGCCTACGACCAAAATCATCCAGATCGCCGGCATGATCGCGTGGTGGATCGATACCTGGCCGATGCGACACGCCATGTAGAGAATCGGGGCCACTGGCGGACTGTTGGCGCCGATCACCACCGAGCACGCGACAATGGCGCCATAGTGAATCGGGTCGACACCTGCGCTCACGACCAGCGGCATCAGCAGGGGGGCTATTACTACGGTAACCGACAGGTCATCCATGATCATGCCGGTAACGATCAGGAAGGCATTGACCATCAACAAGATCAGCAACGGGTTTTGCACCAGGGTGGTGATCCACTCGGTCAGTTCCTGTGGTACGCGTTCGGCGGTGAGGATGCGGCCGATCATGAACGAGAACAGCAGGATCAGCATGATGGTGCCGGTCGTTTCGGCTGACGCTACCACACTGTCCTTCAGGCGGCCGAGGGTCAGGTCCTTGTAAAAAAAGAAGCCAACAATGATTGCCGCGACGACTGCGACTGCAGCGGCTTCGGTCGGAGTACAGATGCCGCCGTAAATGCCGCCAAGAATCAGGAAGGGTAGCGACAGGGCCGGCAAGGCGGATTTGGTCACGCTCCAGCGCGAAGCTATCTTCTGACCGGCCCCCTCGGCAGGTTTTTCAGTAAACAGGCGACCGACGCAAAAACGGTTGAACAGGGTCAGACCGATCATTAGCAGCAACGCGGGTCCTATCGTCGAGGCGAACAATGCGGTAATCGATTGTCGGGTGACTACACCAAACAGGATCATCGTGACCGAAGGTGGAATCAGGATTCCCAGCAGAGACGAAATCCCCAGCAGGGCGCTAGAGTAGCCGCGCGGATAGCCACGCTCGGCTAACGGGCCGATCATGATGGTACCGATCGAGGCCACGGCGCCGCTGGCGGTACCAGAAATCGCACCGAAGATGCCCGAGGCGAAAACCATCGATGCACCCAAACCTCCGCGTCGCCCTCTTACCAGCATTTCGATGAAGTCGACCAGGCGCCGAGCGATGCCGCCACTCTTCATCAGGTAGCCGGCGAGCACAAAGAGCGGCAGCGCCAGCAAGATAATGTGGTCCAGTGAGCGGAAGCCCTGCAAGAGCAAGGTCGTCATGTTCACGTCGTAGATGAACACTAGGTAAGCCAGCACGGCAGCAAATGACCATGCAACGGGCACACCAATGGTCATCAGGACGATTAGCAACAATATGGCCAGAACACCCATTACGCGTCACCTTCTTCTTTAGGGTTGTGGCAAGCCCTGCCGGTGATCAGATCACGCATGGCGTAGGCGAAGCAGCCAATGCTGGCAAGTGCCACTGCGCTTAGCGGAATCAACTCAGGGAGACCAAGCCCTGGAGTGGTTTGTGGACGCTTTATGGCGAAACCCATCATGCGCCAGGCCAGATACATGAAGAACAGTGTTGTCCCAACCATGATCAGGGCAATCACGCGCTGATGCAGGCGTAACAGCGCAGGCGACGTCAGCATCTGCGGCAGAAAATCGACCACGAGATGCTCGGCGCGTCGGCTGGCAATGATCCCGCCAATCATGTACAGCCACATAGCGCTGACCAATGCCACCTCGTCGGCGCCAACCAATGACCATTCCAGTAGATAGCGGGCGATTACCATGAAAAAAACCAACCCCGCCACTATTGCACTGGCAATGATCGCGATGAGGTTGAGTATGTTCGCCAGCGTGCGGTCGATCGAAGAAAAAAAACTAAGCATGGGAACTCCTGAGACAAGCTGATGGCCTTGCCTCGCAGCAAGGCCAGTCAATCATTAGAGCTTGGGTGCGTTATCCCGCACTTTCTTCACAAGTTCAGGACCCACCTCTGCCTCCATCTGCGGCCATACCTGCTCGCGCGCTACTTTTGCAAGTGCGCGAAGCTCTTCTTCAGACGGCTCGATGTATTTCATGCCGCCGGCCACTGCCTTGTCGACATAGCTCTGATCCAACGCTTTGGCATCGGCGAACTGTTTCTCCATAACGACCAGCGCGGCATCAGCGACGATTTTCTGCTGGTTCGGATTCAACTCTTCCCAGGTTTCCTGGTTCATAGACAGTACACCTGTCACGAATACATGCTTGGTGCGGGTGTAGTGGGTCAACACATCACGGAAGTACTCATAGTCCCAGTAGATGATGTTGCCTGCATCGCCATCAACCACGCCGGTCTGGATCGAGGTGTAGACCTCACCCCAGGCTATGGCTGTAGCCTGATAACCCAGTGCTTGCATGGTCTGCGGGTTCGGGAAGTTCGACGGCACACGAACCTTGAGACCCTTGGCGCCTTCGACGGTAGTTGCATACTTGCCACGCGTGGCTACGCCACCGAATCCCTCGGGCCAAGCACCGAAAAAGATCAACCCCTGATCATTATGAACCTCGTTATAGATGGTATTGAGCCAGCCGCCTGGACGATAAGCGTCAAACGCCTGCTCCCAGTTGAGGAACATGTAGGGGGTGTTACGCAAACCCATGCGCTTGTCGTAGGAGGTCAGCGGCCAGTTGAGCATCATGTCCACTTCGCCCGCCATGAACAGGTCGAACACCTCTTTCTGGTCACCCAGCTCATCCTGGTAGAAGATGTTGATCTTGATTTCGTCAGGCGATCCGGCAGTTTTCTTCTGAATCAGATCAGCCCAGTTTTCGAGGGCATCGCCTGTCGGAGAACCCTTTGCGCCGGTGTCGGTGGCCATCTTCAGCTTGATTGTGTCCGCACTTGCTGCCATTGAAAAAACCACAGCCGCGGAAACAGCTAGCGCTCGTGCAATAGTGAATATATTCATGTTGTCCTCTCGCGGTTTTGGATTTGTTTTGCTTGAGTGATACGTGCCCAGGGCGTAATACCTGTGAAATACAGAACGCTAGATCTCTGTCCGACTCGCCAGGCGCGCCATGGCCATGCGTAGAGGCACGCCTATTCGAAGCAGCGACTTAGGCGGCAATCTTGACGGCTTGCCCGAGACCTCATGCATATTGGTCAGCAATTCACTCTGTTTTCCCGATGCCAGGTCTGCCAGCATCATGCCCGAGATCGTGCCTCGCGCCGCACCCACGCTCTGGTCGCAGCCCGATGAGTAAATGCCTTCTTCGAGCTGCCCGAAGTAGGTCTCGAAATTGCCTGACAGACTGGTAGCGCCGCCCCAGGTGTAGTCGATACCGACGTGCTTCAACGTAGGGTAGCGCTGGTCGAGCCCCTCGCGATGCCGCGCCTGGATCGAGGGAATGATCGCGGCGGGGGTATTGTATTCAGGCGCATAGCGGTACGAGTTGCGGATGATCAGCCTGCGGTCCTGGGTCATGCGCATAGTCGTGCCTGCATGGTCGGCGGGCGTCATCCCCCAGTCCAATTTGCCGCCGTACAGCGGCATATCCGCGTCGGTGAGTGGGCGGGTCATGCTGGCAAAGGTCATCACGGGCAGGATACGGTCCTTCATGAAGCCCAGTTCCGGCGTGAAGATACTGGTCGCCACAATGAGCTGATTGCAGGTGATTACGGCTTTCCGGGTCGTCAGGGTGAAGCCTTTGTGCTGCCGGCATATTTCCAGCACCGGACTGTTCTCGACTACTCGCACATTGGCCGGCAACGAGTCCACCAAGCCGCGCATCAGCGCTGCAGGCTGTACCAGAGTACCGCCTGGGGTAAAGATCGCGGCGCTGTAATAGTCCGTGCCAAATACCTTTTGCGCTTCCGCTTTCGACAAGCGCTCGTAGCGCTCACCGAAATTACGTAAAAGACTCTCGTAGTGATTGAGATACTTCTCACCGCGAATACCGACTGCCCCCTGATACTTGCCCGCTCTGGACCATTGGCAGTCGATGCTGAACTCGGCGATCTGCTTCTCGAGATAGTCGATTGCGGCGCGATTGAGCTGAACCATCTTGCGTTTGAATACTTCGTCCGCTCGCTCCAGATCGCGCTTGTGCGGCTGATCAATAACAAAGCCCGAGTTACGCCCGGATGCGCCCTGGCCGATCTTCAGCGCATCAATGAGCAGCACCTTGTCATCCGGACAATTTTCGGCAAGACGGCGAGCGGCAGCCGTACCGACGAAACCACCGCCAATGACAACCGTGTCGAAGGTCGCGTCGCTCTCTAGCTCATCGAAGTTGGAGGTTGCGCCAAGCAGCTCATACCAACCACAACGACCGTCGTATTCGGGAAGAATCATGTGTGCTTTCGTCCTGCCTGTTGGTGGGCAAACGCCGTTAGCGTCTTCGCTGCCCCAGTTAGCCAAGGTGGTGCTAAGAGATACTGCTCGCCGAGTATTTGTTTTTCTATATCTAGGCTTTATTTTAAGGAATATTGATAGACTTCATAAGCTGTGCTTATTTTTAAGCCAACCCATGACCGAGTTAAGCCATGAAGCATGAACGGATGATTGACACCCAGGCACTGAACTCCTTCGTCACCATTGCCGAGTCCCAATCCCTGACTGAAGCAGCAAAACGCCTGGGCATTACTCAGCCGGCTGTGTCGCAGTGCTTGAAGCAACTCGAGGAGCAGGTCGGGACACAGCTTGTGGTTCGGCGCACCAGCCCAGTGCAACTGACTGTCGCCGGACATGCGCTCAAACAAAACGCGGACGCGATCCTGGGCGAGCTGCGCAGGCTCAACGCGACCGTCCGCGATGCCGCAGACAAGGGGCTGGTTCAATGTCGCCTGGGGTTTATAACTTCATGTGCCGAGGTCTTCGGCAGCAAACTAATCGCCGCTCTCGGCCAGCAAACGGAACGCCTCACCCTCAGGAGCGGGCTGACTTCAACAATGGTCGATGCATTCCTCAACAGGGAAATCGACGTACTGGTATCGGACGAGACTTTATCGGGCGTGGAGAACCTAGACCGCTTCGTCGTGCTGCGCGATCCGATGCTGCTTGCCGTTTCACGTCAGCAAATCGAGGGAGTGGGTTACTCCTTAGAGAACCTCGCCTCGCGCAAGCCTCTGATCAAGTACGGTAGAGATGCCAGCATCGGCAAGTTCAGCGAAGTGGTATTGCGACGCATGCGGATACACGCAAACGTGCGCTATGAAACCGACGACACGCACACCTTGATGAGTTTTGTACGCGACGGTCACGGCTGGGCCATTCTCACCGCGCTGTGTTTAGCGCAAACACTACATGCCTTGGACGGGGTGGATGTGCTGGAACTCGGCGACAGTCGCCACGCAAGAACCATTCAACTGATCGCTAGAAAAGGAGAGATGGGCGTCATACCTAATCAGATCGCGGAGCTTATAAAATCGATATTCGCGACTCAGATTTTGCCAAAACTTCAGGCCCAAGCTCCTTGGATGACTGGAGACCAGTTTGCGCCAAAGCTCGAGACATAGAGAGCTTCGCTTTAGATTTTAGTCGACCCAGCGTTTCTAGAAGTGGATCGCCCCTGAATTCGTAGACGCTGGATGGCCGCTTTTGGCCGATTTCTGCCGGTTGTGATCGTGATCGGCAGTTCGCGACCGGAGGCTGCCTCCTGCTTAATAGTCTAGTTCATCCTCAGAACTGGGAGTTATTCGGCTATCAGCGTTGTAATCCGGTTGACGCTGATGATTTGTCCGCTCCAGATCATCTCGAAATGAGCGGCTTGGATGATTGACGCAACAGTGCTCGGTGTCATCAGTGCCCAACAAATGTTGTCTGGGAAGCGGACCGAGTTGTAGCGCAGGCCCGTGCATTCCGCGCGCTTCGTTTCGCCTCCCAATTGATGAGAAAGCGTGTAATCGTCAGGTGCGTATATGGGGGCCGACAGCGGCACTACCGTAGCGTCTCTCAGTCCAGCATCAGTGAAGCTGCAGGCCAGCCCTCTGAAGACAAAACGCTCGTAATTGAGGTCCGGCACGTTCGACCAGTAGCGCTCCTGGTGATGGCGCACCTCTGCAATCGCAGTGTCCATCTTGTCGGCCAGGTAGAGCACGCCAAAGCTGCCATTGCTAAAGCGTGAGCCCGCCGGGTTCACATGGGTAAAGGGCGCTGTGGCGTAAGAGCATCCAGGAATACCGAACGGAATCTGATCGCGAGGAATTAGCTCCAACCTGCCAAGTTCGTTCTGCAATCTTGGGTTTGTCATTGCTTGAAGCTGATAAATGGCTTCGAAGTCTGCTGCGTCAGCGACATCATCGAACAAGGCAATGGGCGGAAATTTGGAGTTGACCAAACGGTAGGCTTGCAGGCTCTCGCCTTCCAAGGGGGGAAGACTGCTTAGCATTACCACTGGGCGCCCCGCAGCGCGTCGATCCGTCGGAATGTCTCGTACAGCGAGATCATGTCGCCCTGCGCCATGATGTCTAGCGGCGCGCGCCCGTTGAAGAATTCGTTGCGATTCTCCATCGAGGGAAAGCCATAGACGTTTTCGGGGTTGTCGAACACCAGGCGCAGTGCCGCGTGGATATTCAGCACGAGGCTGATGCGCTGCATCTGATCAAAGTCCAGGCCTACCGCCCACTCCGAGTCACGTTGCTTGGCTCGGGTATAGGTGCTGCGCGAAATACGCAAGATTTGGCAGGCCTGTTCGGAGGAGGCCTTCCACTTGTCCAGGATGTTCAGCGCTGTACGCAGGCCGGCTGCACATTGGCTTTTCGAAAAGTCTTGAGCTTGGAATGCTGCCGTCATGGGTAGCTCCTTGATATTATCTACAGAGCAAAATATAGCATATTTGCATCTACAGATAAAAATAACCGCTTGGCCGATGCCTTAGCTAGCGTCCTTCTTCAGTGCCAGAGTGGAAGATCTTGACGGGACGTGGAGTGTAAGGCGTGCCCTTGCCCATGAAGCGTTTCCGCTGCGCCTCGGTCACGGCATTGCATTGCATTGGGCGTTACCCAGTTTGTCCCAGTTGTCTCTGCACTGGAGTCGCAACTCTTCCAGTCTTTCGGGATTTTCGGCAAGCGTTTCCGCCGACTCGAAGGGCATAGGTTTCTCGCACGCGCCCAGCAGCAATGCAGTCATCAGCAGTGGAATCCTGTTCATCCGGCGATATCTTCTCGTTGGGTTTTGTTGGGTAACAAGGCTTGGTCTTCGGCAGGGCGTATTCTGTCGATGAACCTGCCTAGCTGTTCAGAAGGCTCTGCCTCGCGCTGTATCAGATAGGTGGTCAGCATCGTGGGGCTGCCTGCCAACTGGCGGGCCACTACGTCGGGGTTGTTGAGTTCAGTGATCCGAGCAAGGCTGGAGAAGCCCAGGCCGTAGCCAGCGGCTACCAGCGCCATCATCAGATCCAGCGTTGGCACGCGGTCGGCAATAGTCAGCCTTGCCTCCACGGTGCATAGCACCCGCTGTAGTTGCTGCCAGAAGCCCTCACAGACCTGCGGATCACACAGCACCAGGGGATAGCGCACCACTTCTTCGAGCGGCACGCGCCGATAGGTCAGCAGGGGGTGGCGGGCAGGTACCGCCACTACCAGTGGATCGAACCAGACCGGCTCCGCCACGAGACCCTGGTTAACGTCGTCAGATTGGGCAAAGCCAATATCGAACAGGTCATCGTTGAGCCCTCTGACCTGCTCGGTGAAGGTGACCTCCGACAGGCAGATATCGACTTCTGGTTCCTGCTCGCGGCACTGGGCGAGCAGGGCGGCCAGGCGTGATTGCGGGATGCCGTCGGATAGCGCGACACGTAGGCGTCCGCGGTATCCGGCTGCGGCGCTCTTGACGCTGGCCTTGGCTTGGTCGACGACGGCGAACACCCGCCGGGCCTCTTCCAACAACACCTGACCAGCCCAGGTCAGCCGTGTGCGCCGCGTCGTACGTTCGAACAGCTGGACACCCAGGCGGTACTCCAATTCCTTGATGATCCGGGAGAGGGGCGATTGCTCTATGTGCAGACGCGCGGCCGCACGCGCGAAGTGCAGTTCCTCTGCAACGGCGATGAAACAGCGAAGATGGCGCAGTTCCATGGCCTTTCCTCCTATCTGTGAATCAGTTGTAGGGTTCGGCTTGTACGTCGCCGGTCCAGCTTGGTTGGCGCCGCAGGTTGATGATCTGCAGCAGGGCGCCCAACGCTGCCACGCCTCCGGCACTGGCGGCCAGGGTCCAGGTGGGCATCTGCAAAAGCAGCACGAATCCACCTGCCGCCGCACCGATGGCACTGCCTAGGTAGAGGGCTGACTCATTAAGCGCGATAGCCAGATTGCCATCTCCCTGGGCCTGGCGGGCCAGGATCAACTCATTGTTCTGCGGCACCTGCAGGGCCCAGCCAACCGCGCCCCAGAGAGCGATAGGCAGCATGACCAGCCAGGTGCTGAGGGCGGCTGTCAGCGGAAGCGCGAACAGCGATACGGCGAGGATCAGCATGATGGCGAAGGTCAGGACTGGGCCCTTGATGCGGTCTACCAGCGGGCCGATCAGAAAACTGCCCAGCACGCCGCCGATGCCCCACACCCAGAGGTAGGGTGTTACCGAGCGCACCGCGCCGTAGGCCGGATCCGCCAGGAGCGGGGCGATGAAGGTATACATACCTAGACTGGCGATGGCCGCGAACAGGGATACCAGCAAGATGACCAGTACATGGCTGTCACCGAGGATCGCCAGCTTCTGCCCCAGAGAGGTCGCCGTCGCAGCGGGCAGTGCCGGAAGTTTGAGCCATAAGCCGAAAAGTGCCACCAGGCCTAGCAAGGTGACCACCCACAGGGCGGACTGCCAGCCCATCTGTTCGGCGACGAGCAGACTGAGTGGGACGCCCAGCACCACGCCACTGGCCATGCCCCCCATGATGATGGCGATGGCTTTGCCTCGGCGTTCCGGAGTGGAAACCGCCGCCGAGGCGCCGATGCCCATGGCCAGGTAGACGCCGGCTCCGATACCGGCGATGGCTCGCCAGATCATCAACACGGTGAAGTCCTCGGCCAGCGCGCTGGCGGCGTTGGCGATAACGAATAGGGTCAGGGCCAGCAGCAGGCCGGTGCGCTGACGATGCGCCGGGGTTAGGGCGACGAAGAGCGGGGAACCCAGGCCGTACGCCAGGGTGAAGGCGGTGACCAACTGGGCGGCGACCGCCACGGACACTGAGAACGATGCCTCGATCATCGGGATCAATCCGGCGGTGACATAGGAGGCCATGCCGAGGGCGAAGGCACCTAGCGCTATTAGGTAGATGGGGGATTGGTTGTGCGTGTGCATGCTCAGGCTCGCTTGCGCTTTAGTGGAGGCGCGTAGGTGGTACAGCTGAGGGATGCGGCCCCGAACCAGGGCCACATTCGGTTGGGGACTAAAGTTCGAGACTGACGTCGTACTCGTTCAGCCAGGTGTTGAGGCCGACAGCCAGTTCCATGCCCATGCGTTCGTACATGGGCGAGACAGTGCCTAGCGGTTTGTCCAGGGCGTCCTTGATCCGGCTGGAGTCGAGCAGCGGTGTGACCGGCGCATTACGATCGGCGAGGATCTCCGCCAGCGAATTGCGCAACGCCTGCTCGTAGGCGGGGTCCTGGGTCGAGGGGTAGGGGCTTTTGACCCGCTCGGAGATCGACTCCGGCAGCAAGTCGCGAGTCGCCGCGCGCAGGATGCTTTTCTCCCGGCCGTCGAAGGCCTTCATCGCCCAAGGAATGTTGAAGGCGTACTCCACCAGACGGTGGTCGCAGAACGGCACCCGCACCTCGAGGCCAACGGCCATGCTCATGCGGTCCTTGCGATCCAGCAGGGTCTGCACGAAGCGGGTCAGATTGACGTAGCTCATCTGCCACATGCGCCGGTCCTGCGCGCTCTCACCTGGCAGCACCGGCGCCTCGGCGATGGCCTGGGCGTAGCTGTCGCGCAGGAAGCTGTGCATGTCCAACTGAGCCAGCAGGCCCTGGTCGAACAGGGGCTTGCCGTCGAAGTACTTGCCGGTGACCGAGGTTAGCCAGGGGAAAGTGTCGGCCTGGATCGCCTCCGGGTCGTGGAACCAGCGGTAGCCGCCGAACACCTCGTCCGCGCTCTCGCCGGACAGCGCCACCGTCGAGTGCTTGCGCACCACCTGGAACAGGCGGTAGAGCGACGGCCACATGTCGCCCCAGAACGCTGGCGGCAGATCGAGGGCGCGAACGACCTTCGCGCGCAGAGCTGGATCAGCCAGATCGCGGCTGTCGAGCATGATTTCCTGGTGACTGGAGCGGATCTTCTCCACCAAGTCGCGGACGAAGGGGGCATCCGGTGTGCCACGCACTGCATCGCCGGTAAAGCCGCTGCCGTGGTCGACGAAGTCGAGCGAAAAGGAGCGGATATTCTCCTTGCCGGCGGCGAGTAGCTTCTTCGAGGCCAGCGCGGTGATGATCGAGGAGTCGAGGCCGCCCGACAGCAGACTGCACAGCGGCACGTCGGCGACGATCTGGCGGTCGACGATGTCTTCCAGCAGGTCGCGGGTATGGCGGATAGTCTCGTCCAGCGAGTGGCAGTGCTCGCGTGCTTCCAGTTTCCAGTAGTGGCGGCTGTTCACACCCTGTCGGCTGATCCGCACGATCTCGCTCGGCATCACCTCGCGCATGCCGGCGAACACGGCGTGCCCCGGTGTCTTGACCATCTCCAGGATCTCGCGCAACCCGTCAGCTCGCACCTTGCGCGGTACCAAGGGGTTGGCCAGCAGCGCCTTGGGCTCGGAGCCAAAGATCACACCATCCGCGGTGGGGAAGTAGTAGAGCGGCTTGACGCCCATGCGGTCGCGGATCAGCAGCAACTCCTGCGAGCGCAGGTCCCAGATGGCGAAGGCATACATGCCGTTGAGCCGCTCGACGAAGGCTTCGCCCCATTCCACATAGGCGCGCAGCACCACCTCGGTGTCGCTGCGGGTCTCGAACTGGTGCCCGCGCCGCTGCAACTCGGTGCGCAGTTCGCGGAAGTTGTAGACCTCGCCGCTGTAGGTGATGGCGGCGACTTCGCGCAGGCCGCCCTGGCGCGCAGTCATCGGTTGGCGGCCGCCTTCCAGGTCAATGATCGACAGCCGGCGATGGCCGAGGCCGACCGGACCGTCGACCCACACGCCGCCGGCGTCCGGTCCGCGCAGGGCCATGGTGTCGGTCATGCGCTGCAGGGTGTCGCGTTGCGCTTCCATGTTCTGGCTGTAGGACAGCCATCCAGCGATTCCACACATAAAATTCTCCTTGTGATCTTGGGTTACCCGAGGCTTTCCAGGTCGCTGTCTTCAGGCAGCAGTGCGCGCGTCTCGCCATGGAGGTAGCGAGCCGGAGGCGGGGTTTGCGCATGGGTGTCTATTTCGTTAAGCAGCCGTTGCAGGGCCACGGCGGTGTCGAGGTCGGCGAACGCCTGGCGGGGCTTCTCCTTGAGCGTGACCCAGCGCACCACCTGCAGGCACAGCCGCGCCAGCTTGTGAATTGTGTCCAGACCTGGGTCGTTGGGGGCGCTGGCATGCTCGTGCAGCAGTTCTTCGCTGCCGCTGGCCGTGCGCGTCCAGATGCGCAACTGGTCGTGGTCCCAGCGCGGCGTGTCGAACACCAGGCGCGCGTGGATCAGCCGGGCGTCGCGGTCGACGAAGCTGAAGTCGACCGTGCGCTGGCGGACGATGTTGACGAAGCTGCTGTAGCCGGTCACCTGCGCCTCACCCAGGCTCGCCGTCAGCAGCACGGTATCGAGCACCTCGCTGCCGGAGATCGAGAAGTCCGAGCGCACGCCGAGCACCCCCTGCAGCCTGAGCTGGCCTGCTCGTGGGCAGGTCCAGCCGAGAAGATCTAGGGCATGGATCACCTCGCTGGCTACGCCACAGGTAGGGCGGTAGTCGTTGATGCGATCCTTACCCCAGTGGAAGTTGGCGCGCACCAACTGCCAGTCATGCCGCTCGACCCACTCGCGCAGTTGCCGGCTGGCCTCCGAGTAGCGCTCAACCAGATCCAGGGCAAAGCCACTGACTTGCCCCAGCCCAGTGGAGAGAGGGGTCAGATCGTCCTGAGGCGTGACCAGCGGCTTCTCGCAAATCACGAAGCCCCGGTAGCCGGCCAGTTGATGCAGCACGGGCGCATGGCTGTGGTCGTTGACGCTGACCACGACGATCTCGGGCGCGAACTCCTCCAGCGCCCGGCCGACGCTGTCGAAGTAGGGCAGGTCGATTGGCTTTTTCTGGCGACCGACATAGGCCAGGGTGAGCGGCATGCCGGTGCTGGCCGCGATGTGCTCGAAAGCCCGCTGGTAGCGCTGGCCGGCGTAGCCGAGGCCAATGATGAGGATTCTCATGCCAGCGCCTCCTGACGAATCAGTAGGCGCTCACCGCTGACCGTGAAACCCAAGGCCTGGTACAGCGCACCGGCTTCCTCGGTGCTCTGCAGTACCACGGTACCGACGCCACGGTTGGCGAACCAGCGCAGCAGGTGCTGCATCAATTGCCGGGCGATGCCGCGGTTGCGCCACTGGGGCTCCACCACCACCGACTGCACCCAGCCGGAAAGACCATTGAGGCATCCCGTAGCCGGTGCGCGCTGGTCGATAATCGCCGTTGCGCAGCCGAGCACCTGGCCTGACTCCCGGTGTTCGGCCGCCAGGATTTGCACGCAGTCGCTTTCACTCAGCCGGCTGGTCAGCCAGGCACGGTAGGCCGCACGCCAGCGCATGGCGTCATCCGGAGTCCGGCTCGAGTAGCTGGCCGAGGTGCCGTCCAGCAAGTGCGCACGCAACTCGACCAGGCTGCCCAGGTCGGTAATGGTCGCGGGGCGCACGGTAAGGAAGGTGTGATCCATCTCAGGCCACCTCCGTGCCGAAGGCCTGGGAGGCCAGGGGTATGGAGAAGTGCTCGAAGGTCTCGCGCAGCGAGGCCGCCAGATGCTCGATCTGCTCGTCGCTGTGGTTCGGGGTGGCGTTGACCCGGAAGCGTTCGGTGCCTATCGGTACGGACGGGTAGTTGATTGGCTGCAGGTACACACCATGGATGTGCAGCAGACGTTCTGCCGCAGCCTTGCAGCGCTGCGCATCACCAACCAGCACCGGCAGTACGTGAGTCTGCGAGCAGGGCATGACTGGCACGTCGTAGTGCTTGAGGCGTTCGCGCAGCTTGGCAGTCTTGGTGCGCAAAAGATCACGCTCAACGCAGCTTACTTTGAGGTGATTTACGCTGGCCAGACAGCCGGCCGTAATGGCGGGCGGTAGGGAAGTGGTAAAGATGAAACCGGTGGCGAAGGAGCGCACGGCGTCGACGATGACCTGGGTCGAGGTGATATAGCCGCCTATAACGCCGATGCCCTTAGCCATCGTGCCCTGGATGATATCCACCCGGTCGGCCAGCCCACGCTCGGCGGCGATACCCGCGCCGCGCGGGCCGTACATGCCGACGGCATGCACTTCATCGAGGTAGGTGAGCGCGTTGTAGCGCTTGGCGACTTCCACGATCCCTGCGATGGGCGCAATGTCCCCATCCATCGAGTAGATGGACTCGAATACGACAAGCTTTGGCTGGCCGAGTGGGTAGCCGGCGAGTATTTGCTCCAGGTGGGCAAGGTCGTTATGGCGGAAGATCTTGCGCTCGTTCGGCGTCGAGCGAATGCCATTGACGATGGAGGCATGGTTCAACTCATCGCTTACCACCACACAATCCGGAATCTGCCGCAGCAGACACTGGATCGTGGCGTCGTTAGAGCCGAAGCCGGTAGGGAAGACCAGGGCCGCTTCCTTGCCATGCCAATCGGCAAGGCTTTCTTCCAGGCGGGCATAAACCTCATGGGAGCCGCCGATATTGCGTGAGCCACCAGAGCCTGCGCCATAGGTCTCCAGCGCGTCGTGCATTTCCTCACGGACGCTGGGGTGCTGGGACATGCCGAGGTAATCGTTGCTGCACCAGACAACCACCGGTCGCTGGTTTGTACCTGTCAATTTGGCTAGTGGGTACTGGCCGCAGATGCGGCTGAGAGTGGTGAAAGTGCGGTACTGGTTGGATGACTTCAATGTCTCCAGTTGTTCGCGAAGAAGTGCTTGGTACATCCGTATATCTCCTGAGCAGTTGATGACACGTCGATGTGTTTTTCCTCATCAAGCAAGCGCCCTGGCACGCTCCTTTACGGCCAGGGAGGAGGTATTCTTGTTTGGATTTATAAGGGTTACAATTTGACCGTTTATGCTATTACTGGAGGTAATCGGATGAGCGCGCCTCGCACACTCGACCGCACCCGGACAGAACTGGCTGAATTCCTGCGCAGCCGGCGTGAGCGGATTTCACCGGAGGATGTGGGGCTGCCCGCCGGCAGCCGACGGCGGACGCCAGGACTGCGCCGCGAGGAGGTCGCTACCCTGGCTGGGGTGGGACTGTCCTGGTACACCTGGCTGGAGCAGGGGCGGGACATCAGCGTGTCTTCCACGTTCCTGGATAACCTCTCCCGAACGCTCAAGCTGGATGCGACCGAGCGGCGACATCTGTTCCTGCTGGCTCACCAGCGCTTGCCGGCGGAGCCAGGCAGGACTTGGTGCGTCGTACCGCCGCTGATAAACCGTTTGATGGATGACATCCCTTCGCGCCCAGCCTACGTGCTCAACCTGCGCTGGGATGTGCTGGCCTGGAACGCGGCAGCGGATCGGGTATTCCGCTTTTCCGCGCACCCGGCAGATCGCCGCAACCTGCTGTGGATGCTGTTCACCACGCCGGCGATGCGTGAGCTATTCAGTCCCTGGGAAGAACAAACGCTGCAGATCCTGTCGAGTTTTCGTCGCGACTTCGTGCGTGCGACCCAGGACCCGGACATTGCAGCGCTGGTGAAGGACCTGGAGAAGGTCGACCCCGACTTCAAGGCCTGGTGGCGGCAGCAGGATATTCACGGGGCATGCCAAGGCATACGGCATTTGCACATTGAGGAGGTTGGCCCGGTGGTCTTTGAGCACACCACGCTGACCATCGACGAGGATCGCCACCTGCGCCTGGTGTACTACGCGGCGAAGGAAGGCAAACCTGAGAGTCGACTGTTTGAGCAATGGCTGCAGCAGGAACCTGGACTGGTGTGAACGCAGAACCATCGCTCAGCCGATCGCCGGCCCGCGTTGTAGGCCCAGCTGCCACGACACGCTGTTGCCCTGCACGACGGCAGAAATGCTCTGCCCGAGCTTCGGCTCGATCACTGGCTTCCACGGCACCAGACTGAAGCCGAGACCGTCGTCGAGCAGGGCGAAACGGCCGCTGGCCAACTGCACGCTACGCCGGTAAACCCCTCTGACGCGCTCGCCGTCTAAAGCTGGGCGGTACTGCATGCCTGTTTTCGTCGCGATGTCCTGAGCGGTGGCCGATAGCTCGCGCCCACGCAGTGTCGCCAGCAGGTTGCGGGCAAGTACGACGCGCTGCCCCTGACGTTCGGCCAAGCCCTGATCCACCAGGTAATCGGCACGTTGAAGCAGTGCTTCGCGCACCTGCGCGCCAAAGCCCTTGCCAGTCAAGTCCTTACCGCCGTCAATTAGTTGCTGATCCAACCACGTAGCGCCCATAGCGCGGATCTGCCGCTCGATGGATAGGGGCGTACGGAGATTAACGGACACGTCACCACGGTGGCGGGCATCGTACAGACGACCTTGCTCGGGTAAATCGGCGGACACCCGCCAGACGCCCTCGGCAACCCGCTCGACAATCCCAGCCCGACGCAAGGCTTCCAGACGCCGCACATGGGCCTCGACCTGTGCCTGTGGGTCTCGCCCTGGCTCGGTCTGCGCCTTGGCTACTGCAAGGTGATGGTCACTGCGATACAGGCCTCCGGCTGCCTGTGCGGCAATGCTGCGGTCTATTGCCCGCGGCTCGAGCGAGCCTCGTGCCTCGACCACCGCGCCGAGCGGGTAGGCGACCAGTTCCACGCGGGCGGGCAGGGCGAGGTAGTGGGCCTTGCCGTCGATACCGTCCACCACCAGATAGCCCTTGTCGTGCAGTTCGTCCGCCAACCCTTTTGCCACCACCCGGCCGACTACAACGTCGCTGCCGGTGCTTGGCTCGAAGATCGCGATGTCACGCTGTACGCCACCCATGGCCCGCTGCATCGTTCGCACGATATCGCCGCGCTCGCCCATGGCTCTCAACGTCGACTCTATATCGCGACCTATAGTCCACTGGCCAGGTCGGTCCTCGACGGCAAGCCCCATCTTCTGCAAGTGCTGCAAACGTCCGATCAGTAGTTGCCTGCGTGGGTGGCCGGTCAGGCTGTCAAGGCGCACCAGATCGGCCTGACGTTCGCGTAACAAGGCGCGATCCAGGCTCGTCCAACGTTCTTGCTGCACCTCGTGTTGCAGGCTGCGCTGGATATCCAGGTCGGTGCGCGGACCGAGCCATTCTGTTGCCAATTCCGCGGCACGATTGCGCATGCCCTCGGCGATGTAGTCACGGGCAATGACCAGATCCTTGCCCGTCTCGTCCTTGCCGCGCAGGACGATGTGGGTGTGCGGGTTATCGGTGTTCCAGTGATCGACCGCTACCCAGTCGAGACGGGTGCCCAGGTCGGCCTCCATGCGGCTCATCAGGTGGCGGGTGTAGGTGCGCAGGTCATCGAGTTGCTCTGCATCCTCGGGTGAGACGATGAATCGGAACTGGTGGCGATCCTCCCGGCCGCGCTCCTCGAAAGCTTCCACATCGGCCTGATCGGTCTGTGGGCCGTAGGCTTTGCCGGGGTTGCCTTCGCGACTTACGCCGTCGCGCTCAATGTAGCGTAGGTGGCTGAGGGTCGAGCGTTTGCCGGCCTGACGCAGGTTCACCAGGCGGGTCTTGATGGTCACCCGGCGCGAATTGGGCGATACCTGTTGCGCACTGAAGCGTGCGGCGACATGGCCGCGGCCGAGGCGTGCGCCAGGTTGATGTCCTGCCTTGCGAATCTTACCGGTACCAGCCTTGTTGGCCTGGCGCAGCACCTGGTTGATGAAGGTCTGGTCGCGCTGCTTCGGTGCCCCTGGCTTGGGGCGGAAGCGCTGTTCGCTATCGTGGTCTCGCTCCTTGGTCATCCTGATTACTCCTCCAACGTGATCGCCCTGCAGCGTGCCGGGCACGCCTTCTTACTAAGTCTGATGCGGGTAAACGGCACTGCTCGGCACCTAGCTAGGGCAGGGTTTGTGCCGCCTCCACCCCATGTGCAGACGGCCTTCAAGCGCCACGAAGTGCTGCGCCCTTTTATCTTGCCCTCCGCTTTATCCAAGCTTTGACGTCCCTGAGAGGTGTGTTCGGGTTGCTCAGGTGATGCCCGAGCCGGCGGGCAAAGAGATAGCCGACTGCACTGCGGCGGCGCGCGACCTCGCAAGCCGATTACGCGCGCTCGGCAGGCAGGTTGTCGCAAGGGAGTTAAGGTCATGGTCGCGTCTCCAACCACAGCGGCTGCGCCCGACCGATCACCGTGGCGGCGGAGATAGGCCCGAAGTAACGACTGTCGAACGACTCCGGATTGTTGTCGCTGAGCAGAAACAGCTCATCTCCGACGAGGGGACGACATCCCCGCCAGGTGGGTATCGGGCGGCCGAGCCGGTCATGGGCTAGTAGCTTGCCTACGACTTGGTCGTCGAGCAGCACGTGGTTCCCCCTTACGCACACGCGCTGTGGCGCGATGGCAAATACTGTCTTGAGCAGTGGGATGCGTGTCGGCAGGTAGCTGCGCTGTGCAGCCAGCGTCGCGGCAGCCAGCGGAAGCCGAGTGAGCACGATATCGCCGACTGCCGGTGAGCCGGTCAGCGTGATGCGGTACCAGCCCATCGGCACGCTGTCGGAGCCGTTGTAGATGATCAACTGTAACGGTGTGCCAAACGCCGACCAGACCAGTGCAGCCAAGCTGCCAGCAACCAGTAGCAACGGCAGCCAGTTGAAGTGAATGCGAGTCGTCAATGCAGCGCACTCCCCGCAATCCAGGCGACATGCCTCTCGCACGTATATGCGGGCAATGGCATGCGTGCGCGTAGGCGGTTGCCCGACGTTCGCCAGTAACTTGGGGACACCTGTGTTGGGTCGAGCCCGAGCGCCTCGATAGCATCTATCTGCGTGAGTACGGCGCGTACCTGATTATCGCCATCTGCTTGCAGCAGGACACTTGCACCGGGCCAGATGCCAGCGATGCGTTGCATCGGCTCGTGTAGCGTCCCGGCCTGCAGCACCAACAACTGCCAGCGAGTCGTGCTGTAGTCGTTTGCCTCCCAGCGAATACGACAGAACAAGGTGGCTGGTGCGAACAGCGCAATGCTCCTCCTGTGATCTAGCCGGCGTGTTTGCGCTGGGTGACCGAAACGCAGGTAGAGGTTTAGGCGTTCCTCCACGTAAGCCTGCAAGACGCGCGTCAGCGGTATGCCATGCGCGCACTCAGTCAGTACATCTGGCGATTGCTCCGCCAGAGCCTGGGTGTTGGTAGTCATGGGGTGGTCTCCGGGAACTGTTGCTCCAGCAACTCGCGCAACATCTCGGCCACGGTGATGCCCTGGCTGAAGGCGGCGACCTTGATGCGTGCCCGTAGCGCGGGGGTTATGTCGAGGGTAAGTCGAGCCGTAAAGCGGACGCTCTTGCTGGTGTCGCTGGCGGTACCCTGATGTATCCAGGTTTCGGCCTGCGGATCGGCCAGTGGCCGCGCACCTATGCCGATGCGCTTACCACTCATGTGGTCCACCTCAACAGCTCGTCGACCAGGCTGCTGATCTCGCGCGCGGCGGCGCTGTCGGGGACCAGTTCGCGTGCCAGCCGCCCAGCGGCCACGCTCTCGGCGAAGACGATGCGCTGGCGAACCTCCGCCTGCAGGGCGGGCAGCGGTTGGTCGGCGAGGGCGCTGCGGGCCTCGCGGCCGATCACTGTGGTGCTGACGCGACGGTTGATGGCGAAGGCGGCGCGCAGTGACGGCCTGAACACCTGCGCCTCGCGGATCAGGTTGACCATCTCTGCGCTGGCCCACAGGTCGTAAGGGCTGGGCTGCACCGGTATCAACACGCGATCCGCTGCCAGTAGCGCCGAGCGTGCAAGGGCGGCGATGCGTGGTGGGCCGTCGATGATTATGTGGTCGGCCTGTTTGGCCAGCTCCGGTGCTTCTTGGTGCAGGGTCTCGCGCGCCAGGCCGACGGCGCTGAATAGCCTGGGTAGCCCCTGCTGGCTGCGCCGTTGCGTCCAATCCAGCGACGAGCCCTGCGGGTCGGCATCGAGCAGGATCACGGTCTGGCCGCGAAGGGCCAATTCACCGGCGATATGGGTGGCGAGGGTAGTCTTGCCGACCCCGCCTTTCTGGTTGAGCAGGGCGACGATCATGGCCTGGTTCTCCAGGCAAAATATCGTCGCGCAGCACCTGTCCACAGCAGGGGGCTGCCCCAATAACAAGTTAGAGCTTTTAAGTTAGTTAAGTTAAGGGCGGCTGAAAGCTGCGCCAGTCGTGGCCTGCAGAGGCGCTCGTGCGCCTGATAGCACGAGAGTCGTACTCCTGATAGCACGAGCCGGTTTGCGCCTGATAGCACGAGTGAATTCACAGCTTTTGCCCAGGTTATCCCCGTGCCGTGTACGGCACGGGTCGGAACGCCAGCAACTCGGTCGAGGGCGGGATGCGTTCGATCTTCAACAGGTACCCGGGTAACGGCTGACGAACCACCAGCGCACGCAGGTCGAAGGCGAAGTCCGAATAGCGCGCGACGCTGCCTGATTTTCGGTACAGATGCCGGAAGTCGAACTGCCAGCCATCTTCCTGGCGACCGCCGTGCTTGCGTACCAGGCGGTACAGCCAGCGCTCGATGCCGCCGGTGAGGCGGAAGTAACCGGGGTCTATGGTCAGCACCAGAGCCTGGTCGAGCACCCCGCTGTAAAACCAGTCGGGCAGGATCAGCTCGATGCCCAATGGCCTCCCATCCGCTGCGGCGAGCTCCTTCCATTCGTTGATCCAGGAGAAACGGTGTAGCCGTCGGCCCGTGGTTTCGCGAATCGAGGTGGCCACGCTGGTGGACTGCAGGCGATCCAGGGCGGCTTTCAGACGCTGGTAATCGCGCAGCGAGGTGCCACGACCGATGAAACGCAGGATCTCGTAGGGCGTTGCCCGCATCAGCCGCGAGGTAGCAATCCCCGCATCCTGTGCTTCGACGATCTGGCTGGCCGCCCAGATCAGGATGTCGGCATCCCAGATAGTAGCGATGCCATGTTCCCGCGTGCCCTCGACCCTCACCGTTACCCCGCCGGAGCGGAAGTCGATCGGCACGCTGCGGCGCGATTTCGCCAGCGAGAAGAACGGATGCGCCATCAGGTCCTGGGCGTCGCGTGGAGCCATGTCGCCCGGTAGGGCACGGAATAGATCCAGCTGTTCGCTCTGCGCCTGCTGTATGCGCTTGCTGTGGCTCATGGGCAGAGACGGCTTCACTGATCATGGCGGTTCGCTCCCTGGTGGCGCTCGATGTACTCGGGATCGAAGGTTGTCTCAAAGCTGCGCGCATCCGCCCAGGTCTCGAGGTCGGCCAAGGCGTACATCACCCGTCGGCCGAACTTGCGAAAACGCGGCCCGCCGCCGATCACCCGCTGCTTCTCCAGCGTTCGCGGCGATAGGCGCAGGAAGTCCGCGGCTTCGTCGTTGGTCAGGTAGCGAGGGGAGGGGGCGGGCTTCTGGGTTTCTCCTGCGTTCTCGCGCGCTGACGGGTTCATTGCGTGTGATGTCGGGCCGGCCTTGCGGTGATGGGGCGAGTCCAGATCGACGAGGCGAGGTTGCCTGTACAACTCGGGTGTATGCGACATGATGAGTCCTCCGTTGCGTTGGGAGGTGCACCATGCGGCAGTCGTCGCGCTCGATCATGCCGGGTTGTGTCAAAGCGAAGGTGGGGGTGAGCAGAGCCTGGATTGATGCGTACTCAGTCTGATCTCAGACTGAGTACGCTCAGCTGCGATGCGAACGGCAATGACCGGAAGGTATTTGCTGTGCTGAAACATGGCCAATCCTGCGGATCTGCGGATCTGCGGCTTTACGCTTTCGTGCAAAGCCGGCAATACGTTTGCCCGCTTTTCTGTAAAACCGTAGAAGCGTAAATCAGGATTCCCACAAATCCGTAGATCCGTGAACGCGGATTAGCGCATCTGTGCAAATACGTGATGCCGTAAATGTCCGAATGCTCGGCCTGATTCTGCAAGCTGCCTTTGCCCGTGTGGCGTATGTGATGCAGCCGCTGAGCTCCTGGCGATCAGCGGCAGGGGATCAGTTTATGGGCGGGGCGCGCGGGTGGCCGCAGGGCAGGGGCGCAAAGTACAAGAGCACCGGGGCAAACCCGCTGCTCTGCGCTTCCCCTACCTGTTCCAGAACACGTGCACTTGCTCGAAGCCGGTCTCGATGGTGAACACGTCGCCGTTGTACTCCATGTCGCGGGCCATGGCGCGATAATCGATGTATTGAGCCAGGTGCTGGGGAATAGTGCTGGTTTCCTCGGTCAGTTCTTGTGCGTAGTCGGCCAGCGATACATGGCAGCCGCAATAGGACTCTTCCGCTGCTTGGCGGGCATCATCAAGATCATTGAAGTGGGCGAGAAGCTCGCCGCCGAAGTCCGGGTATTCTTCGATAAAGCAGGCGATCTTGTGGGCGGATTGGATGCCTTCGTATTCGCCGAGGCTGTAACCGCCGAAGCCTTCGTAATCGTGGATGGCGTACTCCTCTACTCCATCAACAGGGGAGTTGGCCAACATGGCGTTGATCTGTTCCTGAATGTCGTCGGTGTCTAGGGTCGCATCGATCCATTCGCCATGCAGATGGCCCGCGTTATAGGCGGCAAGATCGGCTACGTAGATTCTGATTGCTTGGCTCATAGTCTTCGGCTCCTTTCGTCGTCGGGGTTCTGCGCTTTGCATCGCGCATGGCCCCCTGCCGACTAGGGCGACTAAGGCTGTCGTGAAAAAATCAGGAAAAATCGCGGAGGCTCCGCCCAGCGCAGCGGCCGGGTGGAAACCGTCTATTTATCTTGATTTTGAGGGGGCAAGAACCCCTGCTCTTGGAATGGTGAAGCGTCACCACCGTGTGGCGACGGCCCGCCCAGCAGGTCGACGCATCGACCTGCTGGGCCCATATGGAAACGATGCGCGCAGTAAGCGCATCAGCAACGGGAGTGCCGGTAATGCCGGCTTAAAGGCTCAACGCCGCATCCTTGATTAGCTCGCCGCTACACTGTGGCGAGCATAAACGCTGATGGATGCGGCTGAGGAAGCCGACTTCGAAGGCCCGTCTCTCTATGGCGCAAGGCAATAGATCGCGCTCGGCAATCATAACGGCCCAAAGCCAGCCGCTGCGGGCATTGTCGAGCCAGGTCTGGGCGAAGCTCACACCTTGGTTGAAGGCCTGCCGACAATCCGCTGCCCAGATGATCTCCATGCCAGGATGGCCATCGTGCGGGGGAAGCAAGGTCATGATGCCTTTACTCATGGCTGACACCTCCTCGCGCTTCGGACAGCGCGCGCCGGTAGAGAACAACCATCTCGTCGAGTAGATCCTGGGCGGCATAGGTCGCAACTCGCAGCCGCAGATTTTCCGGCTGGAAGCCATCCTGCCCAGACATCTGATCGAGTAAGTCGCCCAGCATGGTCGCGCGCAGCTCGGCAGCAGCTTCGACTGGGAGAGGAGAGGGTTCGAATTCGTGAAGCGGACTTGGCCGCCGTGGAAAAGGGACAATACAGGTTTCGAACTCAGCCATGGCGCACCTCCAGAGTGGAAGCGAACGACAAGACCAGAAGACCAAGGCGGAGCTCTTGGGTAAAAAGGGGGTAGTGCATTTTCCTTATGCTCCTCGGACGATTGGAGGAGCCACCAACACCGTTTCGACTCGGTTATGGTGGCGAACCGTACGGGGGTCGAAATACCGGCGTCCGAGGGAACCGGCCAGGCAAAAGCCTGCCCCGCACGGTCCGCCATAGAAATGCAGTAGCCTGATGAAACGAGCACAGGCTACACAGCTATGACGCTACCGCGCCTCAGACAAAACACGGGTTTCGACTCCCGGTCGTGGGATTGACCACGACGGACGCACTCTAGCCTGAGGGTTTCAGGATGGCAACCTGTTGGGGCGTAGTTGTACCTTGGGACATCGACATAGTAGATCGATCCGCAGTGAGTGTTTCTGGTATGTAGCCAGTCCGTAGTTCTTTGCCGCAACCTCAGTCTTTTCTCCCAATCGATCATCGCCACCGATTGCATCGAATTTGACCATTACGATTTGTAGCCATTAAGTAGAAATTTTTCGATTGCGGACATCAGCCATATCTGAATCCGCTCAAGTGTCGTACACAGCGAGAAATGGCAGGCACGGTGCCGGTCGAACGGTTACCCAAAGTCTTTGATTAGGCGATCGCATTGACGGGTCATGGCACAAAGTCTTTTCGTAAATGCAGCAGGCAGAACTCCTTGCTGCATTTACATTTGCAATTGCAAAGCAGGTGGCAATCCTCAGTGATGCGGAACCTCCGATCATCGCCGTTAGCTTGGCCACGCCTGCCGCTGATGCCGCCATTAAGACGTCAAAGCTCCCCGGCTGCGATGAGTATGGATCAGTCGGTGGGCAGCTTTTCAGGCCTTTCCAGGCACCACCGGACGAAGGCAAATAGTTGAAAAAATGTTAGCCATATAATACTTCTAGCAATCACCAGCTTATGTATTACGTAACCGGCCAGCAAACACACCTTCCTGACCCCACCGCCAAAGGCGATGGTGTCCACCTATTTAAGTGGACACCACTTCTAGCCTTTTAAGAGGGTC
>NZ_JBTEYL010000034.1:0-48160 GCF_054330215.1 Pseudomonas sp. Ma2-10 | reverse complement strand
GCGGATAAGGATTCCCAGGGGACGAAGACGGGTTCGCTGGAGTCTTCGGGCATGAAGCAGACTTCGCGGCGTTGGCGGTTGAAGCGGGTGGGGATGATGGCGGCGCGTTTGTTGTGATAGTGGAGCCAAGTGAAGAAGAGGATGGCTAGAGCAGAGAAGCCGGTAACTAAGGCATATCCATAGATGGCGAAGAATAAATCAATGACAAATTCCCATGTGTATGCGAAGTCATATCCGAAGATAAGGCCCATACAGCCAATTGCTGGCGGGATTAGGAACGCGATCATGAAGGCACCACTGAGCGGTAATCCTAATATGACCTGCCATGAAAACACCTGGGGCGATCCCAAGCCAAAATCCATAAACACCTCATTCAGATCCCCGATATGCGGACCGTGCGGGGGTAGCGCTGTCGGCAGGGGCAACGGCGCGAGATAGGTAGTTCTTCCGCTTGGAAACGGCTCAACATCTCCGGCTTTTCGAGGTTGCTCAAGCTGCGGCACGGGCATCGGGCTATCAAGGTTGTTGGGCATGGTCAGCCAACTCCAGCAGATGGGTTTCAACCAGCAACATGGGCGGATGCTCGGTAACGGATTGAGGGGCCAACGCCGGAAAGCGGCCGTCACCCCGAGGGTTCAGGCGAATGACCCGAATGCGCGAATCCCACGCGCCCTTGGCGTTCAAGGTCTGGATGCAGACGGCCAACTCCAGCGTTTCGGACGCCGGGGTAAATTCAGAGTCAGGATCCACGGGATACTGCAGGCATAACACCAGACGATCGGGTCCTGTTTGCACGATGCGCAGGCTGTTTGCGACTTCCTCACTGATGACGTCCTTGCGCTCGCGCGGCGTGCCACGGCTGTGGAGGGGAACGGAAAGACGGTGGGCGCCGATTCCCAGGCGATGAGCTGGTTGTCCACTCAACGGTGGCTGGAAATCGCTGAGCTTGAGCCTTGGCAGCACCAAGTGAATGTCGCTGGGCTTGGCTTCTAGCAGCACGTTATTCAGCCACGAGTCATGCTCATTTGGGCCAAGTTGCGCGTACGGGGCATTCAGCAAATAGGCCAGATAACTTTGATATTCATCCAGGGTATGGTCGCCACGCTCGTCGGTGTCCAGGCTCCATGGCGTGGCTTTGAGCCATTTGTCATGGGCGCTGATGTTGTAACGGTTGTACAGCCAGGTTCCGCCCAGTTCCAAAATGGTGAACAGGGCACCGGCCAGGTTGAACCGGAAGAATACGGTGGATAACCTTGTCCCCGCAGCGGCCCAGGCGGCGGTTCTTGCGGCGCTGTTTTTTGCGACCAACACGTTAAACGCGGCACGACCGGTGTGACTCAAACCATAGGCATTGACGGTCGTCATGCCGGCCGCCCCCGCTGTCGCGAGCGCTGCACTATTCTGCGCAGCAGCATTCCCGCTACGCGTCGCCTGTTGCCAATTCTGGTGATGATTGATGAGGCTGACCATTGAAGACGCAAAGCCTAAAACGTAGGTAAAGCCACCCAACCCAATATGCAGCTTCCCCATCTGCACATGTACATTCAGCAACGCATGGTGTTGAAGACCCGCGACGAGTACAGCGCTACGTGCCTTCAACGCCGTATCAGCCAGACTTTGCGCCGCGGTGAATCCCGCCGCTCCTGTCGCAAAACTCGCAGCAATCAACGGTTCCAACTTACGTTTGTCTCGTGATTGGTTAAACGTTTCCCTCATGACCGAAACCAAATTCACCCCCTGCACCAAAAACACCAACAACCCCATCCCTTCACTCCGAATCAACTTCGCATTCGGCACCGAGCTAACCCCCAGCCGAATATCCTTCAACAAACTCCGCACCTCCAACTGCTGCGCCGGCGGAAACACCACTGTCACCCCCGCCCGAGCCGGTGTCGCGCCGTACAGCCGAACTGACTGATCCGGCAGTTCCGCAATCGGACTCAGCGCTCCGGCCAACCGGCCTTCCAGTTGCGTCAACTGCGCGCGCACCCGAACGATCTCGCCCTGCAATTCCACCGCCCGTGGTGTCTTGTGCCCTTGGCGGTTTTTGTTGTGAGTGAGTTGATTGCGTTCGCGAGTCAGGGTTTTCAGGTAATCGCGCTCCCTGAGCAGTTCCTTGAGGTTGGTTTGCAGCGCCGCATGTTCCGTCGGGCTGGCAACAGTAAAGGTCACCCCGGTAGTTTTCGCCGCATCGAGTATCCGCCCCGACAAGGCTTTGGGCAGGCGCCGGAACAGTTCGTCGAGGTCGGGGATCTTCTCTGCCGACAGGTCAAACCCTTCCAGCGCCCGGCTCAGGCCCAGGTTCAACGCCGGGCTGAGGCTGTGCTGGGCCGCGTCGGCAACCGCGCGGGTGTGCTCGGGCAGATCGTCGAGGGCCGGCAGATGCGGCTGTTCGATTTTCTGTAATTCGCCCAACCAGTGCGGCAGGTTGTTGAACACCCCCATGCCGGCGTTGAACAACGTGGCGTATTGCGCGGCCCGTTCCGGTTGCAGGCGCAGGGGCAAGGTGTAGAACAGTGGTCGGGTCAGTTCGGGGTGTTTCTCCAGATAACCGAGAAGGGTTTCGCTGGCGTGGTCACTGCGGCAGATGTCCTTGAGGCAGGCGTATTCGGCGGTGAAGGCCTGGTGGAGTTGCTGTTGATCCTGCGCGTCGTAGTACCAGGCCGAACGATGGAACCGACCGGCACCCACCAGCATCGTGCGGTCGGCGGTGATGCGTTCGAGCAAGCGGTTCCAGCGACCAAGGTCGTCTCGATGCTGAAACAGCGCGCTGTCCATGGCCGGACGGTCGATGAAGTCGTTGACCCCACGTTTGCCACTGAAGCTGGAGCCCTCGAGTACATCGACGATGCGTTTGTTTTGCTTCTGGCCGAGTTTTATCAAGGTATCGAGGTGACGTTCGACGAAATCACCGGGGGCGACCTTGAAATGTTGGCGAGTGTAGTAACGGTGGTCTGCCTCGTCACTGGCGCGGCTGTGGGCGGTGAAGTCGGGTGTAGCGCCCTGGTACTTGGCGAATTTGAACGCTTCTGCATGCGCTTCTTTGCGCGCTTGCTCCAGTTCCGGAGGTACGGGAGCGTCCAGTGACTCGACCTTACCGCCCTTGTTCAGGTAGTCGAGCAAAGCTTTGCGAGTGTGTTCCCGATCCGGTTCGGGCAACTGCTCCAGATCGGCGAACAGGACCTTGACCGGAGGATCGTCGCTGGCGTCGGCCAGGTTGCCGACATCCGCCGGACTGAGCTGGCTCAGGGACTCGATGTAACACGCCAGCAGGTAATCACGTTCGTTGTGGTCGGCGTTGCTCCAGTCGTCGACCCAGCCGACCACGGTGTCTTGATACTCGGCCAGATCGCGCAATACGCCGAGATCGTCGTGCATCACGAGAAACAGCGTGTCGTCTTGATAAGCCGGGCGCACCCGCCCGAGAAACTCGCCGATGTGCGCCTCGCGAAAGCGCGGAGGCTTTTCCCATAAATAGGGTTTACGTTCGTGCTCGGGGGCATCGCTGACGTGCACCGTTGGCAATAGAACGGCGTCCGGCGGCGACTCGGTTTCCTGCTCTTCGCGGTCTTTTGCGACGAGTGCCTGCTGGGCCGGAACAGTGGCAATCTCCGCTAGCCACTGCTCGCCCTGCTTGACCGTCAGTAGATGCTCGCCACCGGTTTGGCAATGCACCGGGCCGAGGTCGACGGCCTGCATGAAGTGCTCGCGTTCCTCGCGGCTGTCGAGCACTTGCGCGCATTTGGCCGCCGTCCACTGCACTTCGGCGAAGGTCACATGCAGGGTGCTGCGTCGCGAAAACACCAGCGCCGGACGCTCCTCGATGGGCATGCGCTGATCGCTGTCGACCGTGGCGCCCTGGTGCAGCAGGCCGCTGACCAACCCGTCGCGCACTTGGTACTCATACAATTCACCGGTAACGCTGTCGATGACATACAACCAACCATCGCGCAGCATGCGAATGCCCATCGGGCGGGTCGTCAGGGCGTACGGCAGCTTCAGTTCGGCACTCGGGTCGAGGGGCTTTTCCACCAGTCCGTAACGCAAGGGCAACAGTTGCACGTGGGTTTGGCGCAAGGGGCAGGCACCCAGAGAGCCGATGGGGGATTTGGATGCCGCCGCTGCGGCGAGGTTGGCGGGTGATGTCATGGGTGGCCTCGTTGGCTGGCCCACTGGTGGGCGCGGTCAGCGGCCAGCGCCACACGCTCGCCGGGGGATTGCAGTGATGGCGAATGCAACAACCGGTTGA
This sequence comes from Pseudomonas sp. Ma2-10, assembly GCF_054330215.1. Lineage (NCBI taxonomy): Bacteria > Pseudomonadati > Pseudomonadota > Gammaproteobacteria > Pseudomonadales > Pseudomonadaceae > Pseudomonas > Pseudomonas sp. Ma2-10. Next base: position 43,911 of record NZ_JBTEYL010000034.1, on the reverse strand, counting down.
TCTGCGGATGCTGGTCGAACGCTGTGCCGTCCAGCCAGGCCATGACGTTGGCGTAATAAAACAACTCGGACTGGCTGCTCAAACCCAGCGCGCTGGCGGCAGCCTCCAGTTGTTCCAGCATTGGCCAGCGTTCGGCCACGGTTTTGCTGCCATGGCGTTCGGCGAAGTGCGCGAGCAGATGAGCGTCGAGTTCGAGCAATACGCGGCGCCGATCAGCGTGGTCCAGCGCCGCATTCTGTTCAGCGCTCAGGCGATAGGGCGTCGGCAGGTCAGGACGCTCGGACGACCGGGGTTGGTGGCGATGCCAATTCGCGCCGACGTTATCGGCCGTTACCACACAGGACAGTGGACCAAACAAACACTGATCGCCGCTGCCGAACAGGGCACGCGCCACGGCGGCATCGGCCAGTCGCAAAATCACCGGCAGGCCCTCTGGCAACTCAACCGTCAGCAATTTGCGCAAGTGTTGAGCGACGTCATGCGCAGGCTCGGGGCTGAACAACAGCACGCCCGACTCTTCATGCGCCTGTTGCCGATAGAACTGAACAATCGGCTCGTCAGGTTGTTGAACGGCCACTAAGAGCGGTGAGATATCCCGCAGCGCGGTGAAGGACGGGCAGTCATACAGCGCGATGGCGTTGGCGCCGGGGCTCAACTGTTTCAAGCGATCCGGCAAATCGCTCAGAGTCGCGCCGTCGAGCAACACAAAAGCCTGTTGCTCGTTCCAGGGCAGGTCGGCAGGTAAAGAGATCGAGAGGTTCATGCTTGGGCGGCCTCGCAAATCAGGCAGCGCGAGGCGCGGGTTGAAATCAGCGCATGGCGTTGCTGTACCGCGTCGAACGTCACTTTCAGCAAGGGCAAGGCGCCCGGTATCAGGGGCTCGGCGGGTAGACCCACGCCCGGGGCACCGCCGACTAGAATCGGCACGCTGCTGAAAATGCCTTCCGGCCCCAGCGTCAGCCAATGACCGCCAGCCTGGACTGACAGGCGGGCTCCGCCATCGATGACGACTTGCTGCCCGGCGCTCAGGTGAAGGTGCTGGGTGGCATTGAGCAGGTGATTGGTGGTTCGGACGTGGCGGTCGCCGTGAACCAACAGATGATCGTCCTGCTTGAGTTCCGTCAGGCGGTTGCCGTGGGTCAGGTGATGTTCTTCACCGCGCAGGTCGTGGCTCGCAACCCCGCCGATGACCACGGTGCGTTGGTTATCGACTTGAAGGCGTTCGTCGTTGAGAACGTGCTGGACAAAGTCGCGCTGGGCACGCAGGGCAATTTCCTCGGCGCCTTTCCTGTCCTCGATGCGCAATTCGTTGTAACCGCCGCCACCGGGACTGCTCTGGCTGCGGAAAATGCTGCGGCTGTGCTCGGCCGGCAGAGCCAGCGGTACGGGAGTTGAGGCGTTGGGCTGACAGCTGAGGACGAAGGGTTTGTCGGGATCGCCATCGGTGAACCCCACCAACACTTCCATGCCGACCCGGGGGACCATCACGCTGCCATAGCGGTCATGAGCCCAGCCGGTAGCGACCCGCAGCCAGCAGCTCGATTGTTCGTTGTGCTGACCGTCACGGTCCCAGAGCAGTTGAACCTTTACTCGGCCGTACTCGTCGCAGTAGATCTCTTCACCGGGCGGACCGGTGACGACCGCATGCTGGTTGCCCGTCATTTTGGGTTTGGGGTGTTTAACGGCCGGTCGGAATATCACGTCCCAAGGTATGGCGACGAAGTGGTTGCGGTAACCCTGAGTGAAACCATCCGCCAGGCTGACGTCGGTGATCGACTCTTCCAGCACTTGGGGCTGTAAGCCAACATGCTCGATCTCAGTCAACAACCACAGGCCATTGCGGTCAGCGCGTGGGTGTTCCGTCATCTCGAGGAAATGGCCGCTGCGCATCGCACTTTCGTCACTACGCCCATCGGCTCGCTGGTAATCGGCGCGGTGACGTTCCAGGGCTCGATTGGCCAGATGTTTACCGCGCTCGCGATGAGTGAACTGGCCTGGGAAACCATAATCCTCAAGGTGCGGCAGCAGCGGATTTTTGGCCTCGCTGTCGAGTGACAGTCGCGGTTTCTCGAAGTCGTAATCACGACGGCTAACGTGGGTCGGGCGGGTTTCCAGTCGCAGCTTGAAACGGTCGATCACCGGCGTTTCGGCGACCATGCCACTGCCTGGCCTGTACGCGGTTGACTGGGAGGGTTGCGAAAAGCTGGTTTGATCGTCGCCGAACACCAGCACATGCCCATCGGGGCTGTGCTCGAAATGAAAGTGCAGTCCTTCTTCCTCGCACAACCTTTGCAGGAAGTGCAGGTCAGCCTCGTACTGCACGCAATAGAGCCGTGGCCGGTACTCTGCGCTTAGTTGGAAACGCCAGGTATCGGACTGCATTCCTTGGTCTATCAGAACTTGTTCAATGATCTGCGGCACGCTCAGGTGCTGAAAAATACGCTGATTGTGGCAGTGAGTGAGGTAGGCGAGTTGAGGCGCCAGGGTGATTTGATAGTGGGTCAGGCGTTTGCCCGAGGCACCTTGGGCGATTCGATAGACATGGCCATGAAGGCCGGAATTGTCAGGGCCGAACGTCAGAAATGCCGGGCGATGCAGCAGCGACTCGAGATCGAGATCGGGACGCTCGCTGACCAGTTCGAGTGTGACTTCGTAGGGCTGGTTAAGCGCTTCCTTGGCGCGGAACTCGAGCACCTGAAGGTCGTGGGGAAAACCTTCAATGTCGAGTTTGAAAACGACCTGCTTGGCATCGCTGAGCATCCACGTGTCCCTGTGTCTATTTGAAGGCACGGGACTTTGCGTGGATCTGCCCATTGGCGCAGTCAGACGGTTCGATATTTAGCGTAGGACGCGTCCGTTAATCCGGATTGAGGGGCGACACGTCCCTTCGCCACAGGTAAGGCGCCCGGCTTCATAAGGTGAATACCCGACCAAAACCATCTGCCTTTCTTGATCGCCATCAAGCAGGTTTCAACCCTTCGCTTCCTATCATGGATGGGCCTAGCAAAGAGGAAGCGACCATGTCAGACACCTTCACCAAAGGCATGGCCAGGAATATTTATTTTGGGGGAAGCATCTTCTTCTTCCTGATATTCCTGGCTTTGACCTATCACACGGAACAGACCTTTCCAGAGCGTAGCAATGAAGCGCTGTTAACCAAATCAGTCGAGCGCGGCAAGTTGGTCTGGGAGCAAAACAATTGCATCGGCTGCCACACGCTATTAGGCGAGGGCGCCTACTTTGCGCCTGAACTGGGCAACGTGTTCCAGCGACGCGGCGGGGAGGCGGGCTTCAAACCCTTTCTGCATGCCTGGATGAAAATGCAGCCACTGGGCGTACCGGGCCGACGCGCGATGCCGCAGTTCAAGTTGAGTGACCAGGAGGTGGATGACATCGCCGAGTTCCTCAAATGGAGCTCAAAAATCAACACCAATGGCTGGCCGCCAAACAAGGAGGGCTAAGCAATGAACATTGCTAATCCGCATCTGAAATTCGCCTCGCAAGCCGTGGCCAAACCGTACTTCGTGTTCGCCCTGATCCTTTTTCTCGGCCAGGTGGTGTTCGGTTTGATCATGGGTCTGCAATACGTGATAGGGGACTTTCTGTTCCCGATCATTCCCTTCAACGTGGCGCGGATGGTGCACACCAACCTGCTGATCGTCTGGCTGTTGTTTGGGTTCATGGGTGCCGCCTACTACCTGATTCCGGAAGAGGCCGACCGCGAGCTGCACAGTCCGAAACTGGCGATCATCCTGTTCTGGGTCTTCGCCGCCGCTGGCGTGTTGACGATCCTGGGATATCTGCTGGTGCCGTATGCCGGCCTGGCCAGACTGACCCACAACGAGCTGCTGCCGACCATGGGTCGGGAGTTCCTGGAGCAGCCGACCATCACCAAGATGGGCATTGTGGTGGTGTGCCTGGGCTTCCTCTACAACATCGGCATGACCCTGCTCAAAGGTCGCAAGACCACCGTCAGCATGGTCATGATGACCGGGCTGATCGGCCTTGCGGTGTTCTTCCTGTTCTCCTTCTACAACCCCGGCAACCTGGCCCGCGACAAGTTCTACTGGTGGTGGGTGGTGCATCTTTGGGTGGAAGGCGTGTGGGAACTGATCATGGGTTCGATGCTCGCTTTCGTCCTGATCAAGATTACCGGTGTCGACCGGGAAGTCGTGGAGAAATGGCTCTATGTGATCATCGCCATGGCGTTGATAACGGGGATCATCGGTACCGGTCACCACTTCTTCTGGATTGGTGCTCCCGAGGTCTGGTTGTGGGTCGGTTCAATCTTCTCGGCACTCGAACCGCTACCGTTCCTGGCCATGGTGATCTTCGCCTTCAGCATGGTGAAGAACCGTCGCCGGCAACACCCGAACCGCGCAGCCACGCTGTGGGCCAAGGGAACCGTGGTAACCGCCTTCTTCGGCGCTGGCGTCTGGGGCTTTTTGCATACCCTGGCACCGGTCAACTTCTATACCCATGGTTCGCAACTGACGGCGGCGCACGGCCACCTGGCTTTCTACGGTGCTTACGCGATGATCGTGATGACCTTGATCAGCTACGCCATGCCACGGCTGCGCGGATTGGGTGAAGCCGCTGATGAGCGCGCGCAGACGCTCGAAATCTGGGGCTTCTGGTTGATGACGCTGTCGATGGTGATGATCACGCTGTTCCTCACTGCGGCCGGTGTCGTACAGGTGTACCTGCAACGCTGGCAGGTTGATGGCGTCGCGTTGCCATTCATGGCCACGGTCGAGCATTTGCAGGTGCTGTTCTGGGCCCGTTTGGGTGCCGGTCTCGGGTTCTTCGCCGGGCTTGCGTGTTACCTGTTCAGCTTCAAGCAACGTGGCCGCGCAGCCTTGCGCGCCCCGGCTGCTGTTGTCCCTTCATGAGCCGGTGTAACGGCTAGAAAAGGTCGGCCCGGCTGATACAGCGGGCCGTTTTTTTGCTTTACAAAAAGGGCAAATACCATGGCCTTTACCGTCGAATTGGAAGAGTGGGTGGGCAGCGTCTGGCATCGCTTCATCACCCGGCGCGCCAGCCCGGACTTCCCCGAAGCACGGGTCGAACTGGCCAGCCAGCAACGACCGCTGGCGTTGTTGTTTCGCGCCATGGGTGGCGCCAATGGCGTCGGCGTGGAAGCCGCCAGCGACCGCGATCTGCTGCTGCGGCGCAACGTGCTGCAGCAGATCGCCGGCACCTGCAAACAAGTGCCCTTGGCGTGGTGTGACGAGACGAATCTTCGTCTGCCGTCGAGCCTCGCGGTGTTTCCTGAAGTCGCACTGAACGAGGAGCTCTATCGTTGGCTCGCATTGCTGGCGGCCCAGGCTGGCCAGATGCGGCACTGGGGGCGGGACAATCAACGCTGGACGCAACAGCTGTTGCGGCGCTATCCCGCGTTGCGTGCCCGGTACAAACGCTTGGTCGATGCCCATCTGCAATTGCGCCCGGATCCGGCAACCTTGAACCGCGCCGAAGCTGCGCTGGAACGGGCGTTATGCCAGGCGTTGCGCGAGCCAGGCAGTGTCGAACATTTCCCTCGCAGCGAAAGGGCCGCCTGGCCGCTGCCACTGTGGTTGTACCCGCCGCAAAACCTCGCGAGCCCGCAGGCTGCCGATCTTGGGGACGAGTCGCAAGAGACTCTGACGACCCCGCCCGGTGAGCAGAAAGGCGCCAGCAAACGCGCCAAGCGGATCGATGAGGGCAGCCGCGACGGCGGGTTGTTAATCGTGCGCCTGGAGAACCTGTTCAGCTGGACCGAACACGTGGACCTGGATCGCTGGTCAGACGACAGCGAGGACCCGGACGCGGCCAGAGTCGCCGAGGACCTGGACGAATTGAGCCTATCGCGCACACGTCTGCGCAAGGGGGGAGGCCTCAAGCTGCACCTGGATTTGCCGCCCGCCGATGTCGACGATATTCCCCTGGGCGAGGGCATCAAGTTACCGGAATGGGACTATCGCAAACAGCAGATGCAGGACGCCTTCGTCAATGTGCAAATGATGGTGCCCCGCGACTGCGAGGCACAGCCACTGCCGCCACGGCTGAAGGCTTCGGCGCACCGCCTGCGCCGCCAGTTCGAGCACCTGCGCAATGACCGCCAATGGCTACGCCAACAACCCCAAGGGTCTGAACTGGACATGCAGGCCTGGCTGGATTTTCACGTTGAACGCGAGCATGGCCAGTGTGCGCAACGAGGTTTGTTCATGGAACAACGGCAGACGCGTCGCGACCTCGCGTGCCTGTTGCTGGCCGATGTGTCGATGTCCACCGACGCGCACTTGAACGATGAGCATCGGGTGATTGACGTCATCCGCGACAGTCTGCTGCTGTTCGGTGAAACCCTGTCGGTGCTGGGTGATGATTTCGCCTTGTATGGGTTTTCTTCGCTGCGTCGCCATCAAGTGCGCATGCAAGAACTCAAGTCCTTCACCCAGCGCTATGACGACAACACCCGCGGTCGCATTCAAGGGCTCAAACCGGGTTATTACACCCGCATGGGCGCCGCCATCCGCCAGGCCACCCAACTGCTGGGCAAGAGCCAACGACGCAGCAAACTGTTGCTGCTGCTGACGGATGGCAAACCGAATGATCTGGATCTGTATGAGGGCCGGTACGGCGTTGAAGACACTCGCGAAGCAGTGCTGGAGGCGCGACGTCAGGGATTGACGCCGTTCTGTATCACCATTGATCGTGAAGCCGGGGACTATCTGCCTTACATGTTCGGCGCCAATGGCTACACCTTGATCCGCCAGCCCGAGCAATTACCCCTGCGCTTGCCGCAGTTGTATCGGCAGTTGACTCAGCGTTGAACCCGGGATTGAGAAACGCAGCATCAACTGATGCTGCGTGGCAGCCAGAAAAACATCGTCACGCAGAAGATCGTCAGACCGATGCAAAACCACGTGAATCGGCGCAACCGACGTTGCGCCGCGTGTGCGGCCAATGCCGGCAGGGGCATGCCGCATTGGCGGCACTCGGTTTCTTGTGAGGGATTGGCGTGTTGGCAATACAAACAGACGGGCATGGCACTCACTCGAACTGTTCCAGACGCAGACGATCGAGAATGGCGATCTGGCGGCCGTCCTGGGTGATGATTTTTTCATCGATCAGGCGACGGATGATCCGCGAAAAGGTTTCCGGCTGGATCGACAGATGTCCGGCAATCAGTTGTTTGGCCATTGGCAGTTCGAATTGGCTGTCAACGGTCTGCTGGCGCACCAGTTGCGTCAGCAGATAGCGCACGACCCGGTGGGTGGCGTTTTTCAGGGACAGGGTTTCGATTTCGTTGACCCGTTGGTGCAGGCGAACGCAGAGCTTGCCGAGCAGCGCAAAGGTCAGCCGGCTATTGCTCTGCAGCAGGCGCATGTAGGTGTTGTTGGATAACCGATAGAGCTGAGTCGGGCAGATCGCTTCGGCTGAGGCCACATAGTTCGGGGTGTCCATCAGCATCATCGCCTCGGCGAAGGTTTGCCGATCGCTGATTACCTCAAACACTTTCTCCTGCCCATCCGGTGTCAGGCGGTAAATTTTTACCGCCCCGGCAATGATGAAATAAAACGAGTCTGCCGGCTCACCCTGGCGGAACAACGGTTCGCCTTTGTCGATGCTCAACAAGTGGCTGGTACTCATCAGTTCATCCAGCTGTTCTTCGTTCAACGGCTCGAACAAATGATGACTGCGCAGAATCTGGTGATGGACGCGATGAAGCACCATAAAAATTCATCCTAAGGAGTGAGGAGGGGATAGCGATCTAGTCAAACGAGGCCCAGCGAGACGCCGCTGGCCAACGCCAGAACCGAGGTCAACACCACAAACCAGGCCAACGGCTGGATGACTTTTTTCATGACGACTCCTGGGGATCGAGAGGGATCAAAGGTTCTTTGATTCCAATAGCTTGAGCAAAACGCGGGCCATGCCTGGAAGTCTTTGTTTATTGGGGATGTCTGACGCGAGGGTAAAAAAGACCATGATGTTTAGGGTTTAAAAAACCCTCAAAGGGTCATTTGTACCCTGGATGGCTCTCCGCGGCGGCACGCGAGGCTTGTTACGGGCGCGGATCAGCATCGGGGCACGCCCCTTGCACACTTGATCTGCGACAAAGGCAATTGATCGCTAATACGCGATGATTGCCCCCGGACTTACCTTGACGCGTGCGGGTTTGCGTCAGGTCAGCAGCAAGGTAAAGGAGTGGCTTTATGCAAGTGCTTGACCGCCGTAAAGCGATGGCCATCGCGCCACTGTTACGTTTGGCCTTTCGGCCATTTTTCCTCGCCGGCTGCCTGCTGGCAGTGCTGGCCATTCCGCTCTGGCTGGCCGCCTTCAGTGGTGCGCTTTCCGGTTGGCAACCGGCGGGTGGCTGGCTGGGCTGGCATCGGCACGAATTGTTGTTCGGGTTCGGCTTGGCGATCATCGCGGGCTTTCTGCTGACGGCGGTGCAGACCTGGACCGGTCGTCCCGGCATCAGCGGGCAACCACTGGCCGCGCTGGCGTTGCTGTGGTTGTTGGCGCGTGTGGCGTGGCTGGTGAATGCACCGTGGCCGGTGCTTGCGGTGCTGGAATTGGCGTTCCCGCTGGCGGTGGCCGCGCTTATGGGTTTCACCTTGTGGAAGGTGCGCCAGAAACGTAACTACCCGATTGCATTGGTGTTGCTGTTGTTAGCGGCGGCCGATGGGTTGTCCCTGTACGGCCTGGTCGAAGGTCATGAAGGCTGGCAGCGTCAAGGCGTGCTGACCGGTCTCTGGCTGGTGGCGGCGATGATGGGTTTGATCGGTGGGCGCGTCATACCGTTCTTCATCCAGCGTGGTCTCGGCAAGGTCGATGGTGTTGCCCCCTGGCCTTGGCTGGATTGGCTGCTGCTGATTGGCTCACCGCTGGTGGCGTTGTTATATGCCGCAGGACCTGCGCTTGCCCCCAATCTCTGGGTCGGCCTGTTGTTCGCCGCGTTGGCCGCCGGGCATCTGGTGCGCCTGGTTCGCTGGCATGATCGCGCCCTCTGGCGCGTGCCGTTGCTGTGGTCGTTGTACCTGGCTTATGCCTGGTTGGCGGTGGCCTGTCTCGCCATGGCGCTGTGGCATTTCGGTGTGCCGATTAACCCGAGTCTGGCGGTGCATGGCCTGACGATCGGCGCCATGGGCGGCCTGGTGTTGGCGATGATTGCGCGGGTCAGCCTGGGGCATACCGGCCGCGCGCTGGAGCCTCCGTCGGGCATGACTCTGGCGTTTATTTTGCTCAACCTGGCCTGTCTGAGCCGGGTCGTGTTGATCCTGTTCTTTCCCCTGCCTGCGTTGTGGCTGGCCGGTGTGTGTTGGGCGCTGGCGTTTGCGCTGTACGCCTGGCGCTACGGGCCGATGCTGCTGCGGGCCCGGGTGGACGGTCATCCGGGCTAAGCACGTGAACTGATGGAGGCTGGCGGTGTTATATCCCTTTTTACTGGTCACCCACTTGCTGGCGGCGATTGCCTTCATCGGCACGCTGTTTTTTGAAGTGGTGATCTGGCACCGCGCCCGCCAGCAGTTGGCGGACGGCGCGCAAACAACCGCAGATCAAGCGATCGCAGTGCGTTCGCGCAAGGTGCTGCATGGCGTGGTGTTGCTGTTGTATGGCGCCGGCATCAGTCTGGCGTGGCAGCACCGTGGGGTATTGAGTCAGCCGCTGGCGAGTAGTTTTGGCACGTTGCTGAGCCTGAAGATCATCCTGGCCCTGAGCATCATCGGCCATTATTTTTTGCTGGCGTACTGGCTGAAAAGCGCACGACTGACCGCAACCCGCGCCCGCTGGATTCGCCGCAGCATCCTCGGGCACATGGTGTTGATCGTGATCCTGGCCAAGGCCATGTTCTATTGGCACGGTTGATCGCCCGCCGTCGCTGACAGACAAAACCCGCGTCAGCCGGTGGGCTGGCGCGGGTCGGGTGTGAGCGGCAATCGATCAATGACGACGGTTCAAGGCGTTAACAAACAACACGTTGTTTTCCAGATGGATGTGTTGCATCAGGTCATCACGAAACTCCAGCAGCCCACGATAGAGGGCACGCCAGGTGTTACAGGCATCGGCCGGTGGGGTGATGTTGTTGGTCAATGCGAGCAGCCTCTCCAATGCTTCGCCATGTTGATCATGTTCAAAGCGCAGCACCTGGATCGGCGGCGCGGCCTGAGGGCCGATGCCCTGTTGCAGCATCGGGAAGAGCACTTGTTCTTCCTTGAGCATGTGGCCTTCGAGTTCTTGTTGCATGTCGGTCAGCAGATCGGCCAGGCCGTTGGGGCAGCTGCTGCGCGCACCATGGACCTGCTCGACGCGACGGGCCAGGCGGATCAGTTCCGGCAGTTGCTCGCGATGGCGGGCGTGGTAACGGGCCAGAAGATGGGCGATTAACAGCTCCGACGGCTCGTTGCGCCAGTCGTGTTGGGTTTCGCCGGTGTCTTGCAGCCGGTGCAGCGCATCGGCGATCAGGAGTGGATCGAGGTCTTTGCCAACGGCCGCTTCGCGCAGGCTTTTATGTCCGCCACAACAGAAGTCCAGTTTGAAGGTGTGAAAAATCCGCGTGGCGCCGGGAATGTCGCACGCCAGTTGGCCGAGGCTTTGTTCCAGTAGGGTCAGGCTCATCAGGGGGTCCTTGTTTGGATTTCAACGGTTCCCCAGGCTCATTGCATCCGGCATGCCATATTTAACGTATTGAAAAATATGACTTAATTTTTTGTTGTGGTGATAGACACCCGGACGCTTTAGGGTGAATCCAACCATAAAGGGTAATAACTACCATGCTGCGTGAAAGCCTGGCGGCCGACCTGATTGTCGAGTTGCCCAATGCTGTGCGGTTGCAACGACTGGTCCAGACCCTGCGCGAGTACTTCAACAGTGGCGCCGTGGGATTGCTGCGTCTGGATGACGACAGCTTGAGGCCGGTCGCGACGGTGGGGCTGGTGCATGAAGCGTTGGGCCGCCGGTTTGTCATCGCCCAGCATCCGCGGCTGGCGGCGATCATGGCGTCGCGCGAGCCCACCTGGTTCGAGCCCGACAGCCGCTTGCCGGACCCCTATGACGGCTTGCTCGACGGCCACGTCGGCGAACCGCTGCCGGTGCACGACTGCATGGGCGTGAGCCTGTATGTGGAGGGGCGGATCTGGGGCGCGATCACCCTCGATGCACTGCACGCCGGGACCTTCGACAGCCGTGCGCGGGAAGAACTCAAGCGCTGCACCTTGCAGATCGAAGCGGCTGTGCGAGTTACCCGGCTTGAGCAGGAGAACCGCAGCCTGCGCTTGTCCCGCAGCGATATTCAAGGCGTGCGGCGGCCAGCTGATGAAGGCGAAATCCTCGGGCAGAGTGAGGTGCTGCATCAGTTGCTCAATGAACTGGACGTACTGGCCGATTCCGAGCTGCCGGTGTTGCTGCTGGGCGAGACCGGCGTCGGCAAAGAGCTGTTCGCCCGACGCTTGCATCGTCTGTCGCGTCGCAGTCATAAGCCGCTGGTGCAGGTCAACTGCGCCGCGTTGCCGGAGTCTCTGGCAGAGAGTGAATTGTTCGGCCATGTCAAAGGCGCGTTTTCCGGCGCCACCAGTGACCGTGCCGGACGTTTCGATGCGGCCAACGGTGGCACGCTGTTTCTCGACGAAGTCGGTGAGTTGCCGCTGGCCGTGCAAGCGAAGTTGCTGCGCACCCTGCAGAACGGCGAGATCCAGCGCCTCGGCGCGGACAAGCCGTTGCATGTCGATGTGAGAATCATCGCCGCGACCAACCGGCACCTGCCGGACAGCATCCGCGACGGCTTGTTTCGGGCCGATCTGTATCACCGGCTCTCGGTGTACCCGGTGCCGATTCCGCCGCTGCGCGAGCGGGGTAACGATGTGTTGATGCTGGCCGGGCATTTCCTTGAACTCAATCGGACGCGGCTCGGTCTGCGTGGTTTGCGTTTGTCGCCGGCGGCTGAGCGAGCGCTGCTGACGTACATCTGGCCGGGCAACGTGCGCGAGCTGGAACATGTGATCAGCCGAGCGGCATTAAAGCAGCTCAGTCGCGGCACGAGTCGCACCCTGATCATGACGCTGGAGCCCGAGATTCTTGACCTCGACAGTGCCATGGGCGGGCAGGGCGCGGTCGTCGAAAGTCCCCTGGACGTGACGGCTGATGAGCCGTTCCAGCCCCTGGGCGAAGCGGTCGACGATTACCAACGCAAGAAAATTCTCCAGGCCTTGAGCCTGTCCGGGGAAAACTGGGCCAGCGCTGCGCGAATTCTGGAAGTCGATCCCAGCAACCTGCACAAACTGGCGCGGCGTCTGCGCCTCAAATAAGGCTGGGCGTGCTCAGTGTTGATGGTGGTCAAGGTGGTCTTGCGCAGTGCATCGCACACTGGGCAGAACCTTTTTGGAGATCACCGCCATGCCCCTTTCCCTGGCACAGATGCGCCGCAACTACACCCTTTTTGGCTTGCAAGACGAGGCAGCGCTGGACGACCCAATGGCGATGTTCCGGCAATGGATGCAACTGGCTCGTGACACGGAACGCGCGCCTGTCGAAGCCAACAGCATGGTGTTGGCGACGGTCGACAGTGAGGGGCACCCGCACTGCCGGGTCCTGCTGCTCAAGGGCTTGAGCGATGAGGGCTTCACATTTTTCGGCAATTACCAAAGTGATAAAGGCCAGCAACTGGCCGCCAACCCGCAGGCTGCCATGACCTTTTTCTGGCCGGGGCTGGAGCGTCAGGTGCGTATCGAAGGCCAGGTCTCCAGGCTCGAACCCATGCTGTCGGATGCGTACTACGATTCCCGCTCACAGGACAGTCGCCTGGGCGCCTGGGCATCACCGCAAAGCCGGCCATTGGCCAATCGCGCCGAGCTTGAGTCGCTGTTGATACAAACCACCCAACGTTTTGCCGGCAAGACCGTGCCGCGACCCGAACATTGGGGCGGTTACTGCCTGCACCCTGATCGTCTGGAGTTCTGGCAAGGCCGTGCCGACCGCTTGCATGACCGTCTCAATTACCGTTTGCGCGATGGCGCATGGCAACGCAACCGCTTGGCGCCTTGAACCGATCAAGTAGCAATGGAAACGAGTGTGGGCGCCCGACACACTCTTCTTATGTCCCTGACGAGGTACCTCTTTGGAGGAATAGGCTCACCGGGGATTGCGGTTCAGGCTTTGTCCCATACCCTCATTTACGGGAAGGCTTGGATATGGCCCATCTGGCGCAACGCACGTTTGAACCCTTGAACATTGCCGTGTTGACCATCAGCGATACGCGCACCTTTGACACCGACACCTCGGGGCAGACCTTGACGGATTTGCTGCAAACGGCCGGGCATCTATTGATCGATCGTGACCTGGTCAAGGACGACATCTATCAGATCCGCGCCAAGGTCTCTCACTGGATCGCCGACCCCAAGGTGCAAGTGGTGTTAATGACCGGCGGGACCGGTTTCACCGCGCGCGACAACACTCCGCAAGCCGTTTTGCCGTTGCTGGACAAACACGTGGAAGGCTTCGGTGAACTGTTCCGTCAGGTGTCCCTGGCGGAAATAGGCATGTCCAGTCTGCAGTCGCGGGCGTTGGCCGGAATGAGCAATGGCGTGCTGGTGTGCTGCGTTCCGGGCTCGCCGGGCGCCTGTCGAACCGCCTGGAACCAGATCCTGCTCGAACAATTGGACAGCCGCACCGGCCCGTGCAATTTCGCCCCGCATTTGAAACCGCAAGGGCCACGGGTCATCGACGCCTGCGAGACACGCTCATGACCGGTCGAGTGTGCGACCTCGGCAATCTGATGCCGGTGGACGAGGCCATCAGCCGTCTGCTGGATCAGGCACCGCCGCCGCCCCAGGCGCAAAAGATCGGTCTGGATCAAGCCTTGGGTCGGGTGCTGGCGGTGGACATTCATTCCCCCGTCAACCTGCCGGCCTGGGACAACAGTGCTATGGACGGTTATGCCCTCAGGGCCGCGGACCTGCCGCCAGACGGAGGCTGCTTGTCGATTGGCGGGCGAATTGCGGCGGGTGATTCGGCGTGCTCACCCTTGCTCGCGCAGCAGGCGGTGCAGATCTTTACCGGCGCGCCGTTGCCGCCGGGTGCCGACACGGTGGTGCCGCAGGAGCGCTGCCGGATCGATGACGAGCGCGTCTGGTTCCCGCCCGTAAACGCCGGTGATCATGTGCGCAAGGAAGGCGAGGAGGTTCGTCGAGGCGATCTATTGCTCCAGGCCGGTAAACGCTTGCGTGCGCAAGAAGTGGGGTTGCTGGCCGGCGCAGGGATCGCGCGGGTCGAGGTCTATCGACCTTTGCAGGTGTGCTTGCTCAGCAGCGGCAATGAACTGCGTGAACCGGGTGACTCATTGGCGCCCGGGCAGATTTACAACAGCAATCGTTACTGCCTCGCTGCGTTGTTGAGCGGTTGGGGCGTCGAGGTGCACGACTATGGCGTGATGGCCGATGAGTTGGCCGCCAGCCGGCATGCCTTGAGCCTGGCCTCTTCGGAATGCGACCTGCTGTTGAGTTCCGGGGGCGTCTCGGTCGGTGAGGAAGATCACCTCAAACAGGCGATCGAGGAGCTCGGCAGTCTGGATTTCTGGCGGCTGGCGATTCAACCGGGTAAACCGCTGGCCTTCGGCGAAGTGGCCGGCAAACCCTGGATAGGCATGCCGGGCAATCCTTCGGCGGCGCTGATTACCGCGTTGCTGGTGGTGCGTCCATTCCTGCTCAGGGCTCAGGGCGTGAACGACGTGTTGCCGGTGCCATTGGCCGTGCCCGCCGGGTTCGACTGGTTGCAGCGCAACAAGCGTCGGCAGTACCTGCGGGCTCGGCTGACGCCGGGTGCTGACGGCCAGTTGTGCGTGGAGCTGCACCCTCAGCAAAGCTCGGCGATGTTGACCGCCGCGTGTTGGGCCGACGGGTTGGCGGTGATCGAGTGCGAGCAGCAAGTGCTCAAGCACGACAACGTGATGTTCCTGTCCTTCGCCGACCTGATGCATTGATGGCAATTGATTGCCGTCAAGGCCGAGCCTGCCGGTCTCGCTAGACTGGCAGCGCGATTTTCCATGAGGATTACCCATGCAACTGGTCTGCCCGGCAGGGAATCTGCCTGCGCTAAAAGCGGCGGTGCGCGAAGGCGCCGATGCCGTCTATGTCGGTTTTCGCGATGACACCAATGCCCGGCATTTCGCGGGGCTGAACATGGACGACAAACAGTTCGACGCGGCCGTCGCCCACATCCGCCAGCATCAACGCAAACTCTACGTCGCGGTCAACACGTACCCGCAACCCAAGGGCTGGGAGCGCTGGCAGCGGGCGGTCGATCGTGCCGCCGATTTTGGCGTGGATGCGCTGATCGCCGCCGACCCCGGGGTGCTCAACTATGCCAGCCAGCGCCATCCGCAATTGGCGTTGCATTTGTCGGTCCAGGGCTCGGCAACCCATTCCGCGGCCCTGGAATTTTACGCGCAGCGCTACGGGATTCGTCGCGCGGTACTGCCGCGGGTGTTGTCGTTGGCGCAGGTACGTCAGGTGGCCGCGAGCAGCCCGGTGCCCATCGAAGTCTTTGGCTTCGGCAGCTTGTGCATCATGGCCGAAGGGCGCTGCCATCTGTCGTCCTACATCACCGGTGAGTCGCCGAACCTGTGCGGCGTGTGTTCGCCCGCTAAGGCGGTGCGCTGGAGCGACGACGCCGACGGCTTGAGCGCACGGCTCAGTGAAGTACTGATCGACCGCTACACCCCAGACGAACCCGCCGGTTACCCAACCTTGTGCAAGGGGCGTTTCCTGGTTGGCGGCAAACGCTTTCATGCACTGGAAGAACCCACCAGCCTCGATACGCTGGATTTGCTGCCGGAACTGACGGCCATTGGCGTTGAGGCGGTAAAAATCGAGGGTCGGCAACGCAGTCCAGCCTATGTGGAACAAGTCACCCGTGTCTGGCGCGCAGCACTGGATGCCCATCGTGGCTCGCCGGGCAGTTTTCGGGTCAAGGAGCAATGGCGTCAGGTGTTGGCCGGCCTGTCCGAAGGCAGCCAGACCACCCTGGGTGCTTATCATCGATCATGGCAATGAGGGAGGCGACATGAAGCTCAGCCTTGGACCGGTCCTGTTCTATTGGGACAAAGAGCAACTCAGCAACTTTTACGCCGAGATGTCGGCCTTGCCCCTGGACGTGATTTATCTGGGGGAAACCGTGTGCTCGAAGCGCCGGGCCTTTTCACTGGATCAATGGCTGGGGTTGGGGCGCGAGTTGCAGGACTGTAGCCAGGCACAGTTGGTACTTTCCAGCCTGACACTGATCGAAGCCGCCTCCGAACTCTCCAGCCTGCGCCGGCTCTGCGACAACGGCCAATTGCTGGTGGAGGCCAACGACATGGGCGCGGTGCAGTTCCTCGCCGAGCGCAAGTTGCCGTTTGTGGGCGGCCCGGCGATGAATGTGTACAACGGGCATACGCTGGGGCAACTGCTGGACTGCGGGATGACCCGTTGGGTGCCGCCCGTGGAGTGTTCGGCGGCGCTGATTGGCGATGTGCTTGAGCAGGTACGCCAACTGGGTCGTGAGGTGCCGGAAGTCGAGATCTTTGCCTATGGGCATTTGCCGTTGGCCTATTCCGCACGCTGCTTCACGGCCCGGGCGGAAAACCTGCCCAAGGACGACTGCCGGTTTTGCTGCCTCAACTACCCCGACGGTCTGCCGTTGACCAGCCAGGAAGGGCAGGCGCTGTTTACCATCAACGGTATTCAAACGATGTCGGCCGAGGTGACCAACTTGCTGGCGGATTACGCCGGGCTGGTGGCCTGTGGCGCCGGTGTGTTGCGTCTGAGCCCTCGCGCTCAGGGCATGGCCGAGGTCATTGACGCCTATCAACGCGTTCGTCTGGGCGAGACACCGCCGCTGTTTGTCGACGGTTGCAACGGCTATTGGCATGGCCAGGCCGGCATGTTGCGCGTCGAGGAGGTTGGCCTGTGTTGAATCGTAAAAAGTGGTTGTTGAAAGGCGCCGACCGGTTATTGCCGCTGGTACGCCGGGTGCCCTTCGCGGTGCAGCGCCTGGCGTTGCAGCAGGCCCTCAATCGCTGCCTCGCCGAGCCGTTGCGCGAGGGTGAATTTGAAGTATTGCGCGGACGCTGGTTGTGCCTGCGGATCCCTGACCTGGGTTTGTCCTGGTTCTTGACGCTGACCCGTCAAGGGTTGCGAATTGCCGAACACGCTAACGCGCACGTGACCATCAGCGGTAACTGGCGCGAGTTTTTATTGCTGGCCAGCCGTCAGGAAGATCCGGACACGCTGTTCTTTCGCAGACGCCTGGTGATCGAGGGTGATACGGAGTTGGGGTTGGCGCTGAAGAACTTGATCGACAGTCTTGATCCTGACGTGTTGCCAGTCTGGCTGTGGCGCAATCTGGAGCGGGCAGGGAAGGGCTTGGCGGCCGGTTAGCCGACCAGTCTTTTTGGGTTACTTGGAAAAGCGCCAAGTAACCCAATGCTCTTGCCCCATCGCCGCGACAAGCCTGCTTCCGCAGGGCTTTTGTTGTTCTTCAGGCCATCGTGTCCTGCCGGCTTTCATGCTGGCGAGCATCACTGGCAATCAACTGCCTGATCTCTCCAAACAACTCATCCCCCTGCGCCTCTGTGCAATCCTCGCCATTGCGCTTACGCAACCCGCAATGGCTAAGAATCAAGTGCACATCCGCGTGCAGACCATGCTGCTTCAAGCAGTTTTCAACGCATTGCAGCGGGCAGCCATCCAGCGCAAAAATCCGCCGCCCCGAGCGTGCCTTGTTGACCAGCGCCGCCACATGCCCGCCGACCCCGACGATGCAGGACATTTCCGCCAGGCCGCTGCGATCAAGCCGCACGGCCAGGGTGTTGGCCAGTTGGGCGACGTTGGAGCAGCCTGAGCAGGCGTAAATCAGGGGTAAGGTTGAACGGGGCATGAGCGCTCTCCATGGGTGGACGTCCTCAGTGTGCAAGGCCGGTGGCGTTGCGCATTGACTGCGGTCAATTCTGTCTATTGGAAGGCCGCGAGATCCTCTTCGGCGAGGATGCTGATGTTACGTCGTTCCATGGCGATCAGGCCGCTGTCCACCAGACGGTGCAAAATCCGCGAAAAAGTTTCCGGCTGAATACCCAGCTTCGAGGCCACCAGGCGTTTGGACACTTGCAAGACAATCAAGCCGCTGACCGGGTTGCGTTCCTGGAACAGAAAATTGATCACCCGACGGCTCGCGCTGGCCATGGTCAAGGTATCGATGTCCCGCAGACGCAGGTGCAGGTGCACGCTCATGCTCGCCAGGATCGCCAGGCAAACTTTCGGCTGATCTTCCAGGGCGTTGCGGTAATGGCTGCCCTCGATACTCACCAGCACGCTGTCCTTCAGCGCCGTGGCGCTCACCGGGTAGAGACGGGCCTGGCTGAACAGCAAGGCTTCGGCAAACGTCTGGCCTGGCTGAATGATTTCCACCAGGTTTTCCTGACCTTCGCCGGTAAGCCGGTACAACTTGATCTGGCCGCTGACCAGCAGGAAAAAACGCTTGGCCGGATCGCCCTGGTGCATGAGAGTGCTGTGACAGGCCAGGCGCTTGAGCATCGCCAGTGCGCAGACTTCCTCGAAGATTTTCTCCGGCAGTTGGCTGAACAGATGGTGACGACGCAACGTTAAAACGATGGAAGGGTGGGTCAGCATGGCGTACCTCCGCTGACGCTCATAGTAGAGAGCGCCGGCCGGATGACCTATGCCTCTGCCGGCCTACCTCTAAAGAGGCATGCCCGTCAGCCGGCATGGCGCAGATGCTCCATGGCCCACACCGCTGCCTCGACCCGCGAGCGCAATCCGAGTTTGTGCAGCAGGTTTTTGACGTGAACCTTGACGGTCCCTTCAGTGATGCCCAGCTTGTGCCCGATGACTTTGTTGCTGAAACCGCTGGCAATGGTTTTCAGCACCTGACGTTCACGCTCGGTCAGTTCCACCACGGTCTGGCGTTGCGGTGAACGCAGTGCCTGGGCCATGACTTGCGTCAGCCCCGGGCTGATTACCAATTCGCCGTTCAAGGCATTGCGGATGTACTGAATCAACAGTTCGGGCTCCATGTCCTTGAGCAGGTAGCCGTCGGCATCCAGACGCAGTGCGTCGCGAATATCGTCTTCGGCGTCCGAGACCGTGAACAGCAGCACCTTGCCGGTGTAATGCATCGCTCGTAACTGGCGCAGGGTTTCGATGCCATTCATCAGCGGCATGTTGTTGTCGAGCAACACCAGGTCCGGTTGCAGCGGCTCGATCAGACTGAGTGCTTCTTCACCGTTGCTGGCTTCGCCGACGATCAGGAAATCATCTTCGAGTTCGAGCATCTGGCGGATGCCGTGACGCATCATCGGGTGATCGTCGACCAGCAGAATGGTGTGTTGCAGGGACGGGTTCATGTGACGCTACCTTCTGTTTGCTGCCCGAGAAATTCCGGCTGGAATTCCAGTTGGACGCGGGTGCCTTGTGGCTCCCTGGAAAATATCTGCAGTTGACCGCGCAAGCTGCGAGCCCGCTCATCCATGATTTTCAGGCCGTGGTGTTCGCGTTGGTCGACGTTGCCGCTGAAGCCGCGCCCGTCGTCTTCAACCAACAACCTCACGGTTTCACCGTCCTGACGCAGTTCGAGCCAGGCGTTTTGCGCGTGGGCGTGACGCAAACAATTGGAAAGCGCCTCGCGGGTGATCTGCAAGATGTGGATTTGCTCGCTGGCCGATAACTGAAAGGCCAGCGCGTCGACGTGCAGGTGCACCTGAAACTCCCCGCGCCGGGAAAACTCCTCGGCGGTGTCCTTGAGTTCCTGCACCAGTCCCGCATCGTGAATCTGCAAGCGAAAGGTGGTCAGCAGCTCACGTAACTGGCGGTAGGCATTGTTCAGCCCTTCGCGCAGTTCGGCGGTGACGTTCTCCAGGGTTTCGACCGGTTCGCCACGGCGCATCAGGGTCTGCAGGCGACTGACTTGCAGCTTCATGTAGGACAGGGCTTGGGCCAGTGAGTCGTGCAGCTCGCGAGCGATGATCGTGCGTTCGTCGAGCAATAGCAGGCGATGATCCTGTTCCCGTTGACGCTTGAGCGAGAGCGAGGTGCCAATCAGGTTGGCCAGAGCCTGGATCAGTTGGGTTTCCCAGACTTGAGTTGGATGTCCATCGACAAAATGCGCCTTGAGTTCACCCAGTTCGCTGCCCTGGTTACTGATGCTGAAGGTTTGCGGGCTGGCTTTATGGTGCTTCTGGCACGTCGCGCAGTCGCTGCTGGCACAGACTTCCCGGATGTTCGCGCCGTGGAGGGCGAGCAACTGCTGGGCCGGTGCCTGCATTTGTCCTTGCAGACACAGCGACAGGCGTAAGCCAGGCAAGCGTTGCTGGAAGCGCCGGATCAACTCATCCAGCCCTTCGGCATTGGCCAGGCGTGTGGCCAGGCTTCGACTGCTTTGGTACAGCAACTCGAGGGCGGCATTGGCTTGTTGCAGGTTCAGGGTTTTTTGCTGGACCTGACTCTCAAGGGTGCGATGCGAGTCTTCGATGGTCTCGGCCATGGCGTTGAAACTCGTGGCCAACTGGCCCAGTTCGTCCTGGGACTGATGATTGACCCGCACCTTGAAATCGCCGCGACGAAAGCGCTGGGTTGCATCCACCAACTCTTTCAAGGGCATGACGACCCCGTACTGCAATTCGTACAGCCCAATCAGCAGGACGAACAGGGTGGTGAACAAGGCCAGGCCCTGGATCACCTGTTGCCAGCCTTGCTTTTGTTCGCTTTGGCGCTGCAACAGGTTGACGAATTGGTTCAGTTGTTCAATGAAGGGCAGGGCCTGGACCTGAAAATAGGCGGCATCGCCGCGCTCCAGTGCCGGGCGCAAATCTTCGTTCCAGTGTTGCTGGATCTGCCCGTAGCTGATTTGCAGCGCTGTGGTCGGGCCATCTTCCAGCACCGCTTTGAGTGACTGGCTGTTGAGGCGGGTTTGCAGGCTGTCGCTGATGGCGATGATCTCTTCGCCAGTTGCACCCGCGGCCAGTTTCCAGCTCAGGTGGTAAGTCTCCATGCGCACCGAGCCTGCGGTGTTGATGGCGGCCGCATCGCCCTGGCTGAACCAGGCGATCAGTCCGGCACTCAACGAACTGGCAAGGGCGAGCACGGCGATCAGGATCACCGCCAGCCCGGCGCGAGCGGGCAGGGAACTGCGCAACCAGCGGATCATCAGCGCAGGTCCCGGAAGAAATCAGCAAAACAGAGCATGTGCAGCTCCAGGGTGGGGTTTTGCCGCCGATCCCGGGCGCGCTACCTCTAAAGAGTTGTCGACTGATCCTTGTCAGCAAAAACCTTGGTAGAAAACCTTAAGACGCTGATAAACCGCCGGTTTTAGGGTTCTCCTGTACTACCTCCTTAGAGGTAGACCGCACAAGCATAAGCCTATGCCCCCTAGCGCTTCGTTGACATGGATCAAGTTTTTGCGGGGTTGGCCTCTTTAGTCTGCCGCCATGGCTAATTGATTGGAGAGCATTTGTGAACCCACCGCGTGTAAGACAAGGCTTGGTGCTGGGCATGAGCACGCTGGCCTTCACTGTCTGTTTCATGGTCTGGATGATGTTTGCCGTGCTCGGGGTGCCGATCAAGGACCTGCTCCAGCTCAACGAAACCCAGTTCGGCTTGCTGGCCGCGACCCCGGTACTGACCGGATCGCTGGCGCGTTTGCCGCTGGGTCTGCTGACCGACCGCTTTGGTGGGCGCAGTGTGTTTTTCCTGCTGATGCTGTCCTGCGTCGCACCGCTGTACCTGATCAGCCACGCCACCGCTTACTGGCAGTTTTTGGTGTTGGGCTTGTTCGTCGGCCTGGCCGGCGGCTCGTTTTCGGTCGGGATTGCCTACGTCGCCAAATGGTTCGACAAGGAGAATCAGGGCTTCGCAATGGGCATCTTCGGTGCCGGTAACGCCGGGGCTGCGTTGACCAAGTTTCTTGCCCCGGCACTGATCGCTGCCGGCAGTTGGCAATTGGTGCCGAAAGTATTCAGCGCGATTCTCTTTATTACCGCGCTGTTGTTCTGGTTCTTCAGCGCCGAAAACAAGGGCCACCGCAGTGCTACCGGCGCCACCTTGCGCGAGCAGTTGAGCTCGCTGAAAGACCCGGCCGTGTGGCGCTACTGCCAGTACTACTCAATCGTCTTCGGTGGTTATGTCGCCCTCGCGCTGTGGATGACCAAGTACTACGTGCAGGAATACGGTTTCAGCCTGCAAAGCGCGGCGCTGCTGGCGGCCTGTTTCTCCCTGCCCGGTGGCGTGTTGCGTGCGGTCGGCGGCTGGATGTCGGATCGCTGGGGTGCGCAAAGCGTGACCTGGTGGGTGTTGTGGGTCAGCTGGATCTGTCTGTTCCTGCTCTCGTATCCCCAAACCCAACTGCAAGTGCAAACGATCAACGGCCCGGTGGACTTCCACATTGGCCTCAATCCCGCGCTGTTCACCGTGCTGTTGTTCGTCATGGGCATCGCCTTCGCGTTCGGCAAGGCCTCGGTCTTCAAATACATCGCCAACGACTACCCGAAAAACATGGGCGCAGTGTCCGGCATCGTCGGCCTCGCCGGTGGCTTGGGCGGGTTCGTGTTGCCGATCCTGTTTGGCGCCCTGGTGGACCTCACGGGCGTGCGCTCTTCCTGCTTCATGTTGATGTACGGCGTGGTCTGGGTCTCCCTCACTTGGATGTACTTCAGCGAAATACGCAAAAGCGCGGTGCTGGGTAAGGCGCCGCTGCTGACCCCGTCCCTGATTTCCAGCATTGCCCTAGGAGAAGAACATGTCCGTTCTGCAAAAGCCTGACAAAGGCCCGGTCATTCATGACTGGCGCCCCGAGGACCCTGCATTCTGGGGGCGTAGTGGCAAACAGACCGCCACGCGCAACTTGTGGATTTCCATTCCTGCGCTGCTGCTGGCCTTTGCGGTGTGGATGGTCTGGAGCACGGTGATCGTGCGTCTGAACGCCATCGGTTTCACCTTCACCACCGACCAGCTGTTCTGGCTGGCGGCGTTGCCGGGCCTGTCCGGCGCAACCTTGCGCGTCTTCTATTCCTTTATGGTGCCGATCTTCGGTGGCCGTCGCTGGACCGCCCTGAGCACCGCGTCGCTGTTGTTGCCCTCGATCTGGATGGGCTTCGCCGTGCAGGACCCGAGCACCTCCTACAGCGTGTTCGTGTTGATTGCCTTGCTCTGCGGTTTCGGTGGCGGCAACTTTGCATCGAGCATGTCCAACATCAGCTTTTTCTATCCGAAATCGCAGCAGGGTACGGCGCTGGGCCTCAACGCCGGGCTGGGTAACCTGGGTGTCTCGGTGATGCAATTCTGTGTACCGCTGGTGATTACCTTCGGTGTGTTCGGCTTCATGGGCGGCTCGCCGCAAGCACTGCCGGACGGTGGTCAGTTGTGGTTGCAGAACGCTGGCTTCATCTGGGTGCCGTTTATTGTCCTGGTGACCGTGCTGGCCTGGTTTGGCATGAATGACCTGTCCAGTGCCCGCGCTTCGTTCAGCGAGCAGGCGGTGATCTTCAAACGCAAACACAACTGGCTGATGTGCTGGTTGTACCTGGCGACCTTCGGTTCGTTCATCGGTTTCTCCGCCGCGTTTCCGCTGCTGATCAAAACCTCGTTCCCTGATGTCATCGCGTTGAAATTCGCCTTTCTCGGCCCGTTGGTTGGCGCCCTGGTACGCCCATTGGGCGGCTGGCTGGCGGACAAGCTCGGCGGCGCGAAGGTGACCTTGTGGAACTTCGTGGCGATGATCGTGATGGTCTTCGGCGTCATGCACTTCCTGCCGCAGAACGGTCAGCCCGGCAACTTCTACGGCTATCTCGGCATGTTCATGCTGCTGTTCATTACCACTGGCATCGGCAACGGCTCCACCTTCCGCATGATCCCGGTGATCTTCCGCACCCAGCACGAAAAAGCCTCGGCCGGCAAACCACCCGCCGTGCGCGAACAAGCGCTGAAGAATGCCGGCAAAGAGTCAGCTGCCGTCCTGGGTTTCAGTTCGGCCATGGGCGCCTTCGGTGCGTTCTTTATTCCCAAATCCTTCGGCACTTCGATGGCCCAGACCGGCGGACCGGAGATGGCCTTCTACATGTTCGTCGGCTTTTACTTGAGCTGCATCGTGGTGACCTGGTGGTGGTACGCGCGCAAAGGCGCCGCGACACCCTGCTGAATCGAGCCGAATACAAAACCATTGCGTGGGCGGAGCACAGACTCCGCGACAAAGCCTGAGAGGACTACACCGTGAGTCATTTACTGGATCAATTGCGGTTTTTCAATCGCAAGCAAAACGAGTTTTCCGACGGTCACGGCGAGACCCGCAAAGAGTCTCGCGACTGGGAGAATGTCTACCGTTCGCGCTGGCAGTACGACAAGATCGTGCGGTCCACCCACGGGGTGAACTGCACCGGTTCCTGCTCGTGGAAAATCTACGTCAAGAACGGCTTGATCACCTGGGAAACCCAGCAGACCGACTACCCGCGTACCCGTAACGATCTGCCGAACCATGAGCCCCGTGGCTGCCCGCGTGGTGCCAGTTACAGCTGGTACATCTACAGCGCCAACCGGCTCAAGTACCCGAAAATCCGCAAGCCGTTGCTCAAGCTCTGGCGCGATGCGCGGCAAACCATGGCGCCGGTGGAAGCCTGGGCCAGCATTGTCGAGGACAAGGTCAAGGCCGACGCCTATAAAAGCAAACGCGGCATGGGTGGCTTCATTCGCTCCAACTGGGAGGAAGTCAACGAGATCATCGCTGCGGCCAACGTCTATACGATCAAGCAATACGGCCCTGACCGGATCGTTGGCTTCTCGCCGATTCCGGCCATGTCGATGGTCAGCTATGCCGCAGGTTCGCGTTACCTGTCGCTGATCGGCGGTGCCTGCCTGAGCTTCTACGACTGGTACTGCGACTTGCCACCGGCCTCGCCGATGGTCTGGGGCGAGCAGACCGACGTCCCGGAATCGGCCGACTGGTACAACTCCAACTACATCATTGCCTGGGGCTCCAACGTTCCGCAGACCCGTACCCCCGACGCGCACTTCTTTACCGAAGTCCGTTACAAGGGCACCAAGACGGTCGCGATCACCCCGGACTATTCGGAAGTCGCCAAGCTCACTGACCTGTGGTTGAACCCTAAACAAGGCACCGATGCGGCGCTGGCCCAGGCGTTCAACCATGTGATCTTCAAAGAATTTCACCTGGACAAGCCGAGCGCCTATTTCACCGATTACGCCAAGCGCTTCACCGATTTGCCGGTGCTGGTGCTGCTCAAGCAAATGGTCGACAAGGCACCGGGCGCCGGTTACCAGCCGGACCGCTTCCTGCGCGCCAGCGACCTGACCGACAACCTCGGCCAGGAAAACAACCCGGAATGGAAAACCATCGCCCTCGATGTCAGCGGCGAACTGGTGTCCCCTCAGGGTTCCATCGGTTATCGCTGGGGCGAGAAGGGCAAGTGGAACATCCTGCCCCGTGAAGGCGGCGAAGGCCGTGAGATCGATCTGAAGCTGAGCCTGATCGGCGATGACGTGGCCGAAGTGGCGTTCCCGTATTTTGCCGGCGAGTCCCACGAGCACTTCCAGCACGTGGCCGGCGATGCTGTGCAATACCGCCGCGTGCCGGTGCATAACGTGGTGCTGGCGGACGGCAGCGTGGCCAAAGTTGCGACCGTGTTCGACCTGTCGGCCGCCAACCTGGCCATCGATCGCGGCCTCGGCGGTGAAAACGTGGCCAAGGATTACGACGACGCCTCGGTGCCCGGCACCCCGGCGTGGCAGGAGCAGATCACTGGCGTCAGCCGCGAGAAAGCCATCCAGATTGCCCGTGAGTTCGCCGACAACGCCGACAAGACCAAGGGCCGCTCGATGATTATCGTCGGCGCGGCGATGAACCACTGGTACCACATGGACATGAACTACCGCGGGCTGATCAACATGCTCATGCTCTGCGGGTGTGTCGGTCAGACCGGTGGCGGTTGGGCGCATTACGTTGGCCAGGAAAAACTGCGTCCGCAATGCGGCTGGCTACCCCTGGCGTTTGGCCTGGACTGGAACCGTCCGCCACGGCAGATGAACGGCACCAGCTTCTTCTACGCCCACAGTTCGCAATGGCGCCACGAGAAGATGAGCATGCACGACGTGCTCTCACCGTTGGCCGACAAATCAAAATTCCCCGAGCATGCCCTGGACTACAACATCCGCGCCGAACGCGCCGGCTGGTTGCCCAGCGCACCGCAACTCAACACTAACCCTTTGCACATTTGCCGCGATGCGGCTGCGGCCGGTATGGACCCGAAAGACTACGTGGTCAAGTCGCTGCAGGACGGTTCGCTGCGCTTCTCCTGCGAACAGCCGGACAGCCCGGTCAACTTCCCGCGCAATATGTTTATCTGGCGTTCCAATCTGCTGGGCTCCTCGGGCAAGGGCCACGAGTACATGCTCAAGTACCTGCTGGGCACCAAAAACGGGGTGATGAACGAAGACATCGGCCAGGTCGGCGACTGCAAACCCGAAGAAGCCGAATGGGTGGACGAGGGCGCCATCGGCAAGCTCGATCTGGTCACCACGCTGGACTTTCGCATGTCCTCGACCTGCGTCTATTCCGACATCGTGTTGCCGACGGCAACCTGGTACGAAAAAGACGACATGAACACCTCGGACATGCACCCGTTCATTCACCCGTTGTCGGCCGCCATCGACCCGGCGTGGGAATCGCGTTCCGACTGGGAAATCTACAAAGGCATCGCCAAGGCGTTTTCCAGCATGTCCGAAGGGCACCTGGGCGTTGAGAAGGACCTGGTGACCATCCCGTTGATGCACGACAGCGTCGGCGAACTGGCCCAACCGTTTGGCGGCACCGACTGGAAAAGCGCCGGTGTGGCACCGGAGCCGGGCAAGAACGCGCCGAACCTGCATGTGGTGGAGCGTGACTACCCAAACATTTACAAGCAGTTCTCGTCCCTCGGGCCATTGCTGGAGAAAAACGGCAACGGCGGCAAAGGCATCAACTGGAACACCGAAGACGAAGTGAAATTCCTCGGTGAACTCAATCATAAAGAAGGCGATGCCGGTATCAGCCAGGGTCGGCCGAAAATCGACACGGCGATCGATGCTGCCGAAGTGATCCTGTCCCTGGCACCGGAAACCAACGGGCAAGTCGCCGTCAAGGCCTGGGCCGCGCTGTCGGAATTCACCGGCATCGACCACAGCCACCTGGCGCTGTCCAAGGCCCACGAGGCCATCCGGTTCCGCGACATTCAGGCACAGCCGCGCAAGATCATTTCCAGCCCGACCTGGTCGGGTCTTGAAGACGATCACGTCAGCTACAACGCCGGCTACACCAACGTTCACGAAGGCATCCCATGGCGCACCATCACCGGTCGCCAGCAGTTCTACCAGGATCACCCGTGGATGCAGGCGTTCGGCGAGCAACTGATGAGTTATCGGCCGCCGGTCAACACCCGCACCATCGAAGGGGTGAAAGGCAAACGCAGTAACGGCCACAAGGAAATCGTCCTGAACTGGATCACCCCGCACCAGAAGTGGGGCATCCACAGCACCTACAGCGACAACCTGCTGATGCTGACCCTCAGCCGTGGCGGGCCGATTGTCTGGCTCTCGGAGAACGACGCGAAAAGCGCCGGCATCGAGGACAACGACTGGATCGAGTGCTTCAACATCAACGGTGCATTGACCGCCCGTGCGGTGGTCAGCCAACGGGTCAAGGACGGCATGGTGATGATGTACCACGCCCAGGAACGGATCATTAACGTGCCCGGTTCGGAAACCACCAAGACCCGTGGCGGCCACCACAACTCGGTCACTCGGGTGGTGCTCAAGCCGACCCACATGATCGGCGGCTACGCCCAGCAAGCTTACGGTTTCAACTATTACGGCACCGTCGGTTGCAACCGCGACGAATTCGTCGTGGTGCGCAAAATGTCCAAAGTCGATTGGCTCGATGGGTCATCCGGTGATGACCTGCCGCGTCCCCTGCCGACCGATATCGAGGAGAACTGAGATGAAGATTCGCTCACAAATCGGCATGGTTCTGAACCTGGACAAATGCATCGGTTGCCACACCTGTTCGATCACCTGCAAAAACGTCTGGACCAGCCGCGAAGGCATGGAATACGCCTGGTTCAACAACGTCGAATCTAAACCCGGGATCGGCTACCCGAAAGAATGGGAAAACCAGGACAAGTGGAAGGGCGGCTGGATCCGCAATGCCAACGGCACGATCAACCCGCGCATCGGCGGTAAATTCCGCGTATTGGCGAACATTTTCGCCAACCCGGACCTGCCGAGCCTGGACGACTATTACGAACCGTTCGACTTCGATTACCAGCACCTGCACACCGCACCGCTGGGCGAGCATCAGCCCACCGCGCGCCCGCGTTCGCTGATCTCCGGCAAGCGCATGGAGAAAATCGAGTGGGGCCCGAACTGGGAAGAAATCCTCGGCACCGAATTCGCCAAGCGCCGCAAG
The DNA here is from genome assembly GCF_054330215.1 of Pseudomonas sp. Ma2-10. Lineage (NCBI taxonomy): Bacteria > Pseudomonadati > Pseudomonadota > Gammaproteobacteria > Pseudomonadales > Pseudomonadaceae > Pseudomonas > Pseudomonas sp. Ma2-10. Next base: position 15,435 of record NZ_JBTEYL010000034.1, on the reverse strand, counting down.
GACAAAAACTTCGACAAGATCCAGGCGGACATTTACGGCGAGTACGAAAACACTTTCATGATGTATTTGCCGCGCCTGTGCGAGCACTGCCTCAACCCGACGTGCGCAGCAGCTTGCCCGAGCGGGGCAATCTACAAGCGTGAAGAAGACGGTATCGTCCTGATCGACCAGGAGAAATGCCGTGGCTGGCGGATGTGCATCAGCGGCTGCCCGTACAAGAAGATCTATTTCAACTGGAAGAGCGGCAAGTCCGAGAAGTGCATCTTCTGCTACCCGCGTATCGAAGCCGGCATGCCGACTGTTTGCGCGGAAACCTGCGTCGGGCGTATCCGTTACCTCGGGGTGTTGCTGTATGACGCCGACCGCATCAGCGAAGTGGCGAGCACCGCCAATGAGCAGGACCTGTACGAGAAACAACTGGAGATCTTCCTCGATCCGAATGACCCGGCAGTGATTCGTCAGGCTCTGGCCGATGGCGTACCGCAGTCGGTGATCGACTCCGCACAACGTTCGCCGGTCTACAAAATGGCCGTGGACTGGAAACTGGCGCTGCCGCTGCACCCGGAATACCGCACCTTGCCAATGGTTTGGTACGTACCGCCATTGTCGCCAATCCAGAACGCCGCCACCGCTGGGACCGTGGGCATGAACGGGGTCATCCCGGATGTCGACAGCCTGCGTATTCCACTGAAGTACCTGGCGAACCTGCTGACCGCGGGCGATGAAAAACCGGTCAAACGCGCACTGAAACGCTTGCTGGCGATGCGTGCCTACAAACGTTCCGAACAAGTTGACGGTGTTCAGGACCTGCAAGTGCTGGCGGATGTCGGCCTGAGCGTGGCCCAGGTCGAGGAGATGTATCGCTACCTGGCGATTGCCAACTACGAAGACCGTTTCGTGGTGCCGAGTGCCCACCGTGAAGACGCCATGAGTGACGCCTTCGCCGAGCGCTCCGGTTGCGGCTTCAGTTTCGGCAGCGGCTGTAGCGGCAGCTCCGACACCAATATGTTCGGCGCCAAGAAAGCCAACCGCCGCGACATCCTGAAGACCGTCCAGTTGTGGGAGGAATGAGCATGCAAATTCTCAAAGTGATTTCGCTGTTGCTCGATTACCCGACCGAGACGCTGATTGGCGGTCGCGACGAACTGGAACAGGCGATCATCCAGTCACGGGAAATCAGTCCGAAGCAGCGCGGTGCGTTATTCGAATTGCTGGAACTGATCTGCGCCAATGACCTGATGGACGGGCAGGAGCACTACGGTGCGCTGTTCGGCCGGGGGCGCTCGCTGTCGCTGCTGTTGTTCGAACACGTGCACGGTGAGTCCCGCGACCGTGGCCAGGCCATGGTCGACATGATGGCGCAATACGAAGAAGCCGGTTTTGCCATCGGCGTCAAAGAGCTGCCCGATTACATCCCGTTGTACCTGGAGTTCCTGTCCACCCGCGAAGACATCGAGGCCCGCGAGGGCTTGGCGGATGTTTCGCACTTGCTGGCCTTGCTCGCGGCACGTCTGGAAGAGCGCGAAAGCGCCTATGCCAGCTGCTTCCGGGCGCTGCTGCAAATTGCCGGGGCCGAGCCGCATCAGGCGGTCGCCGACCTGCGGGCACAGGTCGCGGCGGAACCTCGCGACGACTCCCTCGAAGCCCTCGACAAAATCTGGGAAGAGGAGGCCGTGGACTTCCTCCAGGCCGAACAACAGGACCGTTGCAGTTCGCTGCCTAGCGCTCCGGGCAAGGCCCGTGAGGAAAGCGCGGTGCCGTTGCACTGGGTGGATTTTCAGCATGAAGGGTTGGCCGCCGCGCCAGCCAAGGAGGTAGACAATGTCTAAATGGAATCTGTTGTTGTTCGGGGTCTATCCCTACGTCGCCCTGGCGATTTGCCTGATTGGCAGCTGGGCGCGCTTCGATCTGTCGCAGTACACCTGGAAGGCGGGCTCCAGCCAGATGCTCAATCAGCGCGGCATGCGCGTGGCGAGCAACCTCTTCCACATCGGTGTGTTGTTCGTGCTGGCCGGGCATTTCGTCGGCCTGCTGACCCCGGCGTCGATTTATCACCATCTGATCAGCACGGAGAACAAGCAGTTGCTGGCCATGGTCTCGGGCGGGTTTTTCGGCCTGCTGTGCCTGATTGGTTTACTGATGCTGGTTAACCGACGGCTCACCGACCCTCGGGTCCGTGCCACCTCCAGCCCTTCGGACATCCTGATTCTGTTGGTGCTGCTGGCGCAATTGCTGCTCGGGCTGCTGACCATCCTCGCATCCACCGGGCACATGGACGGTTCGGTAATGGTAATGCTCGCTGATTGGGCACAGAACACCGTGCTGTTGCGTCCGGTGGAAGCAGCGGCGGCCATAGCGCCGGTCGGGCTGATCTACAAGTTGCATGTGTTTCTCGGCTTGACCCTGTTTGTGCTGTTCCCCTTCACCCGTCTCGTACACATGATCAGCGCACCGATCTGGTACCTGGGGCGTCGTTATCAAATCGTTCGTCAGAAGTATTGAGGAGACAATCATGTCAGGTGGATGCGGATGTGGTGGCGGTAATGGGGGCAGCGGTGGCTGCGGTTCTTCAAAAAAATCCGAGGTTGTTCTCGACATCGCGCCGGTCGCGGCAGCGCAGTTTGAAGCCCTGCCGGTTGAGCCCGCTGGGGCCGATGACACCCCGGCCCAGTTGATCGCCAGCAGTGAACAGGAGTGGCCGATCATCAGCGTCAACGAGGTGTCGATCACCCCGGAAGCGATGGCTCAGGAGCTGCAATATCACCCGGCCGAAAGCCGTGAGGAGGCGGTCTACCTGGCCGCCCGGGCACTGGTGATCCGCGAGTTGTTGCAGCAGCGCATCACCGAGCTCGGTGTGTCACTGGAGATTGGTGCTGGTGAGAACGAAGAAGAAGCGGCCACGCGTTTGTTACTCGAACGTGAGGTGAAAGTGCCGCAGTGCGACGAGGAGTCGAGTCTGCGTTACTACGAAAACAATCGCGGGCGCTTCCACAGCGCGCCGTTGCTGGCGGTGCGGCACATCCTGCTCGAATGTGCGCCAGACGATGTCGAGGCCCGCGAGCTTGCGCAGGGTCAGGCCGAAGTCCTGCTGCAGCAACTGGATGAGTTCCCCGGCAGTTTCGCCGAGCTGGCCGTGAAATATTCGGCCTGCCCGTCGAAGGCCCAGGGTGGTTCTTTGGGGCAGATCAGCAAGGGCCAGACCGTGCCTGAACTGGAACGTCAGTTGTTCACCCTGGCACCGGGTCTGGCCAGCAAACCGCTGGAAAGTCGCTACGGCTGGCATGTGGTCAGTGTCGATCAGCGAATCGAAGGCATGCCGTTGCCCTATGAAGTGGTGTCGACGGCGATCCGCACGCAGTTGCAGCAAGGCGTCTGGCAGAGAGCGCTGGTGCAATACCTGCAAACCCTGATCGGTGCAGCCGATATTCGTGGCATCCACTTGCAGGGTGCCGACTCACCGCTGGTGCAGTGAGCATCGAGGCAAACCGGGAGAAGTGATGAACGCTGTGATGCAGGATGGTTTTGGGCGGCAGATCGATTATCTGCGGATGTCGGTGACGGATCGCTGTGATTTTCGCTGTGTGTATTGCATGGCGAAAAACATGACGTTCCTGCCGCGTCAGCAGGTGCTCACGCTGGAGGAATTGCAGCGTTTGGCGACGCTGTTCGTTGGCCTGGGTGTACGCAAAATCCGTCTGACCGGCGGCGAACCGCTGATCCGTCCCGGCATTGTCGGACTGTGCCGCAACATCGCCGCCTTGCCCGGTTTGCGCGAACTGGTAATGACCAGCAACGGCTCGCAACTGGGCCGCCTGGCCCGGCCGTTGGTCGACGCCGGGGTGAAGCGGATGAACATCAGCCTCGATAGCCTGGACGGGCAGAAGTTTCGGGCGATCACCCGTAACGGCGACCTCGATCAGGTGCTCAACGGCATTGAAGCGGCGCGGGACGCAGGGTTCGAGCGGGTCAAACTCAACTGCGTGGTGATGAAGGGACGCAACTTCGATGAAGTACCGGCGTTGGTGCAGTACGCCATCGACCAGCGCATCGATATCAGTTTTATCGAAGAAATGCCCTTGGGCGACGTCGGTCGTTCCCGGGGTGAATCGTTGTGTTCCAGCGACGAAGTGCGCACGCTGATCGCCAGCCAGCATCGGTTGCTCGACAGCACCGAAAACAGCGGCGGTCCGGCGCGCTATGTGCGTCTGCAATGCCATCCCGAGACCCGGATCGGCTTCATCTCCCCCAACAGCCACAACTTCTGCGGCAGCTGCAACCGGGTGCGGATGACTGTTGAAGGCAAGCTGTTGCTGTGTCTTGGGCAGGACGATGCGCTGGATTTACGCGGATTGCTACGGCGCTATCCGCTCGATGACCAACCCGTAATCAACGCGGTGCAGAAGGCCTTGCGCGGTAAGCCGCTGCGGCATGATTTCAGTCCCGACGGGGAGGTACACATTGTCAGATTCATGAACATGAGCGGCGGTTGATCGAAATGCGGTCTTCAAAACAGAGGAAATCCAATGGGGCAGCAAGGGCGCTTCCACAGATTTTCTTTTGCCGTCTTCGGGCGGTTTTTTTTCGCCGGTAAATCTTGATATCGATCAATTGCAGAGCACTGCTTTTTCCGTAGCCTTCACTGCATGTTGTGGTTTTAAGTTTATTTAAGTCTATATGTAGTGTCTGGAGGCCAAATGCAGAGCACGCTGATCGCAGTAGGATGTAACCGCTTGCACAAACGCGATGGCAGTCAGGTCGCCTTCGATGCCGACAAAATCCGTCAGGCGTTGATCGCCGCCGGCAAGGCGACGGGAGAGTACGGCGAGGTTGAGGGTGAAGGCTTGCTTAACGCGGTACTGGCCAGGCTCGAAGGATTGCCAAGACTCCATGTCGAGCAAATCCAGGACCGTGTTGAGCGAGTGTTGATGGACGCCGGTTTTTTTCTCGCCATGCGCGCATACATCGTCTACCGCGAACAGCACGGCCGTTTGCGCCGCGACCGCCGCACCCTGGTCGAAGTGGCGACCTCGATGAACGAATACCTGGACCGCGAAGACTGGCGGGTCCAGGCCAACGCCAATCAGGGTTACTCCCTGGGCGGTCTGGTGCTGAACGTGTCGGGCAAGGTCACCGCTAACTACTGGCTGGACGAGGTGTACAGCGAGGCCATCGGTCAGGCCCACCGCGAGGCGGATTTGCATGTCCATGACCTGGACATGCTCGCCGGTTACTGCGCCGGCTGGTCGCTGCGCACCCTGTTGCACGAAGGGCTCAACGGTGTGCCCGGGCGAGTCGAAGCCGGTCCGCCCAAGCACTTGAGCAGCGCCTTGGGGCAAATGGTGAATTTCCTCGGCACCCTGCAAAACGAATGGGCCGGCGCCCAGGCGTTCAGCTCGTTCGACACCTACCTGGCGCCCTATGTGCGCAAGGACCAACTGAGTTTTCAGGCGGTGCGCCAGGCGATCCAGGAGTTCATCTACAACCTCAACGTCCCTTCGCGCTGGGGCACCCAGACGCCTTTCACCAACCTGACCTTCGACTGGGTTTGTCCGCAGGATTTGCGTGAGCAAATACCCGTCATCGGCGGTGAGGAAATGCCGTTTGCCTATGGCGACCTGCAGGTAGAAATGGAGCTGCTCAACCGCGCTTACATCGAGGTGATGCAGGCCGGCGATGCGAAAGGGCGGGTGTTCACCTTTCCGATCCCGACCTACAACATCACCCACGACTTCCCGTGGGACAGTGAAAACGCCGACCGTCTGTTCGAGATGACTGCACGGTACGGCCTGCCGTATTTCCAAAACTTCCTCAACTCGGACCTGCAACCCAATCAGGTGCGCTCGATGTGCTGCCGCTTGCAGCTGGATGTCCGCGAGTTGCTCAAGCGTGGCGGCGGCTTGTTCGGCTCGGCGGAACAGACCGGATCGCTCGGCGTCGTCACCCTCAACTGCGCCCGACTGGGCTATGTGTTCAAGGGTGATACCAGCGGTTTACTGCAGCGCCTGGACACGCTGATGGAACTGGCGATGGAAAGCCTGGAGGTCAAGCGCAAGGTGATTCAGCACCACATGGATGCCGGCTTGTACCCTTACACCAAGCGGTACCTGGGCACCCTGCGCAACCACTTCTCGACCATCGGCCTCAATGGCATGCATGAAATGCTGCGCAATTTCACCGGCGATGAGGAGGGCATGCACACCGAACAGGGCCGTCGATTTGCCCTGAATATGCTGGACCATGTGCGCGCCACGTTACTGCGGTTTCAGGAGGAAACCGGCCACATGTACAACCTGGAAGCGACGCCGGCCGAGGGCACGACCTACCGCTTCGCCAAGGAAGACCTCAAGCGCTACCCGGACATCCTGCAGGCTGGCAGCGCGCAAGCGCCGTATTACACCAACTCCTCGCAACTGCCCGTGGGCTACACCGAAGACCCCTTCGAGGCCCTGGAACTTCAAGACGAGCTGCAATGCAAATACACCGGCGGCACGGTCTTGCACCTGTACATGGCCGAGCGAATTTCTTCGACCGAGGCGTGCAAACAACTGGTGCGCAAAGCCCTTGGCCGCTTTCGCCTGCCGTACCTGACCGTGACCCCGACATTCTCCATCTGTCCGGTGCATGGCTATCTGGATGGCGAGCATGAGTTCTGCCCCAAGTGCGACGAAGCACTGCTGTTGCAAGAGCAGAAGCTCGACACCGTTCATTGATTTCGATCCACTCAACTGCAAGGAGCTTCACCATGACTGCATCGCAAACATTGCCCCAGGCTCAACGTCAACGCTGCGAAGTCTGGACGCGGGTAATGGGCTATCACCGCCCTGTATCGGCGTTCAATCCGGGTAAACAGTCGGAGCACCGCGAGCGGGTGCACTTCACTGAAAGCGCGGCGCTGGCCGGGCGCCAATGAGTCGAACGCTTCGGGTCGGGGGCATGGTGCCCCTGACCACTATCGACTATCCCGGACAGCTCGCCTGCGTGCTGTTTTGCCAGGGGTGCGCCTGGCGTTGTCGTTACTGCCATAACCCGCAGTTGATCCCGCCTCGTGGCACAGACGAAGTGGATTGGCGGCGGGTGTTGGCGTTTCTGCAGCGGCGTCAGGACCTGCTCGATGCGGTGGTGTTCAGTGGTGGAGAACCCACCTTGCAGGACGGTTTGCTCGGCGCCATGGAGGAGGTGCGGGCGATGGGGTTTCGCATTGGTTTGCACAGTGCCGGCATCAAACCCGCAGCGTTCGCCAAGGCGCTGACCGGGGCCGATTGGGTCGGTTTCGATGTCAAGGCATTGCCCGAGGATTGCCAGGCCATCACCCGGGTCGAGGGCAGCGGAACGGCCAACTGGCGCAGCCTTGAGCATCTGCTGGCCAGCGGTGTCGACTATGAATGCCGCACCACCGTGCATTGGCATCTGTTCGAGCCGGCGCGCCTGCTGATCCTCGCCAAGCGCTTGAGCGAACTTGGCGTCAAGCGCTTCGCCGTGCAACTGGTTCGCACCGAGCGGATGCTCGATCCGCTGCTGCCGGGCGTTTCGGCACAAGCCTTGCTACCTGACTTATGGGAGACCCTGCGCGAATTGTTTCCAGCCTTCGTGTTACGGGGGTGACCGAGGCTGAGGCCTAACGTTTAACGGTGACATCCACCCTTGGGTTTTCAAATGCGCTGCCTATCGGCAGGTATCAAACGGGGAGCATTTGATATGGCCAAATTAACGACAGCACAACGTATCGTCATCGGCTTTGCAATCGCGCCGCTGGCATTGATGGGGATGGCGTTTTACGCGTTGCACGACCTGGCGACGCTCAAGGAACAGGCGGCGGTGATCGTCACGCGCAGTGTGCCCCGTCCATTGGGTGGTGAACCGGATGATGCCGCACGGTTTTTAAGTCAGATCGCTGATTGAAGTGCCCGTGGACTCAAGTGTTGGTGGCAGTGTGATGATGAACATGCATCAGATGCAGCAAAATCTGAATGCCATGGTCAGCACTTGCGAGGCCTCGCGGCAGTCCGAGCAAACCGCACAGCGCGGGCGTGAGCAGGTCCAGGAAACCGTGGTTTCAATCGGCGCACTGGCAGATGGCGTCACCGACACCTCACCGACACCTCACCGCACATCGAGCAACTGGCGGGCCGGGTGCAGGACATCAGCAAGGTGCTGGATGTGATTCGCAGCATCGCCGAACAGACTAATTTGCTGGCCCTCAATGCGGCCATTGAAGCGGCCCGTGCCGGGGACGCCGGACGCGGCTTTGCCGTGGTCGCCGATGAAGTGCGCGCCCTTGCGCACCGCACTCAAGCGTCCACCCAGGAAATCGAGCAGATGATTGGCAACATTCGTCTCGATACCGGTCATGCAGTGACGACCATGCAAAGCAGCAGCAACCTGGTTTGAGCCACCCTTGAAGTGGCGCAACGGTCGGGCGATGCATTGGATGAAATCACCCGGTCGATCTCACAGATCAACGAGCGCAACATGATGATTGCCAGTGCCACGCAAGAGCAGGCATTGGTGGCGCGGGAGGTGGATCGTAATCTGATGGGCATTCGCAACTTGTCGGAGCAGGTCTTGCTGGGGGCCCAACATACTCACACAGCGGGTCACGATTCGGCGCAGATGGCGGGGGCGCTGCACCAGACAGTAGCGCGTTGTAAAGTCTAGGTAATCCTGGGTGGTGGTTGTGGGTGAGGGGCTCAGGACCAGCCCCAGAACTGCAACCACCAGCCGAACCCTACCAGGCCGATGGCGAGTACCAGGCAAGTGCTGCCCGCGCAGCGACGAACCTGGGAAATACCTTCTCGGTCCAGCCGTTTCCATCCCAGTAACAGGCTCCAGCCCATCGCAGCCACTAACAAACAGGCCCTCGCCGGTTGTACCCACTCCAGCAACAGCCCTTCATAGCGAAGCAATTTCACCGTTGTGGCCGACAGCCCGAGAAACAATCCCGCACCGCCCAAGGGCGTGAATGCCAGTACCAGGGGCCCATACAGTGCAGGATCTTGCGCCAATCGCGCCGCCACACGCAGAAGGACCATTAACGCCGTGCCCAACACCATCGAACTCAAACTCAGATAAACGACGATGCTGAAACCGTCGAGCCAACTGAAGCTGTCGTTGAGCTGCGGGTAATGGGTGAGCAGCCACCAGGGCGCGTTGTCCTCCAAGGCCCAGAGCTGGTCGTGCTCGACCAGCCATTGGGCGAGGGTTTGTTTGAGGGAGACGAACCATGGGCTAACCGTCCATTGAAAGGCGCCCATGGCGAGACCGATTACGCCGAACAGCAATAAACGCGCGTCCCACGGTGACAGCGTCTGCGCTGTCGCGTGAAGAATCTCCTGATTGCTGGAGCGGGCGATCAATTGAACGGCACCGCGTTGTCCGCTGCAGCGTCCGCAGGCGTGGCAGTCACTGGCGCCTTGCATACGACGGATATCGAGCAAGGGTGCGCAGTTGGGCGACGGCAGGCGTGGCGCGACATTTTCCATCCAGCGGTGTTCGTCGACCTGGAAATGCACAGGCGCCAGACGGGCGAGCAGGGCGAAGACGCCGCTGACCGGGCACAGGTAACGGCACCAGACCCGCTTGCCCCGGGCGAACAGCAGCCCGACGACGACTGCCGCGACCGTCGACCCGCCCAGAATCAACAGCGCCGCCTGAGCATAGTCATAGACGCTGATCAATTGGCCATAGAGCGTCGTCAGGCAGAACGCCAGCGTTGGCCAGCCGCCCCAACGTAACCAGCGGGGTACACCCAAACCTTTGCCGTAATGGCTGGCCCATTCGCTGAGTGAACCTTCCGGACAGAGAACGCCACACCAGAGCCGGCCGAACAGCACGATCGACAAAAGCACGAATGGCCACCAAATACCCCAGAACAAAAACTGCGCGAACAGGGTCAGATTATCGAGCATCCGTGCCTGGCTGTCCGGCAGCGGCAACACCGCCGGTAACACCAACAGCAATGCATAGAACAGTACAACGACCCACTGCACGGCACGAATGACGGGCGCGTGACGACGCATCCCGTCGCCCAGGCGCTGCAGCCATCGATCGCGGCGACTCAGCTCAGGCATGGGTTTTTTCCCCGGTACGTTGACGCAGCCATCCGCCGACGGTCAGCCAATAAGCTGCCAGCACCAGTAACGTCATGCCGCTGGGCGTCGCGCGATAACCGGCAAAACCGGCAAGGAAACCACCCAATCCATGGCTGTCGCTGAGCAAGGCACTGCTGTCCCAAAGCGCATCACCCACGAGGCTATACATCACCTCCGGCAACTCCAGGGCGAGTAGTTGACCGCCAATTCGCTCGGTGCCGCTGACCAGCAACGCCGCGCCGAGTACCAGCAAAACAGCTTCGCTGATGGCAAAGAATCGCTGCCACGAAATGAACCGGCGACTGCTGTGAAGCAGGGCAATGGTCAGCGCCGACAGCACCAGCCCCATTGCGCCGCCGATGGCAAACAAACCGAGCTGTGGACCTCGTAATCGAGCGCCGGCGCCATAGAGAAAGACCACCGTTTCACTGCCTTCACGGCTGACGGCGAGCATGGCCAGCAGTAACAGACCTGCGCCACCTTGCCGAGCCAGGTGGCTATCGGCGTGTCGTTGCAAATCGTGCTTGAGCGTGCGCCCGTGGCGGTGCATCCAGCCGACCATTTGCACGATCAGTAGGCTGGCCACCAGCGCGAGAGCGGCCTGGAACCACTCGCTGGCTGAACCGCTCATGGCCTCACCGGCAAACAGAATCAACACCGCCAGCAGGCCCGAAAGCATCAACCCAAGCACCACACCTGCCCACAAGTACTTCGCCAGTCGATCACCCTGATGCTGCTGGCTGACCCAGGCGTGGAGGATGCCGATCACCAGCAGCGCCTCGACGCTTTCGCGCCAGACAATGAACATTGATTGATTCATGAAAACTCCGTGTTTGAACGGGTCATTTCGCGAGGATGCCGCCCTCGGGCAGTTGCGGATTGAACTCGTCGAAGAAGGGGTAGTGCCCGGGCCTGAGAGGGTGAATCACTACGAAAGTCGTCACGCCTGGCGACAGTACTTTTTCAACCCGCAATGGCGTGCTCTCGAACTCGGCAGGCCCCTTGCCGATATTTTTCAGGATGATTTTGAAGCGCTGTCCGGCCGGAACCTCGAGCAACGCGGGGGAGAACTGGCCATCGCGCAGGCTCAGCTCATAGCTGGGTAACTCGGCATAAGCCGTCCATGGCGCCACTGCTCCGGCAAGCATCAGCCAGGCAATCTGCAGGCGCTTCATTCAATAGCCGCCTTTTTTACCAATGCCGGCGTAGATGAACTCGTAGTGCAATTCGCAGCGTTCAAACCAGGGCGCTACGCCGGTCTCCTTATCGGTATGACGGCCAAGGGACCCATGGCCGCCGGGTGGCAGGACGGTGAAGGTCAGCTGATATTTGCCTGGACCGAGCAGCTTTACATTGTCGCCATAGTGCGGGCCGTCATTGGCGACCATAGCGTGGAAATCGCCGTTGAGTTCATTCTCGTTGCCCTGTTTTTTAAGGTGGAACGAGACATTGAGATAAGGCACGAAACTGCCTTCCTGAAAGCCCTGTCGATTGTCCGCCGTGGCGCGAATATCGGCTTCCAGGTGCACATCGGAATCCGCAGTGGCCCGCATCATGCCGGCAGGCGCCATCTCGATCGGCTGCAAATACACCGCCCCGACTTCCAGCCCTGGGCACAACTGAGGTTCCCCGATCGGGTATTCCTTGGCCTGAGCCAATGGTGTGAGCAAGAGCAGGGCGAGTGACAGTGAAAAGGTCGTACGCATGATGTCTTCCTGGGCACTAACGAGTAGGAACCCGAGTGTAGGAAGCTTTCCTGCGAATAATAATGATTGTTATCAAGTTTTCAGCGATTAAGCCTATGACGGGGAGCGCTTTCGAAACCGCTCGGCGCGGTCGACGCTGTCGCTCATCTGCGCAGCCGCGTGAATCGTCAATGGATGCTGGGTGAAGCCGGGGCGGGGTGAAATGTAGGCGGCCATTTCGCGGGCGACGGCCAACTGTTGATCCGATCCTTGTGCCAGCAACGCGATGACCAGGTTTTCCAGGGCAATCACCCGGACACGAAGGTGGACCAGTTCTGCATTGGTCAATTCGGGGGGGGAGGAAAATGCTTCTGCATCGAGTGAGGTTCTCGCGCCTTCATCATCCCAGGTCGACAATCGAACAGGGCTCTGTTCTCCGGTAGATGGTTTTTTGCCATGCATAAGAAGCTTCTCCAGGTATTTTTATGTGCCTGCCCAAGGACCGGAAAAACGCGATGAGGTAGCCGATTTACCGGCAGGACAAAGCTTAGTCGTAAGACGGCCATTGAGTGAGCACTTTCGATTTCAGTCCTTGATCCGTATCAAGGTCACTTTTGCGCGAGGGATGTAGGTTGGAGGTCCATCCTAGAGGCGAACCGGGGATCGACATGGCCAAGAATTTTCCCATCAGCCCCAAGCACCCCGAACGTATTTGCTGGGGCTGCGACAGGTACTGTCCAGCCAACTCCCTGGCGTGTGGCAATGGCTCCGACAGGACAATGCACCCAGCCGAAATGATCGGAGATGATTGGTATCTGCATGGAGACTGGGGTATTGAACCGTTGGTCGCGGTAGAAGACGCGACGGACGATCCCGGCTTGAAGGGCTGAGCATCCCCCTGTAAACAAAGAAACCACCGGACGGAATTTTTTTTGAAATCAAGGGGTTGCCAGCCTCGGGAAATCAGTACATAATTCACGCCATCGAAAGCACTGACCGCTGAAAAAGCTCAATGTTTTCAAGGGGTTAGATCGTAGATCTTACTCAAAGTTTGTAGGCGTTTGATGTTGTGCTACATGACGTCAGATGTTTGAGGCCGAGTAGCAAAATGGTTATGCAGTGGATTGCAAATCCACCTACGCCGGTTCGATTCCGACCTCGGCCTCCACTTTAAACGAGCTCCGTAGATCTATGATTTACGGAGCTTTTTTATGTGAACTGTCCTGCAAGATTTAGTCTTGAAAAGGGCAGTCGCGAACTTGCTTCGCCGGAGCGGGATGTATATATTTCCCCTCTGCTGCACAGGCAGTCAGAACTGCCAGGTCGTTATTTGACAGTCTTCAGACTGCTTCACCGCGCTACCGCCCGAATGGCGAAACTGGTAGACGCATGGGACTTAAAATCCCCCGCTCGTAAGGGTGTGCCGGTTCGATTCCGGCTTCGGGCACCATCTTGCATTCCACTGAGCGCTTTTGAGTTCTTTGGAAGCCTTGAAAAACCTGCCTTCTGGCGGGTTTTTTCGTTTTAGCATTCCGTCGGAATCTTGCCCATTCTTCTCGAATCCATTCATTTAGAGGGTAAAGTTAGGGGTAGTCTTTGGTTCGATTAAGGATAGTACCCTTATGTCGCGCACAACTGCTCCGCTTACCGACGCTGCCTGCCGTTTAGCCAAGCCAACAGACCGTCCCTACAAGCTTTTCGACGGCGACGGTCTCTATCTCCTAATCCAACCCAATGGCCGTAAAGGCTGGCGTCTCAGGTACGTAAAGCCTGACGGCCGGGAGGGGTTGACCTCCCTCGGCAGCTATCCGGTGATTGGCCTTGCCGATGCGCGCCAGAAGCGTTTAGATGCGAAGCGGATGCTCGCAGACGGCATTGATCCCGTTGAGAACAAGCGTAAAGCCAAAACGGAAAATGCTGTCAACGGCCGTACCTTTGAAAGCGTTGCGTTGGACTGGCACAAGAACATGTCGGCCAGATGGACACCCGACCATTCCAAAAATGTGTTCAACCGTCTGAATAACTATGTTTTCCCGTTTATCGGTGCTCGCGCGATTGCTGATCTCGATACTTATGATCTGATGCAACCTTTGGAGGCGATCAGAAAACGTGGAACGATTGACGTCGCCTTAAGGGTACAAAGATACCTGCAAAGTATTATGCGTGAGGCAAAACGCCTTCGTCTTATTCCGATAAACCCTGCGTACGATCTTCAGGGCTTGATCAAAGCGCCGCGAGTCTCCCATCGGCCTGCATTGCCCCTGTCACGCCTGCCTGAATTGCTGGCACGAATCTATGCCTACAAGGGCCGAGAGCTGACCCGGCTAACGCTCATGCTCTCGCTGCACGTGTTTGTTCGCTCGAGTGAGTTACGTTTCGCTCGTTGGTGTGAGTTCGACCTTAAGCGTTGCGTATGGGAGATCCCGGATACTCGGCCGGAGCTGGAGGACGTACGCCATTCAACACGGGGGACGAAAATGGCGGGCGATGTTCATCTAGTGCCTTTATCGCCGCAAGTTGTGGCCGTGCTTGAACAGATCCACACCCTCACTGGCACATTCGACCTGGTGTTTGCCGGTGATGCTAGGGCCTGGAAGCCGATGTCAGAAAACACCGTGAACAAAGCGTTGCGCACCATGGGATACGACACGAAGACAGAGATTTGTGGTCACGGATTCCGCTCAATGGCCTGTAGCGCACTGATCGAGTCAGGTCTGTGGTCTGAGACGGCCATCGAAAGGCAAATGAGTCATAGAGAGCGCAACAGCGTTCGAGCTGCCTACATTCACAAGGCAGAGTTCATTGAGGAGCGTCGGTTGATCATGAACTGGTGGAGCCGGTACCTTACGGCGAATCTTCAGGAGCATGTCACGCCTCATGAGTTTGCGAATCTGGCCGGCGAGAATGTCACTCGATTGGCGACAAAAAGATCGTTCGCCAATTGATGCCCTCACTCCGGATAATTTCGACGTGACCACGCGGATCGTGTGCAGTGTCCTGGGCTCAAACTGAGGTGTTAACTTCAAACGGTGACGATGGATGTTACCGCTACACTTGAGCGCTTCTGATGGGCGTTCGTTGTTTTTCGAGTTGCCGCTGGAGGACTGGAGTTCACGCGTCATCTGAGGCGTCGGAAGACACTCACAATATGACGGTCAACATCTGATTTCTACGGGCTAATGATCGCGATACGCTGCCCTTGAGTCGGATTTTTTATTGCGCAGGAGAACACCATTTGGCAAGACATCTCAGCTTCGAAGCAAAAATGAAGCGCGTGGGTTGAATGCACCAGCATCCAGCCCTGCCGCCGGCACTGCCGATTGTCTCTGTAAGTCCAGCTATGGCTCTTGTTCCGCGCACAAAGCGCTGCGAGTCTAGAGTCTGTTATTTACAGTCAAACTCTTGCTCTCCGAAGAACATTTTGACTGGGCTCTAGGGCGGTGTTTTCAGGTCGATAAATCTTTTGTTTGCCCCCAGTTTTGCCCCCATTCGCAAATCATGCACGGGCGATCGAGATTGGGGATCCTAACTGCGTTCCGGTTTAGCCATTGATGGAGTTCAGTGGTAACCGGCCAGCAAACACACCTTTCTGACCCCACCGCCAAAGGCGATGGTGTCCACCTATTTAAGTGGACACCACTTCTAGCCTTTTAAGAGGGTCT
>NZ_JBTEYL010000033.1:0-48354 GCF_054330215.1 Pseudomonas sp. Ma2-10 | reverse complement strand
AGACTATGAAGCGTTGTTGCCGTGGAACTGCTCACCGCAAATGCCACGGTAAACCAAGGCCTCACCTTGCGGTAGGTGGGGTTTATGGATCAGTTACGATGGACTGTAAATTAGTTAAGGTAGCGGGGGCTAATGAGGAAAGGACAAGCTGGGTTGGTTTTTCAAATCTTCACTCTGAAAGACCAAAGTTTTTTTTGGTGGCGATGAGCGGAGATATGTTTCAGGGAGGGGGATTACTGAGGAGTATGTAGTACAGGGCAAAATTTAAGATGGCATTTTGCTGATAGGGTGAAGTTGTCTAAGGTTGGGGGAGTTGTTGGTGGAGAGGCGTGTTCGAGTTTGAAGTTTGTAGTGGGTGCGTTTGAAGGTTAGATTTCATTAAGTATTTTGGCGTTTTTCTTGTTGTTTGCGAGTAAAATCTGTTGATGGCCGCACCCATGTTTCAAAATCGATGTGTTCAATATGTTCTGTGCTATGAGCTTCCTGATCTTAGACTCGGAAACTGAAAATAACTTGGAGGATTGTATTACTGAAACATAACTTTTTAAGTGTTTGGTTATAAATTTCACGTCTGCTTGAGTGATGAAATTTGTTCTGTATATTTTTGTTGGTTTTATTAGGCCGCTGTGAATGAAGCGAGTATTTATCAAGAGGCGGTGGGTTTTTGTCAAGGCGCAGACGTCTTTAATTGTGAAGTGAGATTTGCGCCAAGATACTAATGCGTTTCTCTCTGATGTGGAAATCCACCAATTAGGATTTGTGCAAGCGCATATGTGTGACAGTATGAACTTCGTTGTGGCGATGTTAAGTTTGATTTTTGATGAGAGTTCTTTAACAAGCTTATAGCCCATATCTGCTCTTGAATTTCTATGCCTTCTAAATGAGTTTATTTCATTGGATAAATTTTTGGGGATGGTATTTCTGTGGAAGATAGCAGGGAAGGAAGGTGTAGCGCGTGGGAATGCAAGTTCCAGTTTCATCTTTTTTAATGTTAGGGTAAGCGATCTTGTGAGGATGCCACAAGTTTTGGCTAATTCAGTAGCGAAGATATATTTTTGACGAAATTTTTGGATTTCGTTTTTAGGTATAAAAAATGCTCTATCGCCAGTTATGATGCCTGGAATCAGCCGTGCGCTGATTAGTTCACGTAGTGCAGTTGAGTTGGTGTGTAGTGTGTTTGCGGCTTGTCGTAGACTTGAATAAAATTCTGGTTCTCTGTTGTTTTTATGATTTTGTTGTATTGATAATTTGTAGTTGGTTATTTCGCATAGATTGCCGGCATGATAATAGATAATATTGGATGGGAAGTCTCTTAATGGAGTTACTTGCTTCTCGTGAATTAATTTCCTGGTTTTTGTGGTGCTGTCGATAGAGCGAGACAGTTCGTCGAAACTTAACTCAATATGCTTGCAGCAAAGTTTCGAGTTGCACGCTTTGTCTTGGTGATGGTTGCGGTTGATAAAATCGAGGGAATAATCTCTGATGTCCTGGTCTTTTACATGTAACCAAGGGGCCTGGAAAACCTGTAGCGGGAGTTTTCTATGAGTAGACAGTTCTCGGGTTAATAGCTCTTGTATCTGCTCTGTAATGCAGAGGCTGTGCTCATCTGTATGGATGAGATTAGGAAAAATTGCTGCGCGCATGTTCCTGTTTTTGTGTATGTTGTTCAATATGCGCCGAGCACTATGAGGGCCGAAACTTGTGTTTAACAAGATCTCTCGTTTGGGTTGTGGAAGAAGAATGTAGGAAATTAAGTAGTTGAAGCCGCAGCTGCAGTGAAAATTTTTTAGATTATACCATTTGTTATGAGCGCCACACTGAGGGCAGACTTTTAATAGCGAAAGATTGTGATATGGGCAGTCATCGAATATTTTTAGATCTTGTGGTGCGCGTGTATAGCCATCCGCAAGGCACTGCGGGCAGGGACAAAAATCGCTACGAAAAATTCTTCGTGGAACGGCATAGTTGTTGATGAATATCTTGGAGGTATTTAATAAAATTTTCTGAGGCTGGGGAAAAAACACCTCACGTAGATTTGGAGCCAGTGGGGGAGCTTCTTGACACAGCAGTTCAAAAATAGCGTGCTGATGAGTCAGCATTCCAATCCGATGAAGGTCACCTTCTATTTTGATGCTTCGGCACATTTTAGCTACACTGAAATAGCCATTTTTTTGAGCCGTGCGCATGAGGAGGCTGGTAGGGCTTTCGTCCGGATAAGGTATCGGTACAAAAAATAGTGATTTCATTTTTTGATGGCTTTTAAGACGTCGCGATTACTGATAAGGAATGGGTTTTTGCGCGGCTCAATACGTGTAGGTATAGAGTAATTGTCAATGCTCTGGGCGAAGTCTTCTAAAAGTAGGGTATGGTCCGCTCGTAACAATGCGCACTTGAAAGCGCCATACAAAATTAAGCGCAGGCCATCCATATTTCCCGCACAACCCATATAAATAGCCGATGCAAAGCGTTCGTCTGATAAGTAAACATAGTTATTAAGCTCTCCTAGGTTTATCATTTCTTCGGCGAAGGCACTAAGTACCAGCCGAAATTCCGAATCAGGTCTGCGGCTGAATGGAAAGGGCTTTAATGCTATACGGTATGTGTAGCGCCGCGCCAGCTGTCGATGCGCATTGATAATGACATCATAACCTTCTTCTCCAGAAAGGCAGATAGGAACGCCGCTTTCATTTAATAGATACTTAATCCAATCGCAGGTGGTTGTTTGCGTTTTTTCCGCACCTTTGGTCGCCAAATGATGGAATTCGTCAAAAAAACATAATTTAACCTTCCGATAAATTAAACTCTGAACGATTCGGTATTCTAATGATCCTACTTGGCCCGCCATGGGAGTTCCAAGCTTTCCTAATATTTCCTCTGCGAGGGTCTTTATTGTAGGTTTGGCAGGGATTGAGCAGTTTAGGCATGGTAGTGTTGCAGCCATTCCTAATTTGGAAAGCTCGTCTTTTTTTGGCCCCAATATGTGCTCAACGTGTTTGCATATGCTTGACTTTCCCACACCAGATTCGCCGGTCATTAAGACGCAACTGGGAGTGCCGCGCTCTTGTGTCGTTTCTATACTATTGGTAATAACATCAATTGCATTTTTATATTGAGCGTGCGGAATCGTAAATTTTTTAAATTTTTCGAGAGTGGCTGCAATGTCGATCATGAGGAGTTACTCTAGATAATAGCCATTTAAAGGAGGGCTCTTTGGCGATGGAGGGTTGTCCTCATCTGCTGCCCGAGGCGCGACAATTCGAGCTGCCGTTTTCCGTTTGTCCTGAGAGGTAGAAAGTTTGGGTTTGAGTTTGGGTTTGGATTTCTTTTGGTTTGTTTTGAACTGTTCTTTTTTTTCGGCAATATCTCTATGGATGTCGAGTAACGTACAGCAAGCAATTTCATCAGAGTATGTTAGCTTTTGCTCCCGGAGCCGTTTGCATACCAAATTGTGTTCATAAAGCGTTAACCCGTTTTGATATGCAGGGTTGGCTGCCTCGGCAGGAATTAGCACTGTTGGGTCTTCAGGATGTGCGACCAAAATCTTACCGAGGTCACTGATATCGTAATAAGCTATAGCCTTTTGCTTGGGTTTGAGTTTGTGTTTCAATTCTGCTAGCCCAGGTCCGCGCCACTGCAGATTGAAAAATGTAATTCGCCCCCCATTGATTGCACGGTGTTTAACCCCGCGCAAAATCTCGTTTAACTCAGTTTCTGACATTTTTTCAGGAGGTAGTTGTTTGGCCATCAATTGGTCCCACTTTGCGTTAGGAGTCATATTTAATTCGCTGTGGACAGTTTGGTGGTAGACACCCTCCAGCCAGAGAGAAAACTTTGCTTGTAGGTCTTCCATGGTCAGACAGGCTTTCGCAAGCGAGTCATACCCGCCCCGATGAGTTGGGTTGGAGAAGGTTGTACCGGGCAACGAATGAACAAAGGAGTTGAGTGTGTTATAAAAGCGTTCAATGTGAGCGTTTGCATCGGGAGTTTTTATTGGGATAAACGTGTGTTGGATGCTTAATGCGTCAAGTATTGTGATGACGGTATCATTGTAATTTTCGGGTCCGTTATCTCCGATGATGTGATGTGGTTTTCCCCGTTGTAGTTCTTCTCCGGAAGCTTCCTGCAATGCCATGCGCAATGTACGTAATGTCTTTTCTGCACAAGGGGGAGTGGCAGATAGGTCGTACGCTATGATTTTTCGACTTGCTACCTCAATCATAGCTTGCAGGTGAGCAATTTTCCCAAGTGGCGCGCCAGCTGCGTCCACCAATATGATGTCTAGCGGAGTCTTGCAATCAATGCCGCACAATTCTAGTAAGTAAGTTGGTTCCGCCCACCGTGAACTGGATTTATTGTTTTTTAGCCCTGCATGTATTCCCAGCCGTTTTGTGTCTTTCAATAAGCCACACAGTTTAGAAACTCTTCGGCGTACTGTACTCTGTGAGGGCAGATGAATGGTGGCAGCGTTATTTTCGCGGCGCAGTCGGTTGTTGTTGTAGATTTCACCCTTGATTAGAAAGTAAACGTAGGCGACGCTATGCTTTTGGTCGGACAGATAAACTTCGTTAATGTAGCGATCGATGATTTCGAGGGTTTCTATGGATGTGAATTTTCCTCGGGACAATTTGCTTTTTTTTTTGATCAAGGACCACGGTTTCCAGTTAGCGGCTTTGCAAACTTGCGTCCATTTCCAAAGGGCGCTAAAGGACGGTGTACGGGTATCACCCTGCAGTTTTCTTAGTGCCTCCAGTTCACGTTCGCAGTCTTTTTTTGGCAATACACCCATGAAAATTTTATTGATGCCCATGACATAAAAATGCTTTCGCTTTGCGGCGACAATGGCAGGATCATTTGAGTTGAGCATCAGCACTGCTGGGGAAATATCCAGCGGTGCACGTTGGCTCAAGATTATTTCCTTCCGATGCAGCAGAAACTGCAAGTCATCAGGACAAATATGCTGAGTTCGCCTGCCTTCTATATCTTTGAAAGAAACCAGGCCATTGGTAACGTTGATCACTTCATAAACTCTCCCGTCCATGCGGTAGCGCGCCCCTACTAACACAGGCCGTACGGGTTCCTCATTCATGGTGATTCTCCCAAGGTAACCTGCGTATCCAAGGTCAAGATTTCGTCAAAATTGGCCAGTAACAGACCTTTGAATAGTTGATGGCAGATCGAGCGAGGGGTCGGAGAGGAGGGAGTACCTAAAATAGTGCGGAGTGAGAAGGAGTCAGCGCAATGATTTAAATACTCGGAAAGGTAGTCTTGTTCGCGTTGGGTAATACCGAGGCTGCGAAAATACAAGTACCTGAGGGTGTGGAATTTACTGGACTCCGTCAATTGTTGCCGGTCGGCCAACTTTAAGACTGTGTGTATCGAGTCGCAAAGCTGTTGGAAGCTGGCCAGTTTTTCTTTGTACGACTCAGCAAGTAGCACGAAGTCATATTTGACTTCTGTGAAGTGATTGGCAGAATCCTGATGTTGGACAAAGAAGTCTGGGGTGTAGCGCAACGCCTGACCATCTGCATTCCAACGGAACGTATAAGGTTGAGAGGCGTAGGCGATGACGTCGGTGTCCCATTCGAGCCACACGCAATAAGCGGCCTCTAACTTTCCCTCGCATAGAATGTTACGGTGATTTTTCTGCGAGGGAAAATAGATTCGATGATATCCAGGATGACTTCGACGCAGGGCGCGTACCGGCGTTCGCGCTCCGTTTAACCACTCATGTTCACTCCACATGAATCAGTCCTCCAGAAAAAGTGTCAAGGCAGGGCGGTAAATCAGACCGGCAGGGACTCAACAAAAAACACATAGACATTTATTCATTACTGCAATACACATTGGCGTGGATTTGTAGCCTCCTCCTTTAGTCAAATTGTATAGGTTTCCGCACTGCTTAATGGCGTTACCGCATTTGGGCCCCGCGGTTAGTTTGGTAGGCATCAAGCCAAACGATAAAGAGCCAGGATGTAACGCTTAGTTGAGACATCAATGTGATGGACTAGGGCCAAGTTTTGGTAATACTGGGCGAGCTTGGTCGCTTTTTTCGTTTTTCTCAAGTGCTCATCATCTCGGGTCTGTGGACCTTTATTTACTACTGCGCGAAGCTTACGATTTAAGTTCGTTGCTGCTTGGTTTTTCAGCATTCTTGTGAAGTAATCAAAGAGCCGGTATTGATAGACAGAGGAAGTGGGAGCTGTTTTGCAAAATTCGCTAAAAATTAGCATCGGAGTTCTCATTACCTGTCTTGTTTGGGGGGCAATTAAAAAAACATCCAGGTTGTGCCACTCAAGTTTGAATTCATGTTTTGACAAAGTCCTCTTCTTAGGTGTTGGCGGTTGCCAGTTGTTGCGTGTTTTTTTTTGAGCTGTGCCAGCCTGTTGGACTCTTTGATATATAGTTGATAGTGAGGGTGTGGCAAATGTTTTGTCGGCGTCATACGCTCGATCATATAGTACAAATTTCCAGGCAATCATCTGCCATAAATATGTAATCGTTGATTTTTCGGCTGATGATAAATAGCAATTTATCGAGTCATTGATGATTTCTACTCCGGTACCAGTGCGCGCATTTGGCCGGGGAGTTACGCATGGATCAAGGGCGCTTGATTGTCCTTCGGTGCGATTATCTTTTTTCATGGTTCAGTCCTCATTGCTATACGGGAATCGCCGTTACGTGATGGCTGAATTCCAAAGAGCCGAGGCATTGGCACCTGTTAACTCGTCTTGATGATCTAGCCAAGGCCGCGACAGTTTTGATGGTGAAACATGGTCCTAGTAGCGCGTTCGAAATGATCGTTGGCAAGTGGGCTATTGGCTTTAGGGCCCTTTCCAACAAGCCCGATCTTGCGTTTGATTAGGCAGCTTACATTCGTTCTAATCAAAGATGATTAAGACCAAAGACGCTCGCTGCTCGCGAATGGTGTTGCACGGTTGGTGGCGTAATTATCTGACTCGTGATGGCAAAAATGTACCCCTATTAAACTTGCCTGAAATTTTAACAAGCACGCGTAACGCTCTATATATTCGACGTATTTCTCTATGAGGTATTTTTGCTTCCGCGAAACGTTGAATATATTTAGCGGGTTGTTGCCAAATTGAGCGTAATAATGTGGACGTTGGCTGATTCCGAAAACTGCTGTTCGCCGTGTAGAGGTATTTGATGATGGTCGTACGCGAACGTCAAAACTGTCGACACTTGCAAATGCAGGTAGCGCTTTTAGTGCTATGCAACGTGCTCGACATAAAACCATCCCGCCAAGTGTTGGCTCGTAGGTTTGAACAGACCATGGATCGCCTGCAATCCAGTGAAGAAAATGAGCGGTGGGGGCTCGCATTGCGCGGATACCGCTATTCCGAGGCGCACCTTCTCTGCATTGCGAACCGTGTCCCTGCAGTACAACGATTGGTCCAGCATCCGTTCTGGCGTGTGTTGGAATTGAGCTTCTTTCACTCAAACACCGACGATTTGTTGAACCAATATTTTCCAGGCTGTTTGAGTGCCAACGCCCAAAAGTTACGGGAAAGCTTGGCGCGGTGTGATGAACTTGACCGCCTGACCATGTGTTTGTTACTGGCGGTCAGCAAGCCAAACTGGTCGCGTGACCACCCGGCAGCAGTGGTTAGTGCGGTCAGTCGGCTCTGTGCTCAACAGGCCTGGTACCCGGGGCGCTACCTTCTGGCTAGTCTTATTTGGTGTTGGTTAGAGCATATACATGGACTCTCGCGTGTTCAGAACTGGTTCACAGGCGATGAGGAACTCAATTTTAGAGTGGGGTGTTGGCAAGACCTGCAGGAATGGAGTTCAGGAACGCCGTTGGTGCATGACGAACAAGGGTGGTGGGCCTTTGGTTACGTGTTTGAACAGGCTGATCGGTCTAAACAACAGCAGCTCCAGCAGGCGTTGCGGCTACGGTACGAAGTTAAGGGTCCGGTTTTTGGTAATGCCACGCTGCATTCGGCTTATCGATGCTGCAGGGGGGTGCTACGGCGGTGGAATATTTCAGGCTAATTCGATTTAGGCGGCTCTGTCTCAGGAGACACCGCCGGCCAACCGTTGGCTTTCGCCACTTGAACCCATCTTGCCAATTCGCCTTTCAGGTGTTGGCAGCTTAGTGCGCTCAATTGCAGCGCGCGCTGTGCCTCAGCTAATTGATTGGAGACCACCTGGTTAACGCCATGTTGCTGTTCAAGGTTGGTGCGGAGTTGGTCAAGGTGTTTCGTGACGACTCGCAACTCCTTGTCGAGTTGATGGGCCTGCTGTTGTTTAGCCGTTAGCTGCTGGATCAACGCTTCATTGTCCCGATTGAGCAGGACAAGTGTTTCCTGGCTGGCGTTGCACTGCGCCTGCACGTGGCGTAGTTCCCCATTGATTAACTGAAGCTGATGTTCGTGTTGCCGTATCAGTTGCTCGCGCAGTGCCTGACTTTGGTCCCGGTAATGCTCTAAATTCAAGCGGGTGTGGGTGTGTTGTTCGGTCAATTGGGCAATCTGCGCGTCTTTCTCCTCAAGACGGATCAGCAGTCCGTGGTTGTCCGCATGCACTTGCTGGAGCTGTGCCGTTTGATCACTCAACGCGTTCAGCATCTGCTGTTGCTTTGTTTGTGCGGACGTTATCTGGGTCTGCCAGTCCGCCACCTGTTCGGCCTGCCTGTCCAGCATTTGTTGCAATCGCTGTAAGTCGGCGTCGTGCTGGATTCGTTCCTGGGCCTGTTCGGCGTGTACCTGCGTCACCACCAAGTCTGTTTCCACCTGCAGTTGGTGGGTGAGTTCGTCAATGATATGGAGGATCGGTGTGCTGATTCGGTCCCTGACGGAAGACAATGCGGTGCTGGGAGCCGGTTGCAGTTCTTTCAAATAGCGCGCGATGGTGGTTTTGGAGCCGGTATTGCCCAGTTGCACCCGCACCGCATCAATGCTCGGATACTGCCCGCGGCTGCGTAACGCCGTGCAGGCGTCTTGCACCAACGCTTTGTTAATGCCACCTCGGGCCATGCTCCACCTCCCGACGATTTCGTACTGTGTCACGGGTCATGTAATTACAGGCTATGAAACCCTCCATGGCTGTTGTGTCGCAGGCGTCTGCTGGTACGGGGTAACTCGGGGTTACCCCGTGTCAGGCGATATTTTCAGCGTTTTTGTGCGGAAAACCCTTACACCGGCCACCCTCTGACCCACTTTGGCGCCGAGCGCGTCGGGTCTGCAGGCCTTGGGCCTAACGTTCAGCGTAGTTCGATTTGGCCGGCGCACCGCGGCGTGGGCTTTGTTGGCCGCGAGTTGTTTGTGACGAAGGGGAGGCGGACAGGTTTCAAAGGAGGGAGGCACGGTGAAGCCACCCCATCCAGGCAGGAGGCGCCGGCGTCCGGGCTGCGATCAACGTGTTTGCATTTAGGGGCCGCGTTCGACCGTCGCCGCGTCGATTCGTCGGCTAACCAGCTGGGGTTGGCGGACGCTGACGAGCCTGTTTACTAGGGAATTATAGAGCGGGCCCCGGATACCGCCGTACTGGCGGCAGACACGAGCATAACTGGGCGGCAGTTTCGGCAATCTGGCGCCTGTTGGTAACCATGCCCCCATCCTTCCTGTCACCGTCACTGCAGGTGAGGCTGTCCACCTCCAGATGGGGTTGTCAGGCTGCCATAACGCACCTGGTGGCCTCGTGCGCAATCTCGGGATTAGTCATCCCCCCCACGAAATCTCTTCTTCAGCCGCGCAGGCGCTCCGGTGCCGATCAGATGGCCGTGGCATGGCCACGCCCCACTGCATGGTCAAAATAGGCGTAGAAGCACCCAACCCCATCCCTTCCTACGAGCGGTGCAACGGCGAGGTTGTAACCCACAGTACGTCTCCTATACGGTCTAGAATAGTTTACATAAAGTCCATTTTCTCACGTTAAAGTCTAGGAAAGCTGACGCTATGCGACTTCGAGTTCAATCTGACCAAGCCATCGCACAAGCCGTAGGAGCGCGAATCCAAACGCTACGCCTGAAGAGGAACATTAGCCTTGAGGCCGTGGCGCAAAATGCAGGCATCAGTCGTCAGACGCTGCATCTGTTGCTCAGTCAGGGAAAAGGCACCCTAATCAATCTAATCGCCGTACTGCGGGCAGTTAGCGAGCTCGAGCGTTTGAGTTCATTGTTGGAAGACGTGCGGCCCAGCCCGCTACAAATCATACGTATGGAAGGAAAAAAACGTCAGCGCGCTTCAGGTCACCGAAGTACTCCGGATGCAACCATCGCTGCTCACTCGAGCCCAATCAAAAGCAGCGATTGGTGATTACCGTAGTTCCATGACCCCATGAGAAAACCCGGGACACTTACAGAAGCCAATGCATGCGGTTTCGATCAATTGGCTTCTCCCATCATTGGCACCCTGGCGGAGGTATAGCCATCGGCTTTGACATCGGCCCCGTTTCGGTAACACGCTTGGGCAAGCAAGGTGACCGTGTGCGCTGCGCGATCGGACGCAAGATAATTGATTGTGGCGGTCGATGCGTTCGACAGTCGCTTTACAGAATCCCTCGATATACAAGCCCGCGTGACAGGTTGGCGACCCGGGCGAGGGCAACGGCATAGCAACGATCATTCTTGATCGCTCGCTGCAAAACCGCATCGACGACCAGATTGTTGACGAATTGGCTACGGCAGTCAGCGCGATCGAACGCAGTGACGCGCGCGTCGTGCTGGTGCGCGCCGCAGGCGAGAGCTTCAGCTTTGGCGGCGACATCACGTCCTGGCCCGATGACACCCCTCGCCAGTTGCGTGCACGCTTCGAGGGTTACATGGACGTCTTCAATCGCTTCGAACGTCTGCCCTTACCTTCTTCCAGCCCGCAATCTGTTCAGGAGTATAGATCCCGGGGGTATTCGTCCAGCCGACGGCCTGGGCGCTGATCTGGGTGCCTTCCGTAAAAATAAGGCCCGCCGATGCGCGCTGTGCGTAATACATCGCAGTCAATTCGTTGGCCACCTGATCCTTGGATCGACCTCTTGTCATCGGCGCCATGAACACCCGATTTTTGAAAGTGAGCTCTTCGTTGTTTAAGGGGGTTAGAAGCTTAAAATTTTCCATACTTTCCTCAGAATAAATTTTATTGAATGTCCGCCCGTGCTTAACAATTTCTCAAGTGCGGCTCGACCAAAGAAATGCTTCTGTCGGATGCTCGATTGGCTGGCTGCAACCCGCCGGCAAGAGTGGCGAACGAAGGGTCCGGTTCGGACCGCTTTACGGTTGCTCATCACAATTTCATACGCCGTTTTATCAAGGCACGAAAGAATGAGGTTAACGACTTGTTTTGGGGATATGCGATAGGCAATCCCGGATCCGCGCCGACTCCCGGTGATTTGATTGTATATGCCCGTTTTAGCAAAAAAGATAAGCGTAGTGACGCTGAAAAATGGGTAAGTGCGCGAGGACGCTTTGACCTCGACGATAACTACGATAGCCATACCGATGTAGTAGTAGAAGTCAGGCCAGGGGAGATGGACGTTATTGGTGCGAATGTCGAAAACAGCGTCACCATGAAAACCTTGACTCTTTCACCTGAGGGCCATCTGATCGATACGCACTACTATTGGTTCGCCACCCTCAAGTTCCAAGGTCATTGATCAAATGAAACAGTCTGAGTCGGTAGCCTGGGGAAGGAGACCCGCTTCCCCCTTCTGTTCAATCCTGAATTTGGCCACCAGGCACAGCGCATCAATGGGCAAGGTCTTGACCAGTGACTGACCGGACAGGTTTTTTCCGTAATACACTACCGCGGATGAATAGCTGTTGACCGGGTTTCGTTTCAGAGCCTAGCCCTATGAGGGGGATGCGCCGGCTACGGAAAGCTACCAGTGCGATCAGCGTTAGCTCTGCTGAGGATGAGAAGGTTTAAGGCAAATTCAGCGCCTTTTATTTGTTTTCTCTAGAGACGGCTTTGGAAAGCCGAGCAGCCCGATGATTTTATGCTCTTAGCACCTTCAAGAGTCGTTATCACCAGATGCAGGTGGTTGCGCAATGCCTCGCGCCAATTTTCATTGCGCCCAGCACTAGATCCGGGGGAATCCGGGGGCGCATATTTACTTCGGCGGATGTTTCAACAGAAATAGATATGGCTTATCGCCGTTTTCGCTGCCCATGATCGATTGTGACGACCAATAGGAATAGCGAACTACGCGGGGATCGTTTGCGATAATCTCCTCGGTAGCAGACAAAGCCAGCCCCATGGCCTGATCCCAAGTATGCCCATCCCATTTCTGCCCATAGGCTGCAAGACCCAGTACGATTGGTCCTTGTATATTCTTCATCTTGCCTAGGATATATCTCTGTCGCTTCCCAGGCCCCGATCTATTGTCATCGAATGCTTTGCAGCCTGAGGTGCATTTGCTGTAGACCTGCATTGAAACAAAATCGGCCGCATCAAGCGGGATCTCCCAGGCTCCGATATGACCACCATGCGTGGTGATGCCTACAGGAGTATTTGGTTTGATTGATTTGACTCGATCCTTAAAGTCTTGAAACGCAGCGGCGTGGTCTTTGTACCCGCAAGCGGGGTGCCGTCTCCAAGGGCCCTCAAGATCGAGTTCAACAGCATCGATACCCCCAGCTATCAAGGCTGGCACGAGGTCCGAGCCTGAATCCAGTAGATCATCAACCGCATTCTTCGTTGGCGGCAAGTAAACAGTCGCGATGACATACATGTTCTTTTTCCGAAGAGCCCTCACCAACCTCTCGACTTGGTCAACTTTGGCCAACGGTACTGGTTTCTGAGCAGCGGAACATTTCGTTACCTCTACCGGCTTTCTGGTCAACATGATGTGAACTCGACGAACACCAATGTCTTCAAGTTTTTGGATCAATGGATTGGAATACACCGCGGGACTCCTCCACCAGACGCCGCGTCCCTTCAACACTTCATCTAAATCAGCAGCGGACGCTCCTAGTGAGAGCCCGATAAACAGGAGCAGCGCCTTAGACATAGCTTATCCACCGAGCCGTATGGTCGACTCAGAGTAGTTCACACTTAGAGCAGCATCCATTTTTTGGGTATTCTCAATCGCGATAGGTTCTATTAAGTAAATACCTTTAAGATGCCTTGACGTATAGCAAGCATGCGTCTGAACTGGGGGATGCTTACCCTCATTGGTTTATCTTCCGATGGATTCACTTGGTCTGGCTTTAATGCGCATAGGTAAAATTATATGAAATTCCTCTACAAGCTAAGTTGGGCAATATGGTAATAGGTGCTTCGTCCCCATTGTTTGCAGATGACTGTGGGAAAGCCGGTACCATCGAGGGTAAGATTGATACAGAAAAGGTTTTGCTAAAAGCCCGCTATTTTGAAGACGGGTCAATAGCTGTCAGAGCCAGACTTTCTGTAAACCCAGATGGGGGGGCGGGCTCATACACCGAAGGTGACCACGGATTCACATATATAGCTAACGGCCTTTCGATTTTGCGTAATGGAAAACGACTGGGGTGCGATTTAAAGTGTTCAAAAGAGTTCTTCAAAGCAGAAGCTAAGGGCTTCGCAGTAGGTACTACAGAGTTTTGCGTGTATGCGATGGAGGTCGAGCCTGTAACACCAGGGCAAGCAAAGGTCTCGTGTGAGGACGGAAGATTCGTCATAGGTAACGGGAAAGGGCGCCCGAAATTGGGAGTCATGCTCGATACCGTAGCGGGCAAACAGGTGCAATCACCACCACAAATGGACTCCGTTCTTGCTTGCAACACTCTCTAGTAATTGCTTTACGCTATATCTATCGACCATGTACATCTGGCGATGATTAGGGTCTTCTAAAGGGAAATCTTTAGCATAGTTGCGCGTAAGGTGTTCTTTGCGATCCTTTAGAATACTGGCCGCCAAACTATCTTCAATCTTGCTTGAGATTATGGCTGCAGTATCGTCGGCATGATCTGGGTTGTCATGCACGTCGCTGACATCCACTACTTCATTTTTTTCGTTCTGTGTAACCCAATCATAAACTACTTCGTTCAGGCTAGCCACGCAGGCCATAGGAGACGCGCCCAGTGCTCGGTCTAAATCCCAACGTCCGGAAACTTTGTCGCTGAAAAAACAGGTTATTAACACTTCCTGGGGTTGAACGCCAAGAGCTGCCGTTAAGGTTACCTCTAAGTATGGAGGTGTACCTGAAACCACTCTACTATACCGTGGGGTTAGCGAACCTATATCTTGGGTCCTACTAGTGATCAGCTCAAAAGCTATCAGGGTAGGAGCCAGAGTAGAGAAATATTGATTTTTTCCTACAGCAGCCGTTGCTTCTTGTAGCAGGGGGACGGCATCCGTACCCTTTAAGAAGCCAAGGGCATGTAACCAGCCGTAGTTTTCTAACAGAAGTTTCCAACCAAGAACGGCGGCGTAACCCTTAACAATGCCACTTACAACGCTTGAGCAAATGCCCCAGATTAGCTTGGCTTCAGAAGCAGTAGATACGTTATCCCGTTCTCTGATATAGGTTTGGATGGCAATCATGAGAAACTTTAGGAATCCTCCCATCGCCTTGGACTGGATGATCTGAGGAGTAAGGCCATTATTGGAAGAAAACTCTGTTCCTCGCTCGCATATTTCGCGAGCATGCTCGAAGAATAAAGCGGATACAGTGTCCAGCTCTTTCTGCCAGGAATCCACTTCCTTGCATCGATTAAAAAGATCTCTAAAAATGAAAGACATAACATCGGTATAGTGAGTAGTCCACTGAAATATGTGCTGAACCTTTAAGCGTTCTAACATCTCTTTGTATGTGTCAGACGCGCTGGTCGCGTCGTCGACAATATCGTCGGATTCCTGAGCGCTTGACTCCGGCTTGTTTAAGAACTCATCCAAAAAGGCAGACAGTTTCCTCTTTCGCTTTTTTTCAAATCCGTCATTGATTACTAGCTTCAGCTGCGGGGTTAAAAGCACAAGCTCGTCCCTGCTGACAGTGGCAACCAGCTCTATGATAAGTTTTTCGGCTTCTTCCCTTCGCCAGTCTTTAACAAGTGAGTTGACCAATTGTAGTGAGTGTTTACTGCTACCACTTATGGACGCCATACCATATACCTTATCTATAATTTATCAGGCTGTGACCGCAGTTAGTCGGCGCCGGAACCAGCTGCAATGCCGATTTTGGTAGTGTAAATATTCAACGCAGAACGAAAAATACGGCATTTTTGCGTATGCATGACAAGCTCTTCCTAATCGACCTCTGAAATGAACCATCCTGTCCACGACGTGCCGTTTACATAGGTTCTAAACGTCCTTCTCGGTGGTTAGAGAAATGCTCATCACTTTCACATCTTACCGCCCTAGCTAGACATTCATGATTTCCTTTGCTTTCAGCATCCCAGCTTGGTTTTTCTTATTTTTGACCCTGACTTTCACCTCTACATTGTTAAAAGCATTGCCAGGCCAGAGAAGAACTTTGAGTTTTATGCCCTGCTTGCTTCATCGCCAAAGACAAGTGCCATCATCCTAGCATTGCATCACGGTCAGCAACTAGCGCTCGCTATACCTTCCCTACCTGACACAGCGGTTCACAAAGGGTATGCCCATCCAGATACGGGCAGATTTTGCCTTTTTTAGCCTTTTTGCTTGATAAGTAACACCCAAAGTGAAACAGTGTTAGGAGAACACCCTAACTGATACAGGCACCCATCTTGTTCATCCGTGCATACCTCCGAGCATCGACCGAAGAGCAGGACGCCAGCCGCGCCCGGGCATCGCTCGAGCAATTCGCCACCGACCATAACAAGGTCATCGCGAGTGAGTACCTGGAGAACGCCAGCGGCGCCACGGCGGAAAGACCCGAGCTGCTGCGCCTGCTCAAAGATGCGCGCAAGGGTGACGTGTTGCTGGTGGAGTCGATAGACCGGCTCTCCCGCTTGCCGGTAGAGGACTGGCAGAAGCTCAAAGCTGCGATCGACTCCAAGGGGTTGCGCATCGTCGCGCTCGATCTGCCAACCAGTCACCAGGGAATGCAGGACACAAAGGGCGACGAGTTCACCGGACGGATGCTGGGCGCGATCAACTCAATGTTGGTGGACATGATGGCCGCCATTGCCCGCAAGGATTACGAGCAGCGGCGCGAGCGCCAGGCCCAGGGGATCGAGAAGGCCAAGGCCGCGGGCAAGTACCAAGGCCGGCCGATAGACGAGGACCTTCACAGAAGGGTCAAGGAATTGCTGCTTGCTGGTCTCGGCATTCGGGCAACCGCGCGGCACGCGGGCTGCTCTACCACTACCGTGCTACGTATACGCGAAACATCCGCAGCTTAAATCTGAGCAGGCAATTACATGAAATACCAACCCTATATAGACTTCACCGCCCAAGGCGCCAACGTTCAGACACTGATGACAATGTACCGAGATCTTGGGGAGGCGCCTGATATGGCGACTAAGATCACGCCTATCGTGGTGTTCATGGCTTTTTCAATAGAGTCCTACTTGAACTCCATTGGCTCCAGGCACATTCCGTTCTGGGAGGAAATAGAGCGTGTTCTGTGGAGAACCAAAGTAAATATAATTTACAAAAGCGTGGGCCAGAATGCTGACTGGGGTGCGAAGCATTTACAGTTTGCTGCAGCGATATTCAAGCTCAGAGATAACCTTGCCCACGGCAAGCCTGAGCAAGTGCGTGGCCCGGTTGTGGACGATCAGGAAAGTGCCTTGGCAATTTTGGCGAGCGCTGATTTCCGCCCGCTCTGGTACAACCAACTGAACAAAGCGTGGGCAATGAAG
Organism: Pseudomonas sp. Ma2-10; assembly: GCF_054330215.1. Taxonomy (NCBI): domain Bacteria; kingdom Pseudomonadati; phylum Pseudomonadota; class Gammaproteobacteria; order Pseudomonadales; family Pseudomonadaceae; genus Pseudomonas; species Pseudomonas sp. Ma2-10. The sequence continues at coordinate 31,634 of NZ_JBTEYL010000033.1, read as the reverse complement.
GCAAAATCTGACTTCACGGATCTAATGCAAACTCTCGGAGCCTTGCACGGGCTCCACGAGTCAGATCACCTTTCCGCGTCGACCGGCGGGATTCTGGTCGACGATGAAAAAAACTGACCCTATTGAATTTCCATTATGAAAAAGCCCCGTGCGAGCAATGTCCGACGGGGCTTTTTGTTTGCCTGCTGCTGTCACCCTGCTGTCACGAAAAAAGTGACCTTCCAGGTGATCGGCTCGAGAGGCTTAATTTATATGGTGTCCCAGGGCAGTTTAGAACTGCAAACCTTCCCCTTATGAGGAGGGAGCGCTTCCGATCTCGGACCGAAGCAGGAATATACTCGAATGACGTTGAACCCCAGGGGCGACTGTTTACGGTAGTGAAGTCAGTGGCCGCAGTTGGCCGATTTCTGCCTGTCGCCACCCTCAGTTATGTGGCTTAGGGCTGGCGACCAGTTAAACATTGAGAGTTGGATGGAGTGATGGTGTTAAATCCAGTCCGGGATACGACTCCGCCCCCTAATGTTTGAGGCTTCAATCGACACGAACCTGTTCGGTGACCCGCGGTAACCGAATGCGGTTTAATGCCAGCCGGGCGAGCTAAGTGATGCCAAGCACCACAGCACCGAATAAATCGACATCGGCTTTTTTGATAGCCAGCACACCAGTTATGGAAAACACGGCTATGCCTAACATTTCTTGAAAATAAAGCATCCGGTGTTCCTTTCTCGACTTTCTGGCTGGTCAATTACGGCGACGAGAGTAATCCGACGCGTGCCGATCGTGAAACATCCTCGCTTTTGGGTTGAAAGCGCGCCTGAAAAGATTCGGTTAATTACGAAGTGATCGTGCTGTCGCACTGACAAAAACCAGCAGAACACTTACGCAGCCAAGAGCGAATGACAAGGTGCTCAGATGGGCGACGGCTCCGATAAATACGGGACCTATCAGAATCCCCGCGTAGCCCATCGAGATGACAGCGGGGATGGCTACCGCCTGTGGCATACGTTGCTGACGGCCTACAGCAGTAAAGAGCACAGGGACAATGTTTGAGCATCCAGCACCGACCAGAGCGTAGCCAATCAAGGACGCGGCCCAGCCATCGATTCCAAGCGACACGATGATGCCTGCGGCTGCGCAGAGTCCGCCAAGCGCAACGACGCGCACGCCCCCTAGTTTGCTGACGATGGCATCTCCTGTCAGGCGGCCCACCGTCATCGCAGCGGCGAAGGAGGCGTAGCCCAAGCCGGCGATGCTCGGCTCTAACCCTCGGCTCGAGACAAGGAAAACCGCGCTCCAGTCGAGGATTGCGCCTTCAGTGAGGAAGACGATGAAACAGAGTGCCCCTAAAAACAGCACGATACCCTTAGGCACCGCGAACATGGGTCCACCCCGTTCAGTGCCATAAGTCAGCAAAGCAGGCGCTGCCTTGTAAAGCGCTCCCAAAACTGTGGCAACGATGCAGAGCGCGGCAATCAATGGATCGAGGCCCAAGGTCAGCAGAGCGGTCATCGCCCCGGCGCCCAATATGCCTCCGACGCTGTAAAGGCCATGGAAGCCGGACTGAAGTGCCTGTCCGCTGTTTTTCTCGACAATGACGGACTGTATGTTCATGGCGCAATCAAGCATGCCCATGCTGGCCCCGAAGATAACGACAGCGATGACCAGGCCAGGCAGCCAGGCCACGGTGCTCAACAGCGGAAAAACGGCACACAAGACAATCGTCGCCCAGATTACGACCGGTCGGCATCCATAGTGTGCAGTGAGATATCCAGCGAAGGGCATGGCCACAATAGATCCACCGCCCAGGCCAAGCAGCAGCAACCCCAGGCCACCATCGTCCAGGCCAGCGCGGGCTTTAACCAATGGAACCAGAGGCGCCCATGCGGACATGAGTAAGCCCGCGATAAGGAAGGCGATGCGTGTGGACATCCGCTCGCTATGGTTAGCTGTGGGTACCAACACCGGCGACGGAGCATTCATAATTTTCGGTAATCCTTATCGATGATGCCAGCCATCGTTTACTCGGCTTAGACGGTGCGGGTTTCGTATGTTTGTCGCGTGCCCGGGTTTCGGAAAACTTAGCGCCTGCGCTCATACGTTGCTCGATAACTGCTTGGCGCGACGCCAAAGAAGTCACGAAAGCGCATATGGAAGTTGGCGAAACTACAGAAGCCGGTCGCAATCGCGATATCGGTGATCGGCCGATTGCTCTGCAGAATAAGCTGTCGCGCTCGAGTCAAGCGCAGCTCAAGGTAGTAGCGTGTGGGCGTAGCACCCACGAAACGGCAGAAGCGACGCTCCAATTGTCGTCGGGAAATGTTCACACATTCAGCCAGCTCGTCGATCGAAAGGGGCTCTTCGATATTCTTTTGCATCAGTTCTAAAGCGAGCTTCAGGGTTTGTGGCAAGGTGGGGTCAGAGTCAACGATGACAGTCGATATCCCCGAGACTTCAGAGGTTTGATCGCAACTGAGTATTTCCTCGACAGCATGGGTCAGCGACACGCCTTGTTTAGCGGTGATGAGCTCCAGCATCATGCGTAACGAGCTGCTGGCGCCGGCGCACGTGATACGGTTTCGATCGATTACGTGCGTTCGACAAGAGACCAGCACCTTGGGGAAAACATCCTCCATCATCGCTCGCCCATCGGGATGGAAGGCACACTCGACACCGTCCATTAGCTGAGCTTCCGCCAGGAAAAATGCGCCGTTCCACAAACCGCCCATGGTTGCGCCTAGAGAGGCGACGTTACGCAGCTTGCGCCGTAATAGCGGGTCGCTGATCAGCTTCACTCGCAATCCACCGGCGACGATGAGAACGTCGATACGATCCGGAAGTTGGGATAGCTCCAGGTCTGCTGAAATCGAAATTCCCAGATCACTCATTACCAGACGGCTCCTGATGCCGACAGTCAATACCTCAAACGCTGGTGTCTCACTAATCAGGTTGGCGGTCACCAGCGCATCGATAGCACCGGTGAATGACATCATCGAGAAATTGTTCAAAAGCACGAAAGCTACACGAGTCACCGCCTGCGGCTTTATTGGTTTCTCCGCCGTATAGGAGTACCCCATGTTCTTGTCTTTGAGCACGCTCTCGAATACGAATGGCATAAATCCTCTTTGACACCTGAACGAATAGCTAAGAAACCGTTGCGGAGTCTAGGCAGCGGCTTTCGGAGCGGACAGCAACAAATCAAAGAATGATTGGCAGTCTTCACTACCGGGCAATGCTTCAACACTGTTCTTGATGGCATTGCTGAGTGTGGTTCCCAAGCTGTCATCAGCCAGTAAATGGTACTTGGCAGTGAGTTCGTCACTCGACATAGGGTTGCCGGGGTCGCCCTTGGCCGTCGCGGTTGGGCTCGTAAGACGCGTGCCGTCTTTCAGGGTAACCGTGACGCGGGAGAGGATTTCCTCTGGGAACCTGGCAGACAGGTCAGGCGCCTCATGAAGGGTTATTTTCTCGCTGATACTCAAGATGTCTGGCGCATGAATAGAATCGCCGGTGACCTCTTTTGGCCCCAGCTTCCCGCGAACGATCAAGGCAGCCAGCGGGAACGCCAGCGCATATTGGGCCTCGTCCGCATTCTTCGGAAAATGCCCCTGCAAGCACACAGACTCATGGAATGTTTCGACATCTATGGCCTCGATCAACTCAGCAGTGATGACCGGATGTGCTCGCATCAAATCGGTCATGGCCGTGAGTGCCGGTTGCGCCCAGCGACATACCGGCCACGGTTTGAAATATTGTTCGTCGATCTCCCAGCGGGCTCCGATGTCCTGCCAGAAAGTGGAAATCTCCAAAGGTTCAACAGTGGCGGCTGGAGCGCCAGTGACACCGAGCTGTGCCATCAGTAGTGCGTTCAGTCCGGCATACGCCCCGGCACCGTGGGCGTCACGCAACATCGTCGGAGAACTCACCAGGCGCATCATCGGGCACCTGGGGCCAAAGTATTCCGCGATACCCAGTGCATGACGGAACGTCGTTTCATCAAGCTTCAGCAAGCGGGCGCCAGCGCAAACGACCCCGATCCCGGAAAAGGCGCCTGAGGCATGATATTCAGGGGCAGTGGCCATCAATGCCTGGCCCGCCCGCAAGGCGGTCTCGTAACCGATGCACAGTGCGCTGAGGAATTCCTCGCCGCTGATGTCTTTGCCCTGACTGCGATACGCGTCTACCAATGCAACAATGGCCGGGACTACGGTTGCACCCGCATGCCCCTTGGAGGTGAAGTGACCTTCATGTGCATCCAGGCTATCAACGCAGAAGCCGCCTGCATACGCGGCGCCCAATGGATGTACGGCTCTGCCGTCGAACCAGAGGCGGCTGGACAGCTTGTTGGCAGAGTAGTGGGTGTCAGCGTAGGTTTTGAGCATCACGCTGGTTTGATTGTCGCGAGCACCGGCGGCCACACCAATGATGTCGAGCAGGCAAGTTTTAACCAACTCCCGTGTATGCAGGGGCGCGTCCTTGTAACTGAAATTCTGGACGAATGAATACAACTGCATTTCATGATTCCTGAATGATGAACGCCCAAACGGATAAAAGGTTGCCCGGGGAAGGGCAACCTTTTATGCAGATTTAAATGAAGGGACTAATTTTTTACGGTGGCGGTATTAGCCGCGGCTCGTGCGTCTGCCAGCCAGCTGTCGTACTTCGCGCGATGGGCCGCGATCCATTCTTTGGCGTGACGAGTTATGTCAGCTGCACTTTTTTCACCGTTGTGCATTTTCAGATTTTGCGCGCTTTCATCGTCGGTAGTGATCTGCATTTCAGACAGGAACTTCACTGCAGCCGGATTTTTCTCGGCGAACTCTTTGTTGATTACCGCTTTGACACTGTCTACGGCGAAACCAAGGTTTTTACCATTAAAGGTAGTGTTGACATCGTTTTTGCCACCTGGAAGATCCGTACGCGGCACGGTTAACCAGACAACATCTTTGCCTTCGACCAGAACACCGGAGATCCACTGAGGCACCCAGGTGTAATAGAGAATCGGCTTGCCTTGTTTATAACGAGCGATGGTGTCAGCCATCAATGCAAAGTAGGAGCCCTGGTTATTTGTGACGCTTTTTTCCAGGCCGTAGGCTTTCATATGGTGGGCAATGATCAGCTCACAGCCCCAACCGGGGTTGCAACCTGTCAGGTCGGCTTTACCGTCGCCATTACTGTCGAACAGCTTGGCAATTTCTGGCTTTTTCAAATCTTCGATATTGGTGATGTGATACTCATCAGCCGTTTTCTTATCGATCATGTAGCCCTGCAACACACCCGGCATAATGTCGCCGGTTTTCACCATCGTCTCATCGCCGCCGGCCTTCTGGTAGAAAGATTTGTGCAGCTCTTCCCACAGATGTACCGAGAAATCAGCGTCACCATTGGAAATCGCTACCATCATGGTGGAGTACTCGGTTTCCTTGGGGGTCTCAACGTCGTAGCCCAATTCCTTGAGACCCGCCATTGCAATCTCTCCGCGGAATCGCTCTTCGGCGATTGACGGGAAAATGGGAGTGATTGATACCCCTTTTCCGGGCAGCTGTGCCGTGGCGGCCGATGCGAAAACAGGTGAAACCGCTAGTACTAAAAGTGCCACAGAATGAATGAATTTCTGTTTTATGCCGACTGTTGTGAAGTTCATTATCGTTTACCTTGGCTTGGTTAAGATGTTGGCAGTTCTTTTGATTCCCGACGCGCCGCTAGGCGGGTTAACTTTCTTTGGGACTAACTTCTATTTTTGTAACGGTGTTTTTTCTCTTCAGGCGATAAATGACACCCGCCGGGCCGGTCTGATACCAATGCTCCCCTTGGGTTGCCCTGTTACTGCGTTCGCCCATTGCCTGAGTCAGCCGGTCGAGGAAAATCGCCAGCAATACCAGCCCCAATCCACCAACGGTTGCCAAGCCCATATCAAGGCGGCCAATCCCGCGAAGCACCATCATTCCCAAGCCGCCAACCGAAATCATTGACGCGATCACCACCATAGAAAGCGACAACATTAATGCCTGATTAAGACCCGCCATGATTGTCGGTGCCGCTAAAGGAAGTTGAACCCGCCTCAGCATCTGGCGTGGGGTGCATCCAAAAGCCCGGGCCGCCTCAACCTTGTCTTCCGGTACCTGGCGAATTCCCAGATTGGTGAGCCTGACCAGTGGTGCTACCGAAAAGATAATCGTGACCAGTACACCTGGTACGTTGCCGATACCAAACAGCATCACGACGGGGACCAGATAAACAAATGCAGGCAGTGTTTGCATGGCGTCGAGTACCGGACGCAGAAGCATCTCCAGTCGGTCACTACGGGCACACAGGACACCCAGCGGTATGCCAATAACTGCGCAGAAAAACAGTGAAGTGAGCACCAGGGCGAGGGTGATCATGGCGTCATTCCACACGCCGATCACGCCTAATAGAGTGAGCGTAACGAAGCAAAGGATACCTATTTTTCTCCCACCGACCTGCCAGCCAAAGAGTGTGGCGATAATAATGAATATTGACGGAGGAATGGCCAGTAGTCCGTACTGAATACCATTAAGTACCTGGTCGATTGGCCATCTTATCGAGCGGAATACCTCGCGGAAATTCTGAACCATATAATTCAGGGCAACTTCTACCCATTGGCCCAAAGGGACGTTGATGGATTGAAACGGGTCTAGAAAACTGAATTCGTTCATGCAAATCACCTGAATGTCCGAGCCTGGCAAGCCAGCGAGTAGAGCCTATTAGTGACGGCTCATTGTCTGGAGCAGTAGGCTCTTGGATATCGTGCCTTTGAACACACCCTGGTGATCCAGCACGGCAACCGGATTAACTGCATCCGCAACGATGTGAAAGACGTCCTGAAGGAGTACATCGTCGCGCAGCGTAGGAGTGGATTGATCCATGGCGTACGGATGCTCTGCGCAAATTTTGGCAACATCACCCGCCTTGAGGATCTTCGAGGCATCAAAACCTTTGAAGAAAGCCCTGACGTAATCGTTCGCGGGGTTGCACAGCAGCTCTTGCGGGGTACCGATCTGTACAACCCGGCCGCCCTCCATGATCGCAATGCGATGGCCGATGCGAATCGCTTCGTCAATGTCATGGGAGATGAAGATGATGCGATGCTGTTCTGCCTGCAGGCGGATCAGTTCGCCCTGCATTTCGTGGCGAATCAACGGATCAAGTGCCGAGAAGGCTTCGTCCATCAGCAGGATGGCGGGGTCGTTTGCCAGCGCTCGGGCCAGGCCTACCCGCTGTTGCATACCGCCGGACAGTTGGTGCGGATAGCTATAGGCGTGGCCCTCGAGCCCCACCTGTTTGAGTGCCTCGAGTGCACGTTTATGCCGTTCACTTTCCTCTACACCCGAGATTTCCAGGCCGAAAGCAACGTTGTCGATCACACTCATGTGGGGCATCAGGGCAAACGACTGAAACACCATGCTCATGTCTTTGCGACGAACGCTGAGGAGATCGGCGTCCGACAGACCTGTAATTTCCTGGCCGTTTAGATGTATCGTTCCGGAGGTTGGTTCGATCAGTCGATTGAACAACCTGACCATCGTCGACTTGCCGGAACCGGAAAGCCCCATGATGACGAAAATCTCTCCACGTTTTACGGAGAAACTGGCATCAAAAACGCCAACGACTTGACCGGTTTTGCTGAAAATTTCATTCTTGTCAGCACCGCGAGCCAGCATCTCCATCGCGAGCTTCGGCTGGGCGCCGAAGACTTTGTAAATGTTTTTTACCGAGAGTATCTCGTCACCAAGACTCATAACCCCTCCTGCTGCAAATACGACGTAAGATCAAGAATTTAGATATACGTATCTTAATCAGTTATGACGGTGCTTATGGGGGCAGTCAAGCTGGGAGAAAGGTTGGGAGTTAGTCATTGTGACCATCCTCTTTATTATGTGATGTTTATTATTGTTGTTTTATCGGCGCTGAATTAAGCAGTTCCTTGAGAACCAAGTTATTACCTTATAGAGTCAGCGTCTAACAACATTTCTTCCAACCAATCAATAACGTCATGTTATCAATCCACTAATCGTATCAATTTGCGACTGCGACAGTGCTGGTTGCGAAGGCGACTGCCGCTGGCCCTGTCTTAGACCCTCTATTTCAGCTACGCTCCAGCATAGGCTCTAGGTGGAACCCTCTCGCCGATCTCGTCCCCAACGGCCCTCCAAATGGCCCCGAACCGGATATTCAATACTCTAGGTTATGGTTAAGCACATCGATCCAGATATGACGCTGCTGAAAATGCCGTCTCTGAAAGCAGTAAAGTCATTCGTAGCCGCCGCCAAATATCAGAGCTTTACGCGTGCGGCTGAAGCGCTGTGCGTTACTCAAGCGGCAATTAGCCGTCAGATTCGCGAGCTTGAGGCGTACCTTGGGGTGGATCTCTTCAAGAGGGTGGGACGAGCAGTCGAGTTGACGGAAGCCGGAACCATTTTTTTTGATGCTGCACAGATTTCTTTCGTCAACATTTCCCAAGCGGCGGAGCGCATTCGCACCAACAATGCAGGCAAGCGCACGTTGACACTTTGCTGTTCTCCCGCGTTTTCAGCCCTCTGGCTCGCAGCGAAGCTACCGGGGTTTTTTACCAAGAATGCAGACATCGACCTCAATCTGGTAACCACTCAAAACTTCTTGTCGATGGAACCGGGCGTAACTCCGGACATCTTCATCACCAAAATGGCCAGGGTTCAGGATGGCTACCGCAGTTATCCGTTGTTTCATGACGTCATCTACCCGGTCTGCACACCTCGTTACAAAGAGGAGCACCCTGAACTGTCCAGCCTGGAAGGCATACGCGACGGGGTTTTGCTAAACCTCAGTCCCTATGGCAGATCCCAGGTAGCGGAGCACGTTGACTGGGGCGTTTGGCTGGCTTATCACGATGTTGATATCGAGAAGCGCCCCCACGACAGCCCTCACGTTTTCAACGCGAATGACTACAACCTGGTGATTAGCATGGTGTTGACCCATCAGGGCGTAGCGCTGGGATGGAATCACCTGGTCGAAAACCTGATCGAAAACGGCACGCTGATTCGTCCGATCGAAGAAGAAGTGGTTCTCCATGAAAGTCAGCACTATCTGACATTTCGAGAAGACCGGATCAATGATGACGCGTGTTGTCGGCTACGCGACTGGATTCTCACCCAGTTTTCCGGAGCTGTTTAGAAGACAGGAGCACTGGCGGAGCAGTGACTCGGATGGCGAGGATGTACCGGTGGTGATCATTCGTGGTTCTCACCACCGGCAGTGTTGTCCTTAGCCGACAGATCTTAACGGGATCGTGTCGTTGAGCTGCTCAAGCATCGTTTTGCAGTACCAATCATCAAACTGGCACACACCAATTTCGCTGGCCACCGACAATGGGCCTGGCTCATAAGCAGGAGAGCTGACGCCGACCTGTGCGCCTTCAACCAAGGTGCGATCCTGGTCATTGGTTGCCAGCCAAACCTTGGTCAAGCGATTGATGTCGTAGTCGACACCTTCCTGCGCGTCCTTCTTGACGAGCCATTTTGTAGTGACCATTGTCTCGCCCGGACCAAGGGGCAGGACGCGGAAGCTCAGCGCGTGATCGCCCAGAAAGTGGTTCCAGGTTGATGGGTAGTTGAAATAAAGCAGGGCACCGATGTTGGCTTCACCGGTTGTGTCCAACCGGCCAGCGACCGCAGGCTTGCCATCCATGGTGTAGCTGACGGCCCCGGAAAACAGGGGGATGCGCGTCATTCGGAAACGACCTTCATCATCCATGACCAATCGGCTAGGCAAACCTGCAGCTTCGCAGCGATCCCAGTGCTCTTTGAGTTCGAGATCTTCATCGCCGCCGGCGCCGCCCACTGATGGGTTGTCCACGAATGAGTGCATCAATTCCGGGTGAGTAAAATCGCAGTGGTAACACTCGCGGTTGTTCTCGAAAACCAGTTTCCAGTTGCCTTTCTCGATGATGTTCGACTCAAACGCGACTTTGCAGTCGTCCAGGTTATGAGGCGCAACGAAAGGCGTCAGAGATTTTCTGAACGACGAAAAGTCTGGGGCGACATCAGCGACGCACACATAGATGTAGGTTTCAACGACCTCACAATGCACGGGTTTCAACCCATGCTGAGACTTGTCGAAATCCTCCGCCATGTTCCCGGCGAACAGCAGGCGGCCATCCAGCTCGAATGTCCATTTGTGGTAAGGGCACACCAGCTTGGCGACCTTGCCGCTGGCTTCCGGGCACACCTTGGAACCGCGATGTCGGCAGGCGTTGTGGAAGGCCCGAATCTGCTTGTCTGCGCCGCGCACGATAGCGACAGGGTAATCGCCGATTTGCAGCGACAGGTACTGACCCGACTTCTCCAGCTCAAATGTGTGCCCTGCGAAAATCCAGCTTTTGTGCCAGATCTGTTCCAGATCCTGCCTGTAAACGTCTGGATCGCTATAAAGGGCACCTGGCAGCGCGTGGTCAGGTTTACGCTGCGCGATAAGATTTGAAACTGCCGATTTAGTGCTCACGGTCAACACACTCCAAAATACCAAAGGGGCGACACATTCAGCCTGCTCAGCGAGGTGAGGCCAAACGGTCTTGAGTTCGCAGTACCGTCTGTGGATGCAAGCCCATCAAACCGTGCTACTTCTATCCGCGAATCCTTACTAATACAGACATTTCTGTAATGCCGATGTTGCATCAATAGCAATTTTTCTACTGCGCCTTATTCAAGCCCGGGCAGACAGATTCTAATTAATGGAACGAATGTACGAGAAATCTCTTATCCAATTCGTCGGTAGAATATCGCTGTTGTAAGGCTACGACGATAAACATGCATCAACAAGAAACATTTACTCTTATCAATGCATAAACAAATGTTATCGATTGACGTCGGGGCGCTGATGCGAAAATTTCAAATCATTGAAAACAAAGGAGAAATTATTTTTCAGTATGTATGAAGCACCCCTCTAGAGATGTATACGTCAGAAATACACTCTATTGACCGCCTTCTTTGCCCATGCCAGTCTGGATTCAACAGTTAACCAAAGTGCCGTAGTTGATCCCGTGTTTGAGCATTGGGGACTGTCCCCAGAAAACATGGAGATGTTTATCGCGCCTCAGGCATCAAAGCTAACGCGCTCGTTGATCTTTCACCTAACTCGCATTCGGAGCATTTATCTTGAAATTTGAAGGTATTTATACGCCAGCAGTAACTCCTTATAACTCTGATGGGGAGATTGACTGGAATGTATACTCGGAAGTTTTGGAGTCGCTGATTGAGGCGAAAGTGCACGGCATTATTATTGGCGGGTCGACCGGCGAGTATTATGCGCAGACCGCCGAAGAGCGCACCGAGTTGGCGGCCTACGCCAAAGACGTGATCGGCACTCGGGTGCAACTGATCGTCAGTACCGGGGCGATTCGCACCGAAGATGCGGTTCAGTACGCCAAGGATGCCAAAGCGATCAAAGCGGACGCCATTCTCGTCACGACTCCGCCTTATGCGCTGCCAACCTCACAGGAAAACGCGATTCACGCGCTCACTATCGATCGCGCAGCGGACTTGCCGATCATGCTTTACAACTATCCGGGGCGCATGTGTGTGTCGATGGATGAAGAGTATTTCACGCGTGTCAGCCAATCGAAAAACGTCGTCGCCATCAAGGAAAGTTCCGGCGACATGGGCCAGGTGCATATGCTGGCCCGGCAGTTCCCCAACATCGCCTTGTCCTGCGGATGGGACGACCAGGCCCTCGAGTTTTTTGCCTGGGGCGCCCGCAGTTGGGTGTGCGCAGGTTCCAACTTCCTGCCCAGGGAACACGTTGCGCTTTATGAAGCCTGCGTGATCGAAAAGAACTTCGACAAAGGCCGTCAAATCATGTCGGCAATGATGCCGCTGATGAATGCCCTGGACTGTGGCAAGTTCGTGCAGTCGATCAAGTACGGCTGCGAAGTTGCCGGATTGAAAGTCGGTAACGTGCGCCTGCCATTGCAGCCACTTGAAGCGGACGAAAAGCAGCGCTTCGCGTCGGTCATTACTGAACTCAAACGTAACGTAGCCAACATTTCTTCGGGAGCCAGCCATGGGTGATCTTCTGAGCAAGGCCGAATATGCCGCTCTGGCCAAAGACATTTCGTTGCCATCCAAGGCGTTCATCAATGGCGCGTTCAAGCCCGCGATCTCGGGCAAAACCTTCGCCACGAACAATCCGGCGACCGGTGACTTTTTGACCGACGTCGCAGCGTGTTCGTCCGATGATGTCGACTTCGCGGTGAGCAATGCCAAGGAGGCCTTTGAGGATGGACGCTGGAGATCTGTTTCTCCTCGGGAGCGCAAAGCGGTTCTGTTGAAGTTTGCAAACCTGCTTGAAAGCCATCAACACGAACTGGCCGTCCTCGAAAGTCTCGATAGCGGCAAACCGGTCAGTGAATGTCAGTTGGTCGACATCCCGGACACCATCCACACGATCCGCTGGCACGCAGAACTGATCGACAAGATTTATGACAACACCGCCCCGGTGGGCAGCGACGCGTTCACCATGGTAGTTCGGGAGCCAATCGGCGTAGTGGGCTGCGTATTGCCCTGGAACTTCCCACTGCTGATGCTGGCCTGGAAAATCGGTCCAGCCCTTGCTGCTGGCTGTTCGGTCATCGTCAAACCTGCTGAACAAACCTCGCTGACCACCTTGCGTGTCGCTCAGCTCGCGTTTGAAGCCGGTATACCCGCTGGTGCACTCAACATTGTGACCGGCACGGGCAAAGAGGTCGGTGAGCCGATCGGTTTGCACAACGACGTCGACATGGTGAGCTTCACCGGCTCCACCGCGACCGGCCGCCGCTTCCTGCATTACGCAGCTGATTCGAACCTGAAACGCATCGTCCTTGAGTGCGGCGGGAAAAACCCGGCCGTGGTGATGGACGATGCCCAGGATCTGGATCTCGTTGCTCAGCATGTCGTCAACGGCGCGTTCTGGAACATGGGGGAAAACTGCTCCGCGACTTCTCGTCTGATCGTCCACGCGTCTGTTAAAGACGAGCTGCTGGAGCGCATGGGCGCCTACATCCGCGAATGGAAGATGGGCGATCCACTCGATCCGGAAAACCGCGTAGGGTCGCTTGTTAGCCCTGAGCATTTTGCCAAAGTGAAGTCGTACCTTGAGCACGCCGCCGCCGGAAAGCTTGAAGTTGTTTACGGTGGCGCGACCAAAGACGGTGCCTTTGTAGAGCCAACGGTGATTGACGGTGTTGGTCGAGACAACCGGCTGTTCCAGGAGGAGATCTTCGGCCCGATTCTCTCGGTCACCTCCTTCAACACGATCTCCGAAGCCATTGCGCTGGCCAATGACACGGTCTATGGCCTGGCGGCCTCTGTTTACACCGGCAGCCTGCGGCGGGCGATCAAGTTGTCGCGGGAAATTCGCGCCGGCATCGTCACCGTGAACTGCTTTGGTGAGGGTGATGCATCGACACCCTTCGGTGGCTACAAGGAGTCAGGCTTCGGCGGTCGGGACAAATCCATTTTTGCCCATGACCAGTACACCGAAATCAAAACAATCTGGATCGATGTGTCTGATCGGTCGGATGAAGAGACCGAAAAATGAGCACCCACACCATCAAGCGTCTGCCGGTAGACACAGGGGTTTCAGGTTGGGAGGCGATTTCCGCACGCACTGCGCCTGTCCGCATGCTTGATGGAAACGTGACGGCGGACTGGCTGATTATAGGGGCCGGTTTTGCCGGCCTGTCCGCCGCTCGCAGACTTTCACAGCTGCACCCGGGTGACAGCATTGTTGTGGTCGATGCTCATGAAGTCGCCAAGGGGCCGTCGGGCAGAAACTCTGGCTTCATGATCGATGTGCCGCACAGTCTGTCGTCCGGGGAATACTCCGTGGCGAGTGAGTCTGCAACGGCGCTGGAAATCACCCAAAATCGTTTTGCGATTGCTTTTGCCGCTGAAGCCGCACGCGAGTACGGCATGTCCCCAGACACCTTCGACCCTTCAGGGAAGATCAACGCGGCCGCCACTGAGCGTGGACTGAAGCTGAACGTCAATTACGCCAAATCCCTTGAGCGCATTGGCGAAAAGTTCGAGATGTTTGATGCCGCGCAGATGCGTGAAATCACCGGGTCCACCTATTACCACGGTGGGATCTATACCCCCGGCGCAGTGTTGATTCAACCTGCACAATACATTCGAGACCTGGCAGCAGGGCTCGAAGGGAAAATCACGCTGTTCGAACGCTCTCCGATTATTGAATTGACCAAGCAGGGAAGTGGCTGGAGCGCTCGATCTCATAACGGGACGGTACACGCACCCAAGGTCATCTTGGGGGTCAACGGGCACATTGAAGACTTTGGTCATTATCAAGGACGCCTGCTGCACGTCTTCACTTACGCTTCCATGACGGCGGCGTACAGTGATGATGAATTCAAGAAAGACGTACCGGGCAAAGCCCGGTGGGCGTTGTTGCCGGCGGATCCAATGGGCGCGACCGTTCGCAAGATCTCTTCAGACGGTCTCTCGCGTATCGTCATCCGGACAAAGTTCACCTATGACCCGAGTATCCAGGTCACTCCAGAGCGGGTAGCTGCGGTGGCCAAAGAACAGCGACATTCCCTGGATGCCCGCTTTCCCGAATTGAAATCCACTGCGTTGGAGTTCAGTTGGGCCGGCCGTCTGTGTCTGAGTCGTAACAGCGCCGCTGCATTTGGTGAAATTGAAGAAAACCTGTACTCGGCTTGCTGCGAAAATGGACTGGGTACTGTGAAAAGCACCCTGGCGGGTGTGATGGCTGCAGAGTTGGCATCGGGTACGCGTTCGGAGTTTCTCGATAGCTTCAGTCACGCACCAGGCCCCAGCAAGCTACCACCCAAGATAATAACGAAGCTGGGCGTCAGTTCGGTTATTCGCTGGCATGAGTTTTGGGCCGGGCGAGAAGGTTAACAAGTTAAGTCGTCGGCTTTTCCAATAAAGGCCGTTTAACAAGTCACTAATAAGAACGGAATAATCCATGAGAAATATCTGGAAGGCATTCTGCGCGCTCGCGTTTGTGGGCGTGATGAGTTTGCAGGCACACGCTGAAGAAAAAAACATAGTAATGGGCACCATGTCTTGGGAGGACTTGGTGCCTATTACTGGCATCACCAAGAAAGTACTTGAGAACGCAGGATACACCGTAAAAGTCGTGGAGTTTTCCGAGTGGGGTATCGCCTACGCTGCACTCAGCAAGGGGGATATTCAGGTGTTGGCATCCCAGATTGATTACGCCGCCGCCGATTATTGGAAAAAGAACAAGAACAAAATCGAGAAGCTGTCACCGGTCTCCTTTGGTCTTTATCAGGGCATGGCAGTACCCAGTTACGTAGACATCGACTCCATCGAACAGCTGAATGCAAACGCGGAAAAACTGGGGAACAGAATCATAGGCATCGAGCCTGGTTCGGGCTTGATGAGTGACGCAAACAACGTGGTCAAAGCGTACGACATCAAGCTCAAGCTGGTCGAAGGCAGTACTTCAGCAATGACGGCGGCGTTAAAGTCGGCAGTCGACCGCAAAGAATGGGTGGCGGTAACCGTCTGGGATCCATCGTGGATGACCAAGAAATTTGATCTCAAGTTCTTGAAAGATCCAAAAGGGGTCTTCCCGCCATTGCAGGGTTATTACTGGATCGGACACAAAGGCTTCGCTGAAGCCAATCCGCGTGCGCGTGAACTAATGGCCAGCGTTTATGTGCCTATCACGGACATCACCGCAATGAATGCTGAAGTCAAGGATGGCAAGACCATGGACGAGGCTATCAAGGGCTGGATAGATAGCCATACAGATCTTGTAAATCGTTGGGGAAATATCAAGAACTATTAAGATTTTTTTTGTTTGCCACTGCCGCCCTTTGATTAATTAAAGAAACCAGCAAACAACTGGTTCGATGGATTGCGAAATGACGATGGCCACAATTAATACTGACGAAGTGCTGGTGGATTGCCAGTCGGTTTGGAAAATCTTCGGTAAAAGTGCACCGGCAGCCATGGATGCGGTTGTCCAGCAGGGTCTTTCAAAGACCGAGATCCTGCAAAACTACGGCTGCGTGGTCGGGGTTTCCGATGTCAGTCTCCAGGTTCGCCGGGGGGAAATCTTTTGCATCATGGGTTTGTCCGGCAGTGGCAAATCCACCCTTATAAGATTGCTGAACAAGCTGATCACCCCTAGTTCCGGGAAGGTGCTGGTCAAAGGCAAAGACGTTTCATCCTTGTCGCCAGCACAGCTGCGAGAGGTGAGGGCGCGTCACATCGGTATGGTTTTTCAAAGCGTTGCCTTGCTGCCTAATCGTACGGTTCTTGAGAACACCGCGTTTGGCCTGGAAGTGCAGGGGGTGGGCAAGGCTGAACGTTACAAAGTGGCCGAGCAGGCGCTGGCGAAGGTTGGATTGAGCGAGTGGACTTCGCGCTATCCCAGCGAGCTGTCCGGAGGCATGCAACAACGGGTCGGGCTGGCGCGTGCACTGACTGCCGATCCAGAAGTAATTTTGATGGATGAACCGTTCAGCGCGCTTGATCCGCTGATTCGCCGACAGTTGCAGGATGAGTTCCGCCAGTTGACCAAGGAACTGGGCAAGTCCGCAGTGTTTATTACCCACGACCTGGACGAGGCCATCCGCATTGGTGATCGCATTGCGATCATGAAGGATGGCGCCATCATTCAGGTCGGCACCGCCGAGGAGATCGTGCTCAACCCGGCTGACGACTACGTGGCTGAGTTTGTCGCCGGCATTTCCCGACTGCATCTGGTGAAGGCTCACTCGGTCATGACGTCGGTCCAGGCCTACAAGGCAGCTCACCCGACATGTGACATCTCCAGGTTCACCAAAACCTCGCTTGACGCCGATATCAATGAACTTATCGGATTGACGATGAAGTCCGAGCGCGACGCGCTCGCCGTCGTCGATAACGGAACAGTGGTGGGGATCATTACCCCGCGTGATCTGCTGCGGGGCGTGCAAGGTATTCCCAATGAATTGGCGCCCGTAGCAACTGCCATTGCGATGGAGGCGTCCGCATGAGCACGCCGGATTTTTCCAGTCAGTTCGATGCATCCGTTGATACGGGGCTGGAATGTCTTTCAGATAATGGCGAGTTCGTGTTCGATGCCGTCAATGCGGTGCTGAATGGCATTTACGAAGGCGTGCTGTGGTGTATCGCTTATCCAGCGCATTACGTCGTGGCGATTGTCATGGCGTTGATTGGCTGGCGTGTGGTCGGCGTCCGCTTCGCGATTCTCTCAGGTCTGGCATTGTTGCTGTGCGACCTTATCGGTTTGTGGCCAGAGACAGTCAGTACGCTTGCACTGGTGCTCACCGCTACTGTGTTGGCACTGGCGGTCGCCATTCCGCTGGGAGTCGTCGCGGGTCTGGCGCCAGCCTTTGATCGTGTGGTTGATCCTTGTCTGGATTTGATCCAGACGATGCCGCCCTACATCTACCTGCTACCGGCCATTGCGCTGCTCGGCTACGGCCCTGCCACGGCGCTGTTGGCGACTTTTATTGTCGCGCTTCCCCCTGCGATACGACTGACCTCCCTGGGAATTCGCATGACACCCAAGGAGTTCATCGAGTTGGGAGATGCCAGTGGCGTGACTGGAATGCAGATGTTTTTCAAGATCCGCTTACCGTTCGCCATGCCCAGCATCATGGCCGGCGTTAACCAAAGCCTGATGATGGCATTCGGCATGGTTGTTATTGCAGGCATTGTAGGTTCGGGCGGATTGGGCGAGGCGATTTACGGGTCCGTTCGTACATTGGATATCGCCAAGTCGATCAACGCGGCCATCGCTATCGTTATCCTGACCATGATCCTGGATCGTCTGGCGCAGAGTGCTGCACAGGCGCGGGTGAGGGCTTCCCAATGACAACGCACATTCAATTTTCTCCAGGCGAATACCTGGCTCCCGCCGTTGACTGGCTGAACACAAATTTACATGGCTTGTTCAAAGGGATCAGTCAGGTTGTTGAGGCGGTACTCGGTGCAGTGGAGGGAGCGCTGCTTGCTCCCCATCCGTATTTATTCATCGGTATTGTCGTCGTCGCAGCGTTCTTTTTTGCCAATAAGCGGGTCGCTGTTTTCGCTGCGGTGATGTTGGCTTTCTGTTTGTTCGCAGGCCTGTGGATCGCGTCCATCCAGACGATCGCGCTCGTCAGTGTGGCGGTCCTGATCTCGGTGGCCATCGCTTTCCCGCTGGGGGTTCTGGCTGCCCGGGTGAAGCGTGTAGATGAAGCGTTGCTGCCGATCCTGAACATCATGCAAACGGTGCCGCCCTGGGTTTACCTGATCCCCGCAGTGATGTTGTTCAGCCTGGGACGGGTACCCGCGATCATTGCAACGATTGTTTACGGCATTCCGCCGATGCTCAGATTGACGACCCTTGCCTTCAAGCAGTTGCCCAAGGATCTCCTTGAGTTGGGCCAGGCATCCGGTGCTTCACCTAAAGACATTCTGTTCAAAATTGAACTGCCGACTGCCGCACCCACGCTGTTGGTAGGCCTGAACCAATGCATCCTCATGTCGTTGGCGATGGTGGTGCTGGCAGGTCTGGTGGGGGCAGGCGGTCTGGGGGCTGAAGTCACCCGTGGCCTCTCCAGGATGGAGATGGGTATGGGGCTTCGAGCGGGCCTGGCCATTGTCGCTATTGCGCTGCTGCTGGATCGACTGTCACGGGGCGCGTTGCAGCGTCACTCCCCCAGCAAACTCCTTTGAAAGGGCATCAGTATGAGACGCAGCTTTTTTTGCATTGATTCGCACGCGTGCGGCAACCCGGTTCGGGTCGTAGCGGGCGGAGCACCACTGATGCCTTCCGTATCGATGGCGGAGCGGCGCGATATTTTCGTGCGTGACCACGACTGGGTACGCACCGCATTGATGTTCGAGCCCCGGGGGCACGACATCATGTCTGGCGTCATCATCTATACATCGGTACGTGATGACTGCGACTTCGGTGCGTTGTTTATCGAAGTCAGCGGCTGCCTGCCGATGTGTGGAGCGGGCACCATCGGATTATCGACCGTGGTCATTGAAGAGGGCTTGGTGACACCTCGTGAGCCGGGAAAGCTGGCCATTGACACACCGGCGGGACGGGTCGATGTCGAATACACCATGGGCGGCGAATTTGTTGAGTCGATTCGCTTGTTCAACGTATCCAGCTACCTGCACAGCGCCGATGTGGTGGTGGAAGTACCTAATATTGGTACGTTTACGGTGGACATCGCCTACGGCGGGAATTTCTACGCGGTGGTCGAACCACAGGAGTGCTGGACTGGATTCGAAGGGCAGACGACGGCTGACATCGTGGGGTTGAGCCAGAAGCTGCGCGCAGCGCTCTCGGCCATTTGTGACCCGGTACATCCAGAGAACAGCAGAATCAGTGGTGTTCATCACATCATCTGGTGTGACAAACCACAGAGCAGAACCGTGCATGGACGCTGTGCCGTGTTCTACGGTGATAAAGCTATTGATCGTTCTCCCGGCGGTACCGGTACTTCGGCCCGGATGGCTCAGCTCTTCGGAAAGGGTCGGCTGAACGTCGGCGACGTTTATCGACTCGAAAGTCTGATCGGTACGATCTACGAAGGAAAGGTTGAGGCATCGGTAAAAGTCGGAACCTTCGACGGCATGAATCCAAGTGTCAGCGGCTGGGCTGAAGTGATAGGTCACAACACCATTTTCGTTGATGACAAAGACCCTCTGGCTCACGGCTTCCAGCTCGCCTAGACAGTACGTTCGTCAGTGTAAAGAAGCGAGGCGTAAAGTGATCGAACGACGAGATTTCAGCGGGTGTATGAAAGGTAAAAACCTGCGCTATCTGGAAGGGACTCGGAGCGAGCCGACGGCTCATGCCCGGGCAGGATTTTTACTGCTCGAAAACTTTTCGCTGCCTGCATTTACGCAAGCTCTGGATACGATTGTCACTGCCAACCTTTTGCGTCCCACGTTGTTCTCTTCACGAACTTTCGGGTTGCAGGACGGAGAGGTCACCAGCGACCTTGGCCTGGTCATTCGACCGGATGCGCGTTTGGAAGTCGCAGCACTCAAAGACCTTAATTTGCTGGTCATATGCGGCGGCTACCGCACCGAACTCAAAGTCAATCACGAGCTGATCAGCCTCCTCAAAACGGCATCGGAACTTGGTATCACCCTGGCCGGGCTGTGGAATGGGGCGTGGTTTTTGGGCGTGTCAGGTTTGCTTGAAGGGTATCGTTGTGCGATTCACCCCGAGCACCGACCCGCGCTCGCAGAAATTTCAAAATTCACGCATGTCACCAGTGAAGCATTTGTCATGGATCGCGACCGGCTCACGGCCTCGAGTCCGGCGGGTGCTTTTCATATGGCGCTCGAATGGATCAAAGGGCTGCATGGCAAGGCGCTTGTCGAGGGCATCGAAGACATTCTGTCTTTCGAAGAATCGCGGTATCGGCGTATCAAACCGACACAGAACATCTCGTTAAGTGCCCCCCTTAAAGAGGTGGTCAAGCTGATGGACGCCAACCTTGAAGAACCGCTGCAAATGGACCAACTGGCGGTTTATGCCGGACGTTCCCGTCGACAAATAGAGCGCTTGTTCAAAGAACAGCTGGGTACCACACCGCAACGGTATTACCTGGAATTGCGCATTACCGAAGCACGGCGATTACTTCAGCACACAGAGCTGTCTCAGGTTGATGTGCTGGTCGCATGCGGCTTTGTTTCACCGAGCCATTTCAGCAAATGCTACAGCTCGTATTTTGGTTACCGGCCATCGAGAGAAATGCGGCTGGTGAAATAAAGAAGAGCTTCGTCGACAGCTGACACGCTAAGGAGGAGGGCATGACCGAGGTGCGATTGAAGAGCGATCAAACAAAAAACACCGCGTACTTAACTACGCCCACCGTTGCCGTCAGTCCTGGGGTCGCAAGGCCCAAACTCGGGATTTTCCTGTGCCTGCTTTCAATGCTTATCTTTGCGACCCAGGACGGAATAACCAAGGTGCTTGTCAAAGACTTTCCGGTTGCCCAGCTGGTCATGGTGCGGTATTGGGTGTTTGTCGTTTTTGCCCTCGGATATGCGGCCTATCAAGGTAGGGTAAAGGCGTCGTTTCGCAGCAAGCACGCTTGGCTCCAAATCATGCGAGCGCTGTTAGCCGTGGCTGAAACGATACTGTTTGCGATGGGGCTACGCTATCTGGGCCTGGCCGAAATGCACGCGCTCTATGCCGTATTTCCGCTGATGACATTGGCATTGGCCGGTGCCGTACTTGGAGAGTTTATAGGCCTTCGACGCTGGATTGCTTCGGTCATAGGGTTCACCGGGACTCTGATCATCCTCCGGCCAGGCGCGGGCGTCTTTGAACTCGCGGCGCTGATTCCCCTGCTGGCGGCTTTGGGATTCGCCGTGTTCAACGTACTGACGCGCCGGATTAGCCAGCACGACTCCTTTGCTACGAACATGCTCTTTATGGCATGTGTGGGTGCCCTGACAGTCACATTTGCGGGGCTGCCCGCATGGGTTTCTCCGACTCCGGTCCAGGGCCTTCTGATGGGGATCCTATCATTGACGGGAGTAGTCGCTCAGATTCTCTTCATTCAAGCACTGAAATACGCTACCGCTTCTACGCTGCAGCCTTTCAACTATGCGCTTCTGGTGTTCGCCACTTTGATCGGTGTGATCGTTTTTGCCGAGCACCCTGATATGTGGGTGGTTGTTGGAGCAGCGTTGGTAATTATTGGTGGGCTGTATGCGATTAAAGCGAAGGCGTGACATGCAGTACGCCTTTCTATTGACTTGTGGAGTTTTGCCGGGTCTGCGTAGTAGACATTACGGCTGATCGTCAATGTGCAAAATGTTGCCGCGGGCCACAACAGTCTGGCTCCGCGCAACCTGCAACGGAGGTGGGTGGGTGACCCCCTCCGCCGCAAGTCAGGTTGATTCGATCAAAACGGCAGTGGCAGTTTCGCCGTGCGACCCCCATCCACCACCAGCACTTGCCCGGTGATGAAGGCCGATGATTCGGAGGCCAGGAAAACGACTGTCCCGCCAACATCCGCCGGCAATCCGGTACGTCCGACCGGGTGAAGGCGCAGTAGTGCCTGGCGCGCCGCACGCGGATCATCTTGAGCCGCGAGGTATGCATCACTCAACTCGGAATTGATCCAACCCGGAGCAATGGCATTGCAGCGGATGCGGTCCCGGCCGAGATCGACTGCCAAGGCTCGGGTCAGCCCATGGATGCCAGCCTTGGAGGCACAGTACGCGGCATGTTCAGGGTTGGCGCCTATCCCTTCGATCGACCCGATGTTGATGATGCTGCCACCGCCTCGCAAACGCATCTGGGGCACCAATGCCTTGCACAAGAACGCTGGCGCCCGCAGATTGACTGCCATCATGCGATCCCATTCCTGTTCGGTCATATCATCGATGGATTTCTCGAACATGAAGCCGGCGTTGTTAACCAATACATCGATTCCGCCAAGCTGCTCCTGGGCGAACTGTGCAATCAAATTCGGTGACTCCATCGAGGCGAGATCAGCCTCGACGAAATAGACTCGGGGGTGATCTCGCAAGTCGTCGTCCAGTGCCTGGCGCTGAGCGATCAATACAGAAGCTCCCGCCTCAAGCAATTGTTCGGTGATGCCTCGACCAATCCCTCTGCCGCCCCCGGTCACCACTACATTTTTTTCGTTGAGCATCGCTACCTCTCCTTAGCCGGATACCGGCTTGGCGCCTGTGACTTCTACCGTTTCACCGGCGATGTACCTGGCCTCGTCGGACGCCAGAAATGCGATAACATCCGCAATGTCTTCAGGCTCGGCAATACGGCCTAAAGGCACGCTCTTGTTCAGTTCTTGCACGGCCTTATCCGGATCAAGGCCGCGACGCTCAAAGCCGCTGCGTAACATCGGGGTGTTGATTTCGTGCGGGCAGACGGCATTGACGCGGATGCCCAAGGGTGCGCAATCGCGGCCCAGATTCTTGGTTAAAGCCGCGACAGCCCCTTTGCTTGTGCAATACGCCACATGAGCGGGGCCTGGATAAATGCCCCATACAGATGATGTGTTGACGATTGCGGCACCGGGGCGATTTTTCATGTGCGGTATCGCGGCACGGCAGATGAAGAACACTGCATTCAAGTTTACGCCCATGGCGTCAAACCACATATCGTCAGTGGTTTCCTCAATCGTGCCGCGGGGAATGATGCCCGCATTGTTCAATACGATGTCGATCCCCGAAAAAACATCGACGGCAGTTTGGACAATCGCTTCGCAATATTCTTTACGGCGTAAATCGCCTGCCACGTAGTGCACTTCGGCGCCCAGGTCACGGACTTTTGCGGAAATTGATTTGCAACCGGCTTCATCAAAATCAGACAAAACAAGCTTTGCGCCTTCTCGGGCGAACAACAACGCTAACGCCTGTCCGACACCGCCGGCAGCGCCGGTAATGACCACCACTTTATTATTGAATTTCATAGGGTAACCTACCTGATAGTTCTTTGGTGCAGCCATTATTTAATTTCAATGGATCGCAGCGTCTAGCAACTTTTTTACTGGACCAAAGATAACGTGGCGTTATCAAAAAATTCTGAATCGAGCTTTTGAAGTCGCGCTCAGGCCGGTCGACGTGGGGCGAATCCAGGTTGGCTGTCAGCCCCTTCTCTGTAAGAGCATCGATCATTGTCATAGTGCGCGATCCAACGGGACGCTTGCCGTCATGACCTGAAGTCATCATTTATCGAGCTAAAATATCATTATGGACAGGGGGTATCAGCTGCTAAGGTTTTCTATAAGTAGAAAGCTACAAGTTTCAGTTTGCCCGCCTCAATATTTTTGCTGATAACACCTGGGTCGTTCAATGCACAGAGTGAGCGCCCAATGAATAAGAATAAATACCTATTGGTAAAAATCTTTTTGGTTGCGCGCACAGCAAGCATGCTCTTGGTAAATCCGCCGACTAATAATAAAACGCGGACAGTTGCATAGAAAAACGTTATGCGGGAAAACTGGTATTGGTGCCACCACAGGAGAGTGTTTGTGAAGATCATTGAAATTGAAGTTTATCAAGTCGATCTGCCCTATGCTGGCGGCGTTTATAAGTTGTCAGGCGGCCGTAATTACACAAGTTTTGACTCCACGATAGTGTGTATTCGCACAGATACTGGCCTTGAAGGCTGGGGCGAGTCGACGCCTTTTGGCCCGAACTATATTGCAGCGCACGCGCTGGGTGTGAGGGCGGGTATCGCCGAAATGGCGGACCTGCTCATTGGCCGGGATCCCCGTCAGGTTGACCGTATCAACGATCTCATGGACAGTATCTTGATGGGCCACCTTCATGCGAAAGCTGCGATTGATGTGGCCTGCTGGGACATTCTGGGCAAAGCGGTCGGGATGCCGGTGTGTGAACTGCTGGGGGGCAGTACAGGACTGACGATGCCGATTATCGACTCGACCTATGCTGGCGACCCCGATGACATGCGTCGTCGAATTGCTCAGACTCGCAAGCAAGGGTACCTAGGGCATTCGGTGAAGGTTGGCGCGACACCGGAGGAGGGTGGGCCCGCGCTGGATGCCGCACGCATTGAGGCATCCCTTGCAGATGCCCGCCCCGAGGAATACTTCATCGTTGATTGCCACGGTGGCCTGACGGTAGAACATGCATTGCGCATGTTGAAGCTGCTGCCATCCGGGCTGGACTTCGTGCTTGAGGCGCCATGCGCCACCTGGGCTGAGCACATGTCCCTGCGCCAGCGAACCAATGTGCCGTTGATCATGGACGAGCTGGCGACGGATGAAGCTTCGGTGATGCAACTGATCAGCGAGAAGGCTGCAGACGGTATTGGCTTGAAAGTCTCCAAGCATGGCGGCCTGACCAGAGCCCGACGTTTGCGCGACATGTGCATGACCTCCGGTTTGACGATGAGCGTTCAGGAGACCGCTGGCTCACAGGTAGCGTTCGCTGCACTGACTCACCTCGGGCAATCTATCCCACACCGAAATCTGTGCTGCGTGCTCGATACGCGCGATATGTATCCACCGATCACGGCGCACGTCGACATTCCCGTGGTGGATGGCCGTATCCGTGCCCCGCAGGCCCCAGGATTGGGCCTCACGATTAATCGGGATGTCATTGGTGAACCCGTAGCGATATATCGCTGAGTTGAACTCCAGCAGCGCTTGATTCGGGTCATTGACGACGTGCTCACTTGATTTGGCGATTCAGCGTCTCGAAAATGTACGCAGCTGTACATGCCGTGTACGCCACAGATCCTGAGGTGTACAGTGACGAAGAATCTCAAAGAAAGGTGCAACCCGAATGTCACAGACAGGAAGGGCGAAAACCAAAGCGCAGGACGCAGGCTGGCGAGGCTCCGTCGATGGTTGGCTGGACGCCGCCTACGATGCTCTTAAAGAGTCGGGTGTGGATGCTGTGCGGGTGATGCCGCTGGCCAAACGCTTGAATTTGTCTCGTACCAGCTTTTACTGGTTCTATGAAGATCGCGAACAGCTGCTCGCGGCACTCCTGGCTCGATGGCGGGACAAGAACACCGGCGGTATGGTTAGCCAATGCGAGAGTTACGCAGAAAGTATTTCCGAAGCGATTCTCAACGTCTTCGAGTGCTGGGTGAACCCTGAGATGTTCGACTCGCAATTCGAATTTGCCGTGCGCAGTTGGGCGCTGCAATCGGACGAGGTCACTGCTGAAATCGCCTTGGCCGATGAGGCACGGATGAATGCCTTGGCCGCGATGTTCCGACGGTTTGGCTACGATGGCGAGGGGGCTGACGTTCGGGCCAGGACTATCTACCTCACACAAATCGGCTACATCTCCATGAAAACCAATGAAGATATCGTCGTACGATTTCGACGGATTCCTCAGTACGTGAGCGTGTTCACCGGCAAAGTACCGAAGCGGCGCGAACTGGACCGCTTTTATGGAAAGTTCGGCTACGCAGAAAAAGAGCCCGGCGTTTTCGTTCCCTTGGTTGAAACATTCGAGGAGTCCACTGCCGATGGAGAATAGAACGCTGGGCATCATCGGGGGCACCGGCTGGCTCGGGCGTGCAATCGCCGAGGCGCTCCTTGAAAGCGGTTTCATCAAACCTGACCGTTTGTTGATCTCGAACCGTTCCGGCGTCAGTACCTTCGAGCCAGGCGTGAGGCTGCTGGCCGACAACCAGCAGTTGGTGGATCTCAGCGATATTGTCGTGCTGTCCATCCGGCCGGAGCAGTTTCGTGAAGTGCAGATCAACGCCCGCGGCAAGCTGGTAATTTCCCTGATGGCTGGAGTTCCGGCGGCAGCCATCAGCGCGGCCACCGGTGCGGATGTCGTGTTGCGGGCCATGCCGAACGCTGCCGTGGAAATCAGGCAGTCGTTCACGCCTTGGTACAGTGTCGAAAACCTTCCAGAGCGCGACCGCAAGTGGGTGCAGCGACTGTTCGAGTGCGTAGGTTCAGCGGACGAAGTGTCTGATGAAGACTGTATTGATTACCTCAGCGCGTTGTCCGGGACTGGGCCGGCCTTCCCGGCAATGTTGCAAATGGCACTGACTAATCAGGCGGTGGCTGCGGGAATTCCCCTTGCCATCGCGCAGCGCGCTGCACAAGGCGTAGTGGTGGGGGGCGGCCAGATGCTTGCCAGTCGCGATCCGCAGCAAATGATTGAGTCGTTGATGGCTTACCGTGGCGTGACGGCAGCAGCGCTGCAGTCGATGGCCGATCAGAACATCGAATCCATTGTGGGGCGGGCAGTGAATGCAGGCGCTGAGGTTGCGCGGCGCGGAATGTAGCCAGGGCAGGGGATAACAGTGAAGGCCCGCTGAAGGGCCTTCACTGCAGAAGGCGTCAGGGTTGCGATTATTCGGCCTTGAAGCAATAGACAGCCAGTTTGTTGCCATCAAGGTCCCGGGCGTAAGCGGCATAGGCATTTTCAGCCCAGTTACGCGAACCCGGTTCGCCTTCACAGATGCCACCGGCGGCGAGTGCGGTTTCGTGGAATGCATGTACCGCAGCGCGATTAGGCGCTTCGAAGCTGACAGTCACGCCATTGCCAACGTTGGCAGGATTGCCATTGGCGGGTTTGAGCACGAAGAACGACGGTTTATCTACCCCCCAAATGGAGCCGGATTCATCAAGGTCGGCAACACGGTTGAGACCAATTTCTTTGAGAACGCCATCATAGAAGCTCCGTGCTTTGGCAAGGTCATTGGTACCGACAGTGACATGGGTAAAAACTGACATTTTGATTTCCTTTGGGTTGTGATGCGGGTATGAGCGCTGGCCGATATCACGGCAGTGCCCTGGTCAGAAATGAATGACGGTGCGAATGCTTTGCCCGCCATGCATCAATTCGAAAGCCTTGTTGATGTCCTCAAGGCCAAGGTTATGGGTGATGAAGGTTTTCAGCAGAATTTCGCCGGTGCTCGCTTTCTCAACGTAGCTGGGAAGCTCCGTGCGGCCCTTGACCCCACCAAACGCGCTGCCGCGCCAGACGCGCCCGGTCACCAGTTGGAAAGGGCGGGTGCTGATTTCCTGGCCCGCACCGGCGACACCGATGATGATCGATTCACCCCAGCCCTTGTGGCAGCACTCCAGAGCAGCTCGCATCAATTTGACGTTGCCGACACATTCAAACGAATAGTCCACGCCACCGTCGGTGAGCTCGACAATCACGTCCTGGATGGGCTTGTCATAGTCCATGGGATTTATGAAGTCGGTCGCGCCGAGCGATAGGGCGACGTCCCGCTTGGCCGGGTTGATATCAATGGCGATGACTCGCCCGGCGTTGGCCATTTTCGCGCCGATGATGGCCGCCAGCCCGATCCCGCCGAGCCCGAATATCGCAACGCTTGCCCCAGCCTCGACCTTGGCAGTATTGAGTACGGCACCAATGCCTGTGGTCACGCCACAGCCCAACAAGCACACCTGTTCCAGCGGCGCGTCCTTGGGGATTTTGGCCAGGGAGATCTCCGGCAGTACCGTGTACTCGGAGAAGGTCGAGCAGCCCATGTAGTGGAACACCGGCTGGCCCTGAAAAGAGAAACGCGATGTTCCGTCAGGCATCAGGCCTTTGCCCTGTGTCGCTCTGACTGCCTGGCACAGATTGGTCTTGCCCGATAGACAGAATTTGCATTGCCGGCACTCAGCCGTGTACAGCGGAATCACATGGTCGCCGACCGACAAAGACGTCACGCCTTCACCGATCGACTCGACGATCCCGCCGCCCTCATGACCCAGCACGGCAGGAAAGATCCCCTCGGGATCATCGCCCGACAAGGTAAAAGCATCCGTGTGGCAGACACCGGTTGCCACGATTCGAACCCGTACTTCGCCAGCCTTGGGCGGTGCGACATCGATGTCCACCAGCTGTAACGGTTGCCCAGGTCCGAAAGCGACTGCCGCCTTCGATTTAATGGTCACTGCTGACATGGTTTCCCTCTTGTTCATGGCGAGCCTCCGTTCCAACAGGAATGGAGGTTCGGATTCAGATTTCTTTCACCAGGCGCAAAGCATCGTAGATGGCCGCGTGGGTGTTGCGGGCAGACACGGCGTCGCCGATCCGGAACAGCTGGAAGCGTCCTTCGGGGTTGGTGACGATGTTCTGCGCCGTACCGGCGATCAGGTCATGCTGCTCTACCGCGCCGCCATTGGTGGAGAGAGGACGCAGGTCGAAGTACAAGTCGTCCAGGGGAAGAGTGCCGTGGTTGACGACCACCTGATCGACCATGCGCTGCTTGTGAACCTTGCCGTAATCGCTGCCAAAGGTTGCAACGAGCCCGCCATCACGTTTTTCCACTGTATCGACCCGATAGGTGACGGTGAAAGTGACGTCCAGGTCCTGCAGGCTGCGCATGTAGGGCACAAGGTTCATGGCCATGACTTCAGGTGCAAACGAGCGGTCAGGGGTGACGATCTCCACGGTCGCACCGCTTTGCGCGATGACCTCGGCAGCCTGCAGGGCAGCATGATCCCCCGCATCGTCGAAGATCAGTACGTTGCGACCGGGCTTGATGTCGCCGGAAATGATGTCCCAGGTTGAAACCACGAGTTCGTTGCCCACGCGGAGTACCTCGGTATCCGGCAGGCCGCCGGTCGCAACGATAACCACGTCTGGCTCGAAGGCTTGCACAGTGTCGGCTTCGGCCCAGGTATTGAAGTGAAACTTCACCCCCAGCCGTTCGCATTGCGCCATGCGCCAATCAATGATGCTGATCATCTCGCGACGACGCTCGCTCAGCGCAGTCAGACGAATCTGCCCGCCTGGTTGGTCAGCCGCTTCAAGCACTGTCACGTCATGGCCTCGCTCACCGGCGACACGCGCCGCCTCCAGCCCAGCAGGGCCGGTACCGACCACCAACACCTTGCGCTTGACGGCGGCTTTGGGAATGTCATGAGGCATGGTGGTTTCCCGCCCCGTCGCTGCGTTGTGGATGCAGTAGGCCGCGCCACCTTGGTAGATACGATCCAGGCAATAGTTGGCGCCCACGCACGGGCGAATGTCTTCTTCGCGCTTCTCGATGATCTTGCGCACGATGTGCGGATCGGTCATGTGCGCGCGGGTCATGCCCACCATGTCCACTTTGCCCGAGGCGATCGCGTAGCGCGCCGTGGCCACGTCTGGAATCTTCGCTGCGTGGAAGGTCGGGAAGCCAGTTGAGGAGCGGATCTCGCCAGCGAAGTCGAGATGGGGTGAGTTGCGCATACCCTGAATCGGGATGACATCAGTCAGGCCGGCATCCGTATCAATGTGACCGCGTACGACGTTCAGGAAGTCGACCAGTCCGCTGTCCTTGAGCATGTGAGAAACCTGCATGCCCTCGCTGGCAGTGAAGCCACCGGGCAATTCTTCATCACCGGTGTAACGAACTCCCAGCAGAAAATCTTCGCCGACCCGCTGGCGGATGCCACGCAAGACGTCGAAGGTAAAGCGCATGCGGTTTTCCAGCGACCCGCCGTAAGGGCCGTCGAGATCATTGGTCAATGGCGACCAGAACTGGTCCATCAAATGCCCGTAAGCCTGAAGCTCCAGACCATCGAGACCTGCCGCCTTCATGCGCTCCGCGGCGTCGACATAGTCCTTGATGATCCGCTCAATGTCCCATTCCTCCATTTTCTTCGGGAAGGAGCGGTGTGAAGCTTCCCGACGATGTGACGGCGACACCACCGGTAACCAGTCGGCCTTGTCCCAGCGGGTGCGACGGCCCAGGTGAGTCAACTGGATCATCACTGCCGCGCCGTGTTCGTGGCACTCATCGGTCAGATCCTTCAACCATCCGACCACTTCGTCCTTGTAGGCGAGCACGTTGTTGAACACCGGCGGGCTGTCTCGGGAAACGGCAGCGGAACCGGCAGTCATGGTCAGGGCGACACCGGCTTTTGCACGCTCCACGTGGTAGGCGCGGTAGAGATCCTTGGGCATGCCGTCCACAGGGTAGGCCGGTTCATGGGAGGTGGTCATGATCCGGTTTCTGAGGGTCAGATTCTTGATTTTATAGGGTTGCAGCAAGGGATCGCTGGACATCGTGGTGCGCTCCAAAGTGGGCTTCATCAGGCTCGGTGACTTAAAATTAGGATAAATGTACACATGTGTCAACGGTTGATGACATAGGTGTACATTTTGCTTGCGTGTCCAAAAATCCAGGATTAACATCCGTCAAAACCCGGACTGATTTGACTCGTACGGGCCTGCCTTCCATCTCGTTGAGCGGTCTGCCCGCGGCGTGATGAAAGTGCGCGCAGCGGCAAACCGCACTCGTTGATGCGGACGTGAAAGTGGGTGTGATAGGTGATGGTTCAGGTGTGATTCAGTGGGATTGAAGAGGGCACAGTCGTGCTTTCTTAATCTTCTGCCCAATTGATATTTCGGAAAGGAGAGCATAAGTGACAGAGTTTTTTGATATTCGCTTGGCTAGCAAACAGACAGCTTTCACTGAAATTCCAGTCATAGATATATCGTCGCTCATAAACGGCGAAAATCCGCTGAAGGTGGCAAGCCAAATAGGTGATGCATGCGAAAAGGTGGGTTTTTTTTATATAAAAAACCATGGCATTGACCAACAATTAATAGATGAGATGTATGCGCTTACCAAAAGTTTTTTCAAGCTTCCTTATGAGGAAAAGAACAAGCTTAATATCGTGAATTCCGGGCTCACGCTGCGTGGTTATATACCGATGTACGCGGAAAACGTCGATCCTGCTAATACCCGCGATTTCAAAGAGTGTTTTGATTGCGGAGCTCATTATGATGAAGTCTCTCCATTTTTTGGTCCTAATCAAATGCCGTCTGTACTGCCGCAATTTGAGAAGGTTGCCGAAGATTACCATTCCTCTGTATTGGCACTCGCGCGAATGCTTATTGGCGGGATCGCGCTGAGCTTGGGTTTACCACAAGATTACTTTGAACATCTTCAGCGTAAGCCCATCACGATACAGCGGATTTTGCGTTACCCGCCCCAGGTTGGAAGGATTTCCCAAGAGGAGATCGGTATTGGAGCACACACGGACTATGGTTTTTTGACGGTCCTATCCCAAGATGCAGTTGGCGGTTTGCAAGTTGCGTATTTCGGCCCATCGTGACCGCCCGTTTCGGTACATCGTGACCGACCATTTCGCTAACGCGTGACCGCTCATTTCGCTAACAACGTGACCGATT
>NZ_JBTEYL010000032.1:0-50068 GCF_054330215.1 Pseudomonas sp. Ma2-10 | reverse complement strand
ATCAGTTGTATAGAAGGTTTTGCGTCCCCTTCGTCTAGTGGCCTAGGACACCGCCCTTTCACGGCGGTAACAGGGGTTCGAGTCCCCTAGGGGACGCCACGATTACCCGCTCTGCGGGATTTTATAAGGGTCATTCAATTATTGAATGGCCCTTTTGTTTGTCTGGCGTTTGGCCAAATCCCCTATTTCTTTCAAACTGTTCTTCAGACCAGCGGTCACATCCACGACTTGCTTAAAATTATTATGAGAATAATATTCTGTTCGTAATATTCGGAGGCGACGATGAACGATAAAAAAGCGCAAACCCGCGAACGCATCCTCAAGGCTGCCAGTGCAGCGTTGATTCAGCGCGGCCCGGCCGAACCGAGCGTAGGCGAAGTGATGGGTGCGGCCGGCCTGACCGTCGGCGGCTTCTACGCGCACTTCGAAAGCAAGGACGCGATGATGCTGGAAGCGTTCAAACAATTGCTCGGTCACCGGCGTGGCTTGATCGCAGACATGGACGCCCAATTGACCGGCGAAGAACGTCGCGCGTTGGTTGCTGCCTTTTATCTGTCCCGCAAACACCGTGATTCTTCTGAGTCAGCCTGCCCGATTCCGGCTTCTGTCGGTGAACTGGGGCGCCTGCCGGACGCGTTTCGCGTGGCGTTGAATGAGCATGTGGAAATGATGGTCGCGCAGTTGGCGGCCAGCCCGGAAGACACCGACAAAGCTTTGGCCGACATAGCCTTGATGGTCGGTGGTTTGGCGTTGGCTCGCGCGTTGGGGGCGGGAGAATTATCCGATCGATTGCTGCGCGCCGCCAAGTCTGCGGTGCTGTGACCTAAAGGCATTAGCCTGAGGAGTGAGAGCGATGAGCACGTTGAAGTGGGTTCGTGGCATTAATGGCACCTTGGGCTGGGTCGCACCGAAACTGGTCGCGAGCAAAATGCGACTGGCATTCATGACGCCGCGGGAACTGCCGCCGCGTGATTGGGAATTGCCATTGTTGGCGACGTCCGAGCGAATCACCCTGCGCTTCGGTCTCTCGGCGCTGCGTTGGGGACAAGGTCCTGCGGTGTTGCTGATGCACGGTTGGGAAGGCCGGCCGACGCAGTTTGCCAGCCTCATCACCGCGTTGGTCGATGCTGGTTACACCGTGGTAGCGCTGGACGGTCCGGCCCACGGCCGCTCGCCGGGTCGCGAGGCCAACGTGGTGCTGTTCGCCCGGGCCATGCTTGAAGCCGCTGCCGAGTTGCCGCCGCTGCAAGCCGTCATCGGCCATTCCATGGGGGGCGCCAGTGCCATGCTCGCCGTTCAGTTGGGCTTGCGTACCGAAACCCTGGTCACGATCGCTGCCCCGGCGCGGATTCTCGGCGTGTTGCGCGGTTTCGCCCGCTATGTACGGCTGCCACCGAAAGCCCGCTCGGCGTTCATTCGTCAGGTCGAAAGAGACGTCGGCATGCGCGCTGCGGCACTGGATGTTGCGCACTATCAGCTCGACATGCCCGGCCTGATCGTTCATGCCGAAGACGACTGCTTCGTTCCGGTCAAGGAGTCGCAGTTGATCAACGAGGCCTGGTTTGACAGCCGTCTGTTGCGCCTGGAAGAGGGGGGTCATCAACGGGTACTGGCTGATCCTCGAGTGACCGAAGGCGTTCTCTCGTTGCTGGCCGGTCGCCGCAGTCTGCAATCGCGCCAATCGGCCTGAGCATCCGTTACACTGCGCCGGTGAAAATTTTCTGACCGGGAGTGGGGCATGGGCTGGGATCGGGCAACGCCATTTATCATTGATCTGGAGGTCGGCGCAGAGGATATCGATGGGTTGGGTCACGCGAACAACGCGGTGTACGTGACCTGGCTCGAACGCTGTGCCTGGCGCCACTCCCAGCGCCTTGGCCTGGACCTGGTCGAGTATCGTCGGCTGGATCGGGCGATGGCGGTGGTGCGGCACGAGATCGATTACCTGGCCGCCGCCTATGAAGGCGATGAGTTGCAATTGGCGACCTGGATCGTCGATTGGGACCAGCGCCTGAAAATGACCCGACACTTCCAGTTGAAGCGCCCCATCGACAACACCACGTTGCTGCGGGCCCAAACCACCTTCGTCTGCATCGAACTGTCGACCGGCAAGCCCAAGCGCATGCCAGCGCAATTCATCGAGGGCTACGGCCCCGCGTTGCAAGTCGCGATCTAATCGACGCTTTCGAGTAAACTGCCGCACGTTTTTCGTTGAGTGTGTTTTTCATGCAAATTGCTTTGGCGCCCATGGAGGGGTTGGTCGACAACATCCTGCGGGACGTGCTGACCCGTGTGGGCGGTATCGATTGGTGCGTGACCGAGTTCATTCGGATCAACGATCAACTGCTCACGCCGGCCTATTACCACAAGTTCGGCCCGGAGCTGTTGACCGGCGCCCGCACCGCATCCGGCGTGCCGCTGCGGGTGCAACTGCTCGGTTCCGATCCGGTATGCCTGGCGGAAAACGCCGCGCTGGCTTGCGAACTGGGGTCTGAGGTGATTGACCTGAACTTCGGCTGCCCGGCCAAGACTGTGAACAAGTCCCGTGGCGGTGCGGTGCTGCTCAAAGAACCTGAGCTGCTGAACCAGATCGTCGAACATGTTCGTCGCGCCGTTCCTGCGCACATTCCGGTGACGGCCAAGATGCGCCTCGGTTTCGACAGCCCGGACGGTGCGCTGGTATGTGCCACAGCCCTGGCCGAAGGTGGCGCGGCGCATATCGTGGTTCACGCACGGACCAAAACTGATGGCTACAAGCCGCCAGCCCATTGGGAATGGATCCCCCGGGTGCAGGATGTAGTCAAGGTTCCGGTGTTCGCCAATGGCGACATTTGGAGCGTCGAAGACTGGCGTCGGTGCCGCGAAATCAGCGGCGTAGAGGACATCATGCTCGGTCGCGGCCTGGTTTCGCGCCCGGACCTGGCACGGCAGATCGCAATGGCGCGGGCAGGTGAGGACGTCGTCGAGATGACCTGGGCCGAGCTGCTGCCCTTGATTCAGGACTTCTGGCTGCAAGCCAAGGCGCAGATGACGCCACGCCAATCGCCAGGTCGCTTGAAGCAATGGCTGGCGATGCTGACCCGCAATTATCCCGAAGCGGTCGAGCTGTTCACTGTGTTGCGTCGTGAGACCGAACTGGATCAGGTCTCGCGTTTACTGGGGCTTCAGGTGTCCGAAGCTGCCTGAAAAAATCTGTGAGTCATCTCTGGAAAAGCAATCAGCGGTCCTTTTTTAAGGATGACGTGATGCCGAACGCGGGTCGACCCTATGACCCGAAGCTTGCGCTTGCCCGGTGAGGTCCAGGGCGGTATCTACAAGGTCCGCGTCACTTGAGCAACTTCTGAAAGTCCTTCATGGGCAGCGGCGGACTGTGCAAATACCCCTGATAAAAATGGCAGCTCAGCCCCTGCAAGAACGCCAGCTGCTCCGGTGTCTCTACCCCTTCGGCAATCACTTTTAATTCGAGGCTGCGGGCCATGGCAACGATGGCGCGGATGATCTCGGCATCGTTGGGGTCGGTGGTGGCATCGCGGATGAACGATTGGTCGATTTTCAGGGTGTCGACCGGCAGACGCTTGAGGTAGGTCAGCGAGGAATAACCGGTGCCGAAATCGTCCATGGCAAAACTCACGCCGATTTTTTTCAGGCGACGCATTTTGCTGATGGTGTCTT
The DNA here is from genome assembly GCF_054330215.1 of Pseudomonas sp. Ma2-10. Lineage (NCBI taxonomy): Bacteria > Pseudomonadati > Pseudomonadota > Gammaproteobacteria > Pseudomonadales > Pseudomonadaceae > Pseudomonas > Pseudomonas sp. Ma2-10. The sequence continues at coordinate 46,396 of NZ_JBTEYL010000032.1, read as the reverse complement.
CCAGGTTCTGGATCACGATGCCTTCGGTGATTTCCAGTTTCAGCAGTGAGCAGGGCAGGCCGTGGCGGGCGAGGCTGTGTTCGATGCGCTCGACGAAGTCGTTCTGGCGAAATTGTCGCGGGCTGATGTTGACGCACAGGCTGAAGTCAAGCGGGTCTATCAGGCCCTCGGCAATCAGTTGCCTGAAGGCGGCGCAGGCTTCGTCGATGATCCACGTGCCGACTTCCAGAATCAGACCGCTGTCCTCCAGCACCTTGATGAACTCGGTGGGTGATTGCGCGCCGAGTTCCGGATGGTTCCAGCGCACCAGCGCCTCGGCGCCGACGATGCGGTCGTTCCGGGCGTCCACCTGAGGCTGGTAGTGCACGCGGAACTCACCCCGGGAAAGGGCCAGACGCAGGTCGGTTTCCATGCGCAAGCGTTCGCTCGCAGCCTTCTGCATGGTGTTGTGGTACATCTGCGTGGTGTTGCGGCCCGAATCCTTGGCCCGGTACAGGGCGATGTCGGCACGTTTGAGCAGGTCGGTCGGGGTCGAGCCGTGATCGGGAATCAGCGCGATGCCGATACTCGGGGTCACTTGCAGGCGTTGGCCGTCGAGGAACATCGGCTCTGATAGCAGTTCACGCAAGGTGTCCGCCAGCTCCAGAACTTGCTCGCTGACCTCGTTGCGCGAGCCTTCGAGCCCGCTGAGCAGCACCACGAATTCGTCACCGCCCAAACGTGCGACGGTGTCTTCCATACGCACGCTGGCTTCGAGACGCGCGGTGATGATTTTCAGCACGGTATCGCCCACCGGATGACCCAGCGAATCATTGATGTGCTTGAAGTGATCAAGGTCGAGAAACATTAACGCGCCGCGCAGGTTGTGGCGCTTGAGCAGGGCAATCTGCTGACTCAGGCGATCCATCAGCAGGGCGCGGTTGGGCAGGTTGGTCAGCGGGTCGTGGTAGGCCAGGTGACGGATCTGCGCTTCGGCGTTTTTCAGCAAGCTGACGTCCCGCGCAGTCAGCAGCAGGCAGGCGGTTTCGTTGAGGGTGATCGGTTCTACCGAGACTTCGAGGGTCAGTATCTCGCCGCGTTTATTGCGTCCGAGCATTTCTTGATGAAGTACCCGGCCCTTGATCTGGAGTTCGGCGAGCAGCGCCGAGCGTTGTTTTTCCTCGGCCCAGACGCCGACCTGATACACCGTGCGACCGACCACTTCATCGGCGCGGTAGCCGGTCAGGCGGCAAAAGCCATCGTTAACCTCCAGATAACGCCCGGTGTCGCGCTCAGTGATGGTGATGGCGTCGGGGCTGGAGTGGAAGGCCTTGGCGAACTTCTCTTCGCTGGCCTTGAGCGCTGCTTCCGAGCGTTGCTGTTGAGTGATATCACGCAGGGTGGTGACAATGCATGGCTGCTCGCCGACGCTGATCTGGCGGCTTGAAATCACACAGGTCAGGGATTGCCCGTCTTTGTGCTGCACCAGGATCGCTACGTTGTTCAAGCCCTGTTCGCGGATGACCTGCTCGATCCGTCGCAGACTTTGCGCGGAAGCGTCCCATAGACCGATTTCGTCGGCGCTGCGGCCAATCACGTCGGCGGCTCTCCAGCCGAAGGTCTGGGTGAAGCTGGAGTTGATCTCGATAAATTGACCGGTGTCCTGGCGGGTCACGCAAATCGGGTCCGGGCTGACCTGGAACAGGCTGGCGAACTTCTCTTCGGACGCCACCAGCAGTTGCTCCCGCTCAACCTGATCGGTGATGTCGAGCAGGGTGCCGGCCATGCGTAGCGGGGCACCATTTTCATCGCGATAGAGCCGGGCGCGGCTTTCCAGGTAGCGCGAGCTGCCGTCCGGTAGTTGCACGCGGTAGGTCAGTTGATAATTGCCGGCAGGGCCTTCTCGCAGGCTGCGATAGGCGTCGCGCATGGTGCCGCGCTCTTCGTCGGGCACGCCTTCGAAAAACTCGTCGAAGGATTCATGGAAAGGTATGGCTTCCAGCCCGTGTAACTGGGCGGCGCGTGCCGAGCCGTACAGCATGCCGCTGGGAATGTGCCAGTCCCAAGTGCCGAGTTGTGCCGAATCCAGCGCCAGGTCGAGGCGCTCCTGGCTGTCTTTCAGCGCGAGCTCGGCGGCTTTGCGTTCGGTGGTGTCCAGAAACGTACTCAGCAGATATGGCTGGCCTTCAAGTTCCACCTTTTGCGCGCTGAGGATGCCGTCATGGACCTGGCCATTGCTGGCACGAAACTGCACCTCCATGCTGATCAGTTCGCCCTTGGCCTTGGTGGCCTTGACGAGTTGTGCCCGTTGCTCCGGATGCACCCAGAGGCCCAGTTCCAGGGTAGTACGACCAATAGCGTTCTGCACTGGCCAGCCAAACAGGCTTTCGAAATACTGGTTGGCTTCGCTGATCAGGCCGTCTTCCTGGCGGGTCAGCAGCACCATGTTCGGACAGAGGTGGAACAGCGTGGCGAAGCGTTTTTCCGAGCTGCTCAACGCTTGTTCGCGCTGGCGCTGGTGGGTGACTTCACGGATGACGCCAATCATGCGTGGCCGGCCGTGTTTGTCCGGCAGCAGACTGCCGTTGATCTCCAGCCAGTGCAGGCTGCCGTCGGGCCAGAGGATGCGGTGATGCATCGCGTGTTCCAGCGGGGCACCGGCGATCACCGCGTTGAAGGCGCGAATGGTTTTTGCACGATCCTCTGGCGGCAGCAAGTCGAGGTATTCCAGATCCGCCGGCAGCGGTTGCTGGGGATCGAAGCCGAAGAGCGCCTGGGTACCCCGCGACCAACTGATCTGCCCATGTTCGATGTCCCAATACCAGGCGCCCAAACGTGCACCGTTGAGGGCGGCCAGCAATTGTGGGGCGCTTTCCCAGCTCTGCTCGGACCGTTTTGGGTCAAGCGCCTGTATGCGCGGCATCGGCGGAATACGGTCAACAGATTTCGGCATTGGCAAGCCTTGGCTGAGTGGGGTGTCAGGTTCAGTGAATCGAGGCTCTATAGAAGTAGCACAGCTTCGCCGAGAGTCCCTGGCAGTTCGTTTTGTGCATCCAGCAAGGCCATGAAAGCCCGTGCCGCATTCGAAAGCGTCCGTTCTGTGTGCAGGATATAGCCTAGCTGGCGAGTGAGTTGTATGCCTGGTAAAGGTATTCGCGCAACCTGATCATCAAGCATGGTGCGCGGCAACACGCTCCAGGCCAGGCCGATCGAGACCATCATCTTGATGGTTTCCAGATAATTCGTGCTCATGGCGATGTTCGGCGTCAGGCCTTGAGCTTCGAACAGGCGCCGGACGATGTGGTGAGTAAAGGTGTTACCACCGGGGAAAACCGCCGGGTGCAGGGCAATGTCCGCCAGGGTGACCGGGCCGTGGCTGATCAGCGAGTGCTCCGGGGCGACGACGAAGTCCAGCGGGTCATCCCACACCGGCTTGGCCTTGACCAGTGCGTGGGGCTCCGGCGCCAGGGTGATGACCGCCAGTTCGGCGCGACCATGGAGGATTTCTTCGTAGGCCACTTCCGAATCGAGGAACTGAATATCCAATGCCACTTGCGGGTAGCGTCGGGTGAATTCCCTTAATAAGGGGGGCAAGCGGTGCAGGCCGATGTGGTGGCTGGTGGCCAGTGTCAGGCGGCCGGTCACCTCGCCGGTCAGATTGGTCAGGGCGCGGCGGGTGTCGTCCAGTACATTCAAAATCTGATAAGCCCGCGGCAGCAAGGCGCGTCCGGCTTCGGTCAAGCTCACTTCGCGGCCCAGGCGATCGAACAGGCGTACCTTCAATTGCTGCTCGAGTCCGGCAATGCGCTTGCTGATGGCCGGTTGCGTCAGGTGCAGTCGTTCGCCAGCGCCGGAGAAGCTGCCGGTCTCGGCAATCGCGATAAAAGCATTGAGGTTGGCGAGGTCCATTGCAGTATTCCAGTTGGTTATCCAAAGCATGAAAAATATGAATTTGAGTTATTTAATGTAACCCCCTAGGATCGACCTCACAAGCCAAGGGGTTATTGAATCTCTCAAGATCCAGGGCATAGAAACACGCTGATGAGGACCGTCTGATGGCCGGCAAAACGCTTTACGACAAGCTTTGGGATTCCCATGAAGTGAAACGGCGCGACGATGGGTCGTCGCTGATCTATATCGACCGCCACATCATCCATGAAGTGACTTCGCCCCAAGCTTTCGAAGGCCTGCGTCTGGCCGGGCGCAAGCCTTGGCGTGTCGACTCAATCATCGCCACCCCGGACCACAACGTTCCGACCACTCCGGATCGCAAGGGCGGCATTGAAGCGATTACCGATCAGGTCTCGCGCCTGCAGGTTCAGACCCTCGATGACTACTGCGACGAATATGGCATCACTGAATTCAAAATGAACGACGTGCGTCAGGGCATCGTTCACGTGATCGGTCCGGAGCAGGGTGCCACCTTGCCGGGCATGACCGTGGTCTGCGGCGACTCGCACACCTCGACTCACGGGGCGTTTGGCGCATTGGCTCACGGCATCGGGACTTCCGAGGTCGAGCACGTGTTCGCCACGCAATGCCTGGTCGCCAAGAAAATGAAAAACATGTTGGTGTCGGTCGAAGGCAAATTGCCGTTCGGCGTGACCGCCAAGGACATCGTCCTGGCTGTGATCGGCAAGATCGGCACCGCCGGCGGTAACGGCCACGCCATCGAGTTCGCCGGCAGCGCCATTCGTGATTTGTCCGTCGAAGGCCGCATGACCATCTGCAACATGTCTATTGAAGCCGGCGCTCGTGTTGGCCTGGTGGCTGCCGACGAAAAAACCGTGGCGTACGTCAAGGGCCGTCCATTTGCCCCGAAAGGCGCAGAATGGGACATGGCAGTCGAAGCCTGGAAAGACCTGGTTTGCGACGCTGATGCGGTGTTCGATACCGTGGTTGAGCTCGACGCTACTCAGATCAAGCCGCAAGTCAGTTGGGGCACTTCGCCCGAGATGGTCTTGGCAGTTGATCAGAACGTGCCGGACCCGGCGAAGGAAATGGACCTGGTCAAGCGCGGTTCCATCGAGCGCGCCTTGAAGTACATGGGGTTGAGCGCCAATCAGGCGATCACCGACATTCAACTGGACCGCGTCTTCATTGGTTCTTGCACCAACTCGCGGATCGAAGACTTGCGCGCTGCGGCGGTGATCGCCAAGGGCCGTAAAGTCGCTTCGACCATCAAGCAAGCCATCGTGGTGCCAGGCTCGGGCCTGGTGAAGGCGCAAGCCGAGGCCGAAGGCCTGGACAAGATTTTCCTCGAAGCCGGTTTCGAGTGGCGTGAACCGGGTTGCTCGATGTGCCTGGCGATGAACCCGGACCGCTTGGAGTCGGGCGAGCATTGCGCCTCGACCTCCAACCGCAACTTCGAAGGGCGTCAGGGCGCCGGTGGCCGTACGCACCTGGTCAGCCCGGCCATGGCCGCGGCGGCTGCCGTCCACGGTCGTTTCATCGACGTTCGCGAACTGATCTGAGGAACCGCACATGAGAGCTTTTACCCAACACACCGGTTTGGTCGCGCCATTGGACCGTGCCAACGTCGACACCGACCAGATCATTCCGAAGCAGTTCTTGAAGTCGATCAAACGCAGCGGTTTTGGTCCGAACCTGTTCGACGAGTGGCGCTACCTGGACGTGGGCTATGCCTACCAGGACAACTCCAAGCGTCCGCTGAACAAGGATTTCGTGCTCAACGCCGAACGTTATCAAGGCGCCAGTGTGCTGCTGGCCCGCGAGAACTTCGGCTGCGGCTCCAGTCGTGAACACGCGCCGTGGGCGCTGGAAGAGTACGGTTTTCGCAGCATCATTGCGCCGAGTTACGCTGACATCTTCTACAACAACAGCTTCAAGAATGGCTTGTTGCCGATCATCCTGAGCGACGCTGAAGTGGATGAGTTGTTCCAGCAGGTTGAAGCCAATCCGGGTTACGAGTTGACGGTCGACTTGCAAGCCCAGACCGTCACCCGGCCTGATGGCAAGGTCTACAGCTTCGAACTTGACGAGTTCCGCAAGCATTGCCTGGTCAACGGTCTGGACGACATCGGCCTGACCTTGCAGGACCACGAAGCGATTGCGGCGTTTGAAGCCAAACACCGTGCGAGCCAGCCGTGGTTGTTTCGCGATGTTTGATTTTGCGTAAGGCGCCAGCCCAGACAACATAAATATCAGGACATTACGATGACTAGCACCGCCCACATCCAAGTCGTACAAAAGCAGTTCGGTGAACAAGCCTCGGCTTATCTGAGCAGCGCGGTACACGCTCAGGGCACCGAATTTGCGTTGCTGCAGGCTGAGCTGGCGGGGCAGGGCGATGCCCGGGTACTGGACCTGGGCTGCGGCGCCGGTCACGTGAGTTTTCACGTGGCCTCGCTGGTGAAAGACGTGGTGGCCTACGATTTGTCGCAGCAGATGCTCGACGTGGTGGCCGGTGCCGCGGTCGATCGCGGTCTGACCAACGTCTCCACCGTGCTGGGCGCCGCCGAGCGCCTGCCATTCGCCGATGGCGAATTCGATTTCGTCTTCAGCCGTTATTCGGCGCACCATTGGAGCGATCTCGGCCTGGCCCTGCGAGAGGTTCGCCGGGTGTTGAAGCCGGGCGGCGTGGCGGCGTTCGTCGACGTGTTGTCGCCGGGTAGTCCGTTGTTCGACACTTACCTGCAAAGTGTCGAAGTGCTGCGCGACACCAGTCATGTGCGTGATTACTCTGCCGGCGAATGGTTGCGTCAGGTTAGTGAAGCGGGGTTGTATACCCGTAGCACCACCCGTCAACGGCTGCGACTGGAGTACACCTCCTGGGTCGAGCGCATGCGCACGCCAGAAGTGATGCGCGCCGCGATCCTCGAGTTGCAGCAATCGATGGGCAACGAAGTGCGCGAATATTTTCAGATTGAGGCCGATGGTTCGTTCAGTACCGATGTGCTGGTGCTGATGGCAGAACGATAGAATTTTTCCGGGCGCGCCCACGGGCGCACCGACTGATGACATGAGGAAAGCATGAGCAAGCAGATTCTGATTCTCCCAGGTGACGGTATTGGCCCGGAAATCATGGCCGAAGCGGTCAAGGTGCTGGAATTGGCCAGCGACAAATACAGCCTGGACTTCGAGCTGAGCCATGACGTGATCGGTGGCGCTGCCATCGACAAACACGGCGTGCCGCTGGCTGACGAAACCCTGGACCGTGCACGCGCGGCCGACGCTGTACTGCTCGGCGCCGTGGGCGGCCCGAAATGGGACGCCATCGAGCGTGACATTCGCCCTGAGCGCGGTCTGCTGAAAATTCGTGCGCAACTGGGCCTGTTCGGCAACCTGCGTCCGGCAATCCTGTACCCGCAACTGGCCGAGGCGTCGAGCCTCAAGCCTGAAATCGTTGCTGGCCTGGACATCCTGATCGTCCGTGAACTGACCGGCGGTATCTACTTCGGCGCGCCACGCGGCACCCGCACCCTGGAAAACGGCGAGCGCCAGGCTTACGACACCCTGCCATACAGCGAAAGCGAAATCCGCCGCATCGCCCGTGTCGGTTTCGACATGGCCATGGTGCGTGGCAAGAAGCTGTGCTCGGTGGATAAGGCCAACGTGCTGGCCTCCAGCCAGCTGTGGCGTGAAATCGTCGAGCAAGTGGCCAAGGATTATCCTGAAGTCGAACTGAGCCACATGTACGTCGACAACGCCGCCATGCAGTTGGTGCGCGCACCGAAGCAATTCGACGTGATCGTCACTGACAACCTGTTCGGCGACATTCTTTCCGACCAGGCGTCGATGCTTACCGGTTCCATCGGCATGCTGCCGTCGGCGTCCCTGGATACCAACAACAAAGGCATGTATGAGCCGTGCCATGGTTCGGCGCCGGACATCGCTGGCAAAGGCATTGCCAACCCGTTGGCGACCATTTTGTCGGTGTCGATGATGCTGCGTTACAGCTTCAATCTGCAGGAGGCGGCCGATGCCATCGAGAAAGCCGTCAGCCTGGTACTGGACCAAGGCCTGCGTACTGGCGACATCTGGTCGGCCGGTTGCACTAAAGTCGGTACGCAGGAAATGGGCGACGCAGTAGTCGCCGCGCTGCGGAATCTGTAATCTCTCGGGCCCGCTGCAACTTTCACTCTTGAAAGCAGTGGCCCACTTTTTAAAAAAGGTGTAGTTGCGATGAAACGTGTAGGTCTGATCGGTTGGCGCGGTATGGTCGGTTCCGTGCTCATGCAGCGGATGCTGGAAGAGCAGGATTTCGATCTTATTGAGCCGGTGTTTTTCACCACTTCCAATGTCGGTGGCCAAGGCCCGTCCGTGGGCAAGGACATTGCTCCGCTCAAGGACGCTTACAGCATTGATGAGCTGAAAACCCTCGACGTGATTCTGACCTGCCAGGGTGGCGACTACACCAGCGAAGTCTTCCCGAAGCTGCGTGAAGCCGGCTGGCAGGGTTACTGGATCGACGCCGCTTCCAGCCTGCGCATGCAGGATGACGCGGTGATCGTGCTGGACCCGGTGAACCGCAAGGTCATCGACCAGCAGCTCGACGCGGGCACCAAGAACTACATCGGCGGCAACTGCACCGTCAGCCTGATGCTGATGGGCCTGGGCGGTCTGTTCGAAGCTGGTTTGGTCGAGTGGATGAGCGCCATGACCTATCAGGCGGCCTCCGGTGCCGGCGCGCAGAACATGCGCGAACTGATCAAGCAAATGGGCGCGACCCACGCCGCGGTCGCCGATCAACTGGCCGACCCGGCCAGCGCGATCCTCGACATCGACCGCCGTGTGGCCGAAGCCATGCGCAGCGACGCGTACCCGACCGAAAACTTCGGCGTACCGCTGGCCGGCAGCCTGATCCCCTGGATCGACAAGGAACTGCCAAACGGTCAGAGCCGTGAAGAGTGGAAGGCCCAGGCCGAGACCAACAAGGTCCTTGGTCGTTTCAAGAACCCGATCCCGGTCGATGGTATCTGCGTGCGTATCGGCGCCATGCGTTGCCACAGCCAGGCGCTGACCATCAAGTTGAACAAAGACGTGCCGATCGCCGACATCGAAGGGCTGATCAGCCAGCACAACCCTTGGGTCAAACTGGTACCGAATAGTCGCGAAGCCAGTATTCAGGAATTGAGCCCGACAAAAGTCACCGGCACCCTGAACGTACCGGTTGGCCGTCTGCGCAAGCTGAACATGGGCACCCAGTACCTGGGCGCGTTCACCGTTGGCGATCAACTGCTGTGGGGCGCGGCCGAACCGCTGCGTCGCATGCTGCGGATTCTGCTTGAGCGTTGATCGGTTAAAGTAATGAACGAACCCGTGCCTTGAAAGAGGTGCGGGTTTTTTGTTCCCGCCGATCGTTCCCGCGCGGCGTGGGAACGATCAGGATGGGCCGTGAATTGCCTGTGCGCCAACCACCCGGTAAAGTGCCGCTCCCCCCGTTTCGCCAGAGGTAGAACCATGAGCCAGTCCTTTGATATTGCCGTGATCGGCGCCACCGGTACTGTCGGCGAAACGCTCGTGCAGATTCTCGAAGAGCGCGACTTCCCGGTCGGCAATTTGCACCTGCTCGCCAGCAGCGAATCGGCCGGCCATTCGGTGCCGTTTCGCGGCAAGAACGTGCGGGTGCGGGAAGTCGATGAGTTCGACTTTAGTAAAGTCCAACTGGTGTTCTTCGCGGCCGGCCCTGCGGTGACCCTCAGTTTTGCTTCGCGTGCCACGGCCGCCGGTTGCTCGCTGATTGACTTGTCCGGCGCCTTGCCGGCTGATCAGGCGCCACAAATCGTGCCTGAAGCCAACGCGCAGGTGCTGGCCGGTTTGAAAATGCCGTTCCAGGTCAGCAGTCCAAGCCCTTCAGCCACCACACTGGCGGTAGTGCTGGCGCCGTTGCTCGGTTTGCTCGACCTGCAACGCATCAATTTGACCGCCAGCCTGGCCGTCTCCGCCCAGGGGCGCGAAGCCGTCACCGAGCTGGCGCGGCAAACGGCCGAGCTGCTCAACGTGCGTCCACTGGAGCCGACCTTCTTTGATCGGCAGATGGCCTTCAACCTGCTGGCGCAAGTGGGCAAGCCTGATGATCAGGGTCACACACTGCTGGAAAAACGCCTGGTACGCGAACTGCGTCAGGTCATGGCGCTGCCTTTATTAAAGATTTCCGTCGCTTGCATTCAAGCCCCGGTGTTTTTTGGCGATAGCTTTAACGTGACCTTGCAGTCGTCAAGCGACATCGACCTGGTAAAAGTCATCGCCGCCCTGGAAGACGCGCCCGGTATCGAGTTGGTGGAAGCCGGCGATTATCCGACGCCGGTAGGCGATGCGGTAGGGCAAGACGAGGTCTACGTTGGTCGGGTTCGCAACGGGATCGACGACCTGTCGGAACTTAATTTGTGGCTGACGTCAGATAACGTACGCAAAGGCGCAGCGCTCAATGCTGTGCAGGTGGCTGAATTGTTGATAAAAGACCGGCTGTAAAAGATACTTGGCAACAATTTGTCGAATGAATCCAGCTGGGCGCTATGCTTGGCCGGATTGCTGAAGGCGGGCTCCCTCGGGAGCTTTGCGTGGCATGACTGAAATGATCGCGCGCGACGACTCTTCGCCGCCGCGCGCAATGCCTTACGGCAGCGACTATCAACACCTTCTCGCTGGCCGAGGAATGTTCAAACAAAGGATGAGGCTATGGTTCAAGTTCGCAAACTGGTGTTAGCAATAGCGGCCGCCTCGGCGCTGTCCTCCGGTATGGCGCATGCCCTCGGGCTCGGGGAATTGACCCTGAAGTCGACGCTGAACCAGCCCTTGGTGGCAGAAATCGAGTTGCTCGACGTCAAGGACCTCACCGCTGCCGAAGTGGTGCCGAGCCTGGCTTCGCCGGAAGATTTCGCCAAGGCCGGTGTCGACCGCCAGGCGTTTCTCAATGACCTGACCTTTACCCCGGTGCTCAACGCCAGCGGCAAAAGCATCCTGCGTGTGACATCCAGCAAACCACTCTCCGAACCCATGGTGAAATTCCTGGTTCAGGTGATGTGGCCCAACGGCCGTCTGCTGCGCGATTACAGCATGCTGCTCGACCCGTCCAAATTCTCGCCGCAAACCGCCGATGCGGCTGCGCAGCCTGCACCGACGCAAACCGTCACCGCACCGGTGACCGGTGCCACCAATCCAGCCCAATACACCACCGCGCCGCGCGATACCCTATGGGAAATCGCTGCGAAGGCGCGCAATGGCGGCTCGGTCCAGCAAACCATGCTGGCTATCCAGGCGTTGAATCCGGATGCCTTTATCGACGGCAACATCAACCGGATGAAAGCCGGTCAGGTGCTGCGTCTGCCGGATCAGGCGCAGAGCACCAGCCTGCCGCAACCAAAAGCCATTGCCGAAGTTTCCGCGCAGAACACCGCGTGGCGTCAGGGGCGTCGTTACGTGGCGAAGCCCGGGACCGGGCAGCAGCAGCTCGATGCCACCAAACGCGTTCGCGGTGACGGCCCTTCGTCGCAAGCGGCGACGGACAAGCTGAGCCTGGTCTCCGCCGAGTCCGGCAAGGCAGGTGGTAAAGGCGCTGCGGGTGATGCCAAGAATTTGAGCAACAAGCTGGCCGTGACCCAGGAAAGCCTCGACACGACCCGTCGTGACAATGCTGAACTCAAAAGCCGCATGACCGATCTGCAAAGTCAGCTGGACAAGCTGCAACGTCTGATCGAACTGAAGAACAACCAACTGGCCAAGTTGCAGGCTGAAGGTGCGACGGGTGCGCCGGCACCCGGTGCGACCGCTCCGGCAATGTCAGCCGAACTGGCGGCCAGTCCTGCGCCTGAGGCCACTGCGGCGCCAGTCGAGCAGCCTGTCGAGCCGACGCCAGCAGCATCCGACGATCAGCAATTCAAAGAACTGCTGACTAATCCGTGGCTGCTGGGTCTGGCAGGTGGCGGCGCCGTGGTGGTGCTGTTCCTGCTGCTGTTGCTGGCGCGTCGCCGCAAAGCCCAGCAAGAAGCCGAGAAGCATTTGCGCATGGCCCGTGACTTGTCCGAGGAACAGGCGTTCTCCGCTGAACTCGACCTGCCAAAAAGCATCTTCGAAGACCTGGAAGTGCCGCCGCCGAGCGTGAAGCTCGCTACCGCGCCAACCCCGGCGCCTGCACCCGCTCCGGCTCCGGTGATTGCTCCGGTTGTGGTCACGCCGCCGATCGCTGCTCCATTGGTTTCACCTGCTGGCGAGCACGATGACGACGTATTGAGCAAGGCGCAGTCGCACATCACTGCCGGTCGACTGAATCAGGCGGCTGCCTTGCTGGAAGATGGGATCAAGCAAGCGCCGCAACGCAGTGATCTGCGCCTCAAGCTGATGGAAGTCTATGGTCAGCAAGGCGACCGCGATGCATTCGTTGCCCAGGAACGCCAACTGGTGGCCAACGGTGACAACTTTGCTCAAGTCGAAAAACTCAAGAGCCGCTTCCCGGCCATGGTCATTGCCGCAGCCGGTGGTATCGCAGCCGCAGCGATCGCTGCTGAACTGGACGCGCAATACGTCCAGGATCTGCTGCTGGACGAGCCTGAAACGCCGGCGCCAGCAGCGTCTGATGACTTAGACAGTGCCTTCGATTTGAACTTGGAAGATCTGGAATCCGCCGCTCCGGCAGTGGTTGCACCAGAACCAGAAGCAGAGTCAGTGTCCGTGGCTGAGCTGGACGAATTCCCGCTGGACGACGACTTGAGCTTCGAGTCGGTGTTGCAGCAGCAGACCGACATCAAGGAAAACCTCGATGACCTGTCGGACTTCGACCTGGATATGGATCTGGGTGGGGATGCCTCGCCGGCGACCCTGGCCGAAGACGACTTCCTGTTGAGCCTGGATGAAGGCGTCAAGGACCTGGACTTGCCTGTCGCCGACGCGCCGGCTGTTCCCGAGGTTGCGCTGGACGATCTGGAGCTGCCAGCCGATTTCGACCTGTCGCTGGCTGACGAAATGGACGCGCCAGAGGCTCCGGACGCGTTTGCATCCGAGCTGGATGACGTCAACGCCGAACTGGATCGTCTGTCCCCGAGTCTTGGCCAGCCGAGCTTTACGGCGGAAGACGCCATGGCCTCCGCAGCTGACGAGCCGGAATTCGATTTTCTTTCCGGCACCGATGAAGTCGCGACCAAACTCGATCTGGCCCAGGCCTACATCGACATGGGCGACGCCGATGGCGCCCGGGACATCCTCAATGAGGTGGTGACCGAGGGTGACGACGGTCAGAAGAGCGAAGCCAAGGAAATGCTTTCTCGTCTGGCTTGATTGATCGCTCAGGTGTAAACAAAACGGCAGCCCATTGAGGCTGCCGTTTTTGTTTCAGTCGACGGCAGTCAACCCGCCCCGGCAGGGCACAAACAACACGCGCCACTGGCGTCCCGGTCCGGCGGCCTTATAATGCCCGCCTTTGCGTACATCAGCAGGCTGTCACTCCTTGGCAAATATAGATAATCCGGTCGCCGAAATGGTGGCCGACGGCTTTTTCCGGATCGCGTTAGGCGTTGAATACAAAGGCTCGCGCTATCGCGGCTGGCAGCGCCAGGCTTGCGGTGTACTCACCGTGCAGGAAACGCTCGAAAAGGCCTTGTCCAAAGTCGCCGATTCACCCGTGTCGCTGCTCTGCGCCGGGCGTACGGATGCCGGTGTGCATGCGTGCGGTCAGGTGGTGCATTTCGATACTCAGGTCGAGCGGTCGATGAAAGCCTGGGTCATGGGCGCCAATATCAACTTGCCTCACGACGTCAGTGTCAGTTGGGCCAAGGTCATGCCGGCGCATTTTCATGCGCGGTTCAAGGCCATTGCCCGGCGGTATCGCTACGTGATCTACAACGATCAGATACGCCCGGCGCACCTGAACGAAGAAATCACCTGGAACCACCGTCCGCTGGACGTCGAGCGCATGGCCGAGGCGGCGCAGTACCTGGTTGGAACCCACGACTTCAGCGCTTTCCGTGCCGGCCAGTGTCAGGCCAAGTCGCCGATCAAGGAGCTGCATCACCTGCGCGTCACGCGCCACGGCAAGATGATCGTGCTGGACATCCGCGCCAGCGCCTTCCTGCACCACATGGTGCGCAACATTGCTGGCGTGCTGATGACCATCGGTGCCGGCGAGCGCCCGGTGGAGTGGATGAAAGAAGTGCTGGAGAGCCGCATTCGCCGTTCCGGTGGGGTGACGGCGCATCCGTACGGCCTGTACCTGGTACAGGTCGAGTACCGTGACGAGTTCGAATTGCCCGAGCGTTACATCGGGCCGCACTTCCTGACCGGCTTCTCGGAACTTGACGGCTGACGCCCTCGAACGCTTTTGTTACCATCCGGGACTTTCTCGGGTTTACCTTGGGGTTCTATCGACATGTCGGCCGTTCGCAGCAAGATTTGTGGGGTTACCCGCTTAGAAGATGCGTTGGCGGCGGTTGAGGCCGGGGCTGATGCGATCGGATTTGTGTTCTACGCCAAAAGCCCTCGGGCCGTGACGTTTCTGCAGGCGCGTTCGATCATCGAGGCGTTGCCGCCGTTCGTGACCACCGTGGGCTTGTTCGTCAACGCCAGCCGCTGCGAGTTGGGGGAAATCCTCGACGCCGTGCCGCTTGACCTGTTGCAGTTCCACGGCGACGAAACCGTGGCCGAATGCGAGGGCTGGCACCGTCCGTACATCAAGGCGCTGCGGGTCAAGGCCGGTGACGATATCGCGGCTGCATGCGAGGCGTTTCCAGGCGCCAGCGGTATCCTGCTCGACGCCTACGTTGAAGGCATACCCGGCGGAACCGGTGAAGCGTTTGACTGGTCTCTGATACCACAAGGCTTGAGCAAACCGATCATTCTGGCGGGTGGCTTGACGCCGGACAACGTCGCCGAGGCGATTGCAAGGGTTCGGCCTTATGCCGTGGACGTCAGCGGTGGGGTGGAGGCGAGCAAGGGCATCAAGGATCACGCAAAAATTCAGGCATTCATTAAAGCGGTACGCAATAGCTGATGTGACGGCTGGCACACTGCCGCCGTCCACAGGCATGGCTGAGGGTTTTTGGGGTGTACGCAGGTCACGTTTAGCTGATCCGGCAATCCATCGATCATCGCCACACACATGAATTTAGCTCAAGGGCATACGCGGGGCTGCGAACCAGAGCGTTCGGGCCGCCGGTACTGGAGAAAGAAAGCATGAGCAACTGGTTAGTAGACAAACTGATCCCTTCGATCATGCGTTCCGAGGTCAAGAAGAGCTCGGTGCCTGAAGGTCTGTGGCACAAATGCCCGTCTTGCGAGGCTGTGCTGTATCGTCCGGAGCTGGAAAAAACCCTGGACGTTTGCCCCAAGTGCAACCACCACATGCGTATCGGCGCTCGCGCCCGTATCGACATCTTCCTCGACGCTGAAGGCCGTGCCGAACTGGGTGCGGACCTGGAGCCGGTTGACCGTCTGAAGTTCCGCGACGGCAAGAAGTATAAGGATCGCCTGACCGCTGCGCAGAAGCAGACCGGCGAAAAAGACGCGCTGATTTCCATGAGCGGCACCCTGTTGGGCATGCCGGTAGTGGTTTCGGCCTTCGAATTCTCCTTCATGGGGGGGTCGATGGGCGCCATCGTGGGTGAGCGTTTTGTTCGCGCCGCCAACTACGCGCTGGAAAACCGCTGCCCGATGATCTGCTTCGCCGCTTCTGGTGGTGCGCGGATGCAGGAAGCGCTGATCTCTCTGATGCAAATGGCCAAGACCTCCGCGGTGCTGGCGCGTCTGCGTGAAGATGGCATTCCGTTCATCTCTGTACTGACCGACCCGGTCTACGGCGGTGTTTCCGCCAGTCTGGCGATGCTCGGCGACGTGATTGTCGGCGAGCCGAAAGCCCTGATCGGCTTCGCTGGCCCTCGCGTGATCGAGCAGACCGTGCGTGAAAAACTGCCAGAAGGCTTCCAGCGCAGCGAGTTTTTGCTGGAACACGGTGCGATCGACATGATCATTCACCGCCAGGAACTGCGTCCGCGCCTGGGCAATCTGCTGGCACAAATGATGGGCCTGCCGACGCCGGAATTCGTCGCCGCACCAGTCGAGCCAATCGTGGTTCCACCGGTCCCCGCCAACATATGATCGAACGTACCCTTGGTGAGTGGCTCGCCTACCTTGAGCAGTTGCACCCTTCGGCCATCGACATGGGCCTGGAGCGCTCGCAACAGGTAGCGTCCCGCATGGGGCTGGGCAAGCCGGCGCCTCGGGTGATCACGGTCACCGGCACCAATGGCAAAGGTTCTACTTGCGCATTCGTGGCTTCGTTGCTGCGCGCGCAAGGCCTGAGCGTCGGTGTCTACAATTCTCCGCACCTGCTGCGTTACAACGAGCGGGTGCAGGTCAATGGCGTCGAAGCCACTGACGTCGAGCTGTGCGAAGCCTTTGCTGCGGTCGAGGCGGGTCGTGGCGACATATCCCTGACGTACTTCGAAATGGGCACCCTTGCGGCGTTCTGGCTGTTTCAACACGCCAGTCTCGATGCAGTGGTGCTGGAAGTCGGGCTGGGCGGGCGTCTGGACACCGTCAATGTGGTCGATGCCGATATTGCGCTGGTCACCAGCATCGGTGTCGATCACGCGGATTATCTGGGTGATAGCCGTGAATCCGTAGCGTTCGAAAAGGCCGGCATTTTCCGTCAGGGCGCGCCCGCGCTCTGTGGTGACCTGAATCCTCCACAACCCCTGCTGGATAAAGCGCGCGAGCTCAATTGCCCGTTTATCCTGCGAGGGCGCGATTTCGACCTCGGCATCACCGATCACAACTGGCAATGGCGCGGGCTTGACGCTCAGGGGCGAGTGGTCGAGCTGCATGATCTGCCATTGCTCGATCTGCCGATGGAGAACGCCGCATTGGCGTTGCAGGCTTACCTGTTGCTCGGGTTGCCTTGGGTGGATGCACGCATTATTACTGCGCTGAAAGCCACTCGGGTGGTCGGTCGCCTCGATCGTCGTCAGTTTGACTGGCAGGGCAAACGCCTGAACCTGTTGCTGGATGTGGGGCATAACCCCCACGCCGCAGAGTATCTGGCTCGCCGTCTGGCCAGTCGTCCACCGGCCGGCAAGCGTCTTGCGGTGTTCGGATTGCTGGCAGACAAGGATCTGGATGGTGTTGTCGGTGAATTGAATGCTAGTGTCCAGCATTGGGCCGTCGCGCCGCTGGACTCACTGCGAGCACGCCCGGTTGCCGATTTGCATGCGGCGTTGCAGAGCCTTGGCGCCTTGGTAACGTCCTATGACAGCGTGGCCGCCGCCCTGGAAGGGCAGTGCGCGCTGGCGACGAGCGACGACGAGATTCTGTTGTTTGGATCATTTTATTGTGTTGCCGAGGCCCTTGAATGGTTGGCCCGGCGCTCCACGGAGGAAGCGGCAAATGGCATTGCTGGATAAGGCATACAAACAGCGCATGGTTGGCGCTCTGGTTCTGGTAGCGCTGGCGGTGATTTTCCTGCCGATGCTGTTTTCCCGTGAGGATGAGCAGCGTCAAGTGACGGTTGAAGCCCCGGCTGCACCGCAAGCGCCTGCGGTGCCGCAAGTTCAGGTCGAGCCGGTGGTGGTGCCTGAGCCGCAAACGCTGCCTCAAGAGCCTGTGCCGAGTGATGATGAAATCGCTCAGCAAGAAGCATCGTCCACGCCGATTGCCCCAAGTGCCTCGGCCGCCAAACCGGCGGCTCCTGTTCCGGTCGCCAAGCCTGCGACAGCGCCTACCCAACCGATCACGGCTGCACCGGGCAAGCCGGACACGACTCAAAGCCGCGTCGATGCCAATGGCCTGTCGGTCAGTTGGTCGGTGCAACTGGCCAGCCTGTCGAGCCGTGCAGGTGCAGAAAGCCTGCAGAAATCTCTGCGCAGTCAGGGCTACAACGCCTACATTCGTAGTGTCGACGGCAAAAATCGGGTGTTTGTTGGGCCGCTGATCGAGCGGGCAGAAGCTGATCGTCTGCGTGACTTGTTGAGCCGCCAGCAGAACCTCAAGGGTTTTGTGCTGCGTTTCCAGCCTGAGCGTGGCTAACGAATCGTCAGTCGGCTCTGCGAAGCAGCCGAGACCGAATTGCCTGATTTTACGGCTGCTGTGCAGCCGAACGCAGGCTTCGCCAGCCGCTACACGTGCGGGTGCGGTTTCGATAAGGCTAAAACTATCGCCTCGATTTGAAATGCACTGACAATCGCAGCTTACCGATAAGCATGGGCTCTGCTAAAATGCGCCGCCTTATCCGTCTGTAGGCTGCACTGTGCCATTTACCTGGGTTGACTGGGCGATCGTTGCAATCGTCGCCATCTCCGCATTGATCAGTCTGAGCCGCGGCTTCGTCAAAGAAGCACTGTCGCTGGTGACCTGGATCATCGCAGGAGTCGTCGCCTGGATGTTCGGTGGTTCATTGTCCGAGTACCTCGCCGGATACATCCAAACGCCGTCGGCCCGTGTGATCACAGGCTGTGCCATCATGTTTGTCGCCACGTTAATCGTAGGCGCAATGATCAATTATCTTATCGGCGAATTGGTTCGCGTCACCGGGCTATCCGGGACTGATCGATTTCTCGGCATGGCCTTCGGCGCCGCGCGTGGCGTGTTGCTGGTGGTCGTGGCGGTCGGGCTGTTGAGTCTGGGCCCGGTACAGCAGGACGGGTGGTGGCAAGAGTCACAGCTCGTGCCAAAATTTCTATTGGTTGCAGATTGGTCCAAAAACCTGATTCTCGGGTGGAGCAGTCAGTGGCTTGCCAGCGGTATCAGCGTACCCGCTGAGATACCGTTCAAGGAGCACCTCTTGCCGATGGCCAAAACGCCTCAGTGAGTTGTGTTCAGTTCAGATCCATTAAGTAGGGGTTGCGTCGCATGTGTGGCATCGTCGGTATCGTCGGTAAGTCGAACGTCAATCAGGCGCTGTATGACGCGCTAACCGTCCTCCAGCACCGCGGCCAGGACGCTGCCGGTATCGTGACCAGCCATGATGGCCGGTTATTCCTGCGCAAGGACAATGGCCTGGTGCGTGACGTGTTCCACCAACGTCACATGCAGCGCCTGGTCGGCCACATGGGTATTGGCCATGTGCGTTACCCGACCGCGGGCAGTTCGACTTCAGCCGAAGCCCAACCGTTTTACGTCAACTCGCCTTACGGCATCACCCTGGCGCACAACGGTAACCTGACCAACGTTGAACAGTTGGCCAAGGAGATTTACGAATCTGACCTGCGCCACGTCAACACCAACTCCGATTCGGAAGTGCTGCTCAACGTGTTCGCTCACGAACTGGCCCAGCGCGGCAAGTTGCAGCCAACCGAAGAGGACGTGTTCGCCGCTGTTACTGACGTGCATAACCGTTGCGTCGGTGGTTACGCGGTTGTGGCGATGGTAACCGGTTACGGCATCGTCGGTTTTCGCGACCCGCACGGCATCCGTCCGATCGTCTTCGGTCAGCGTCACACCGACGAAGGCGTCGAGTACATGATCGCTTCCGAAAGCGTTTCCCTGGACGTACTCGGATTCACCCTGATTCGCGACCTGGCTCCGGGCGAAGCGGTCTACATCACTGAAGACGGCAAGCTGCACACCCGCCAGTGTGCGATCAACCCGTCCTTGACCCCGTGTATCTTCGAACACGTCTATCTGGCGCGTCCGGACTCGATCATCGACGGCGTTTCGGTTTATAAGGCACGCCTGCGCATGGGTGAGAAACTCGCTGAGAAGATTCTGCGCGAGCGTCCGGATCACGATATCGACGTGGTCATCCCGATTCCGGACACCAGCCGCACCGCGGCCCTGGAGTTGGCGAACCACTTGGGCGTCAAGTTCCGTGAAGGATTCGTGAAGAACCGCTACATCGGCCGGACCTTCATCATGCCAGGCCAGGCTGCACGGAAAAAATCCGTACGCCAGAAGCTCAACGCTATCGAGCTGGAATTCCGCGGCAAGAACGTGATGCTGGTGGACGACTCCATCGTCCGCGGCACCACCTGCAAGCAGATCATCCAGATGGCCCGCGAAGCCGGCGCCAAGAACGTCTACTTCTGCTCCGCGGCACCGGCTGTTCGTTACCCGAACGTTTACGGCATCGACATGCCGAGCGCTCACGAGTTGATCGCGCACAACCGTTCGACCCAGGATGTGGCTGATCTGATCGGCGCCGACTGGCTGATCTATCAGGACTTGCCTGACTTGATCGAAGCGGTCGGTGGCGGCAAGATCAAGATCGAGAAATTCGATTGCGCGGTGTTCGACGGCCAGTACGTCACTGGCGACGTCGACGAGGCTTATCTGAACAAGATCGAGCAGGCACGTAACGATTCCTCCAAGGTCAAGACGCAGGCAGTCAGTGCGATCATTGATCTGTATAACAACTGAGTAACTACCGGCCCCTTGGGGCCGGTTTTGTATCGACTAAAAGAATTCTTATTTAAAGAAAACGGGGCAAGGAGTGACAGCATGAGTCAGGATTGGGATGCCGGTCGGCTGGACAGCGACCTCGAAGGCGTAGCGTTCGATACCCTGGCCGTACGCGCCGGTCAGCACCGTACGCCGGAAGGCGAACACGGTGATCCGATGTTCTTCACTTCCAGCTACGTATTCCGTACCGCCGCCGACGCGGCCGCACGCTTTGCCGGTGAAGTGCCGGGCAATGTTTATTCGCGCTACACCAACCCGACCGTGCGTGCGTTCGAAGAGCGCATTGCCGCGCTGGAAAGCGCCGAGCAAGCGGTGGCCACAGCGACCGGCATGGCCGCGATCATGGCGGTGGTGATGAGCCTGTGCAGCGCCGGCGATCACGTACTGGTGTCGCGCAGCGTGTTCGGCTCTACCATCAGTCTGTTCGAGAAGTATTTCAAGCGCTTCGGTATCGAAGTCGATTACGTGCCTCTGGCTGACTTGTCCGGTTGGGATGCGGCGATCAAGGCCAATACCAAACTGCTATTCGTCGAATCGCCATCTAATCCTCTGGCCGAGCTGGTGGACATCGCCCAGTTGTCGAAAGTCGCGCACGCCAAAGGCGCGATGCTGGTGGTCGACAACTGTTTTTGCACCCCGGCATTGCAGCAGCCGCTGAAGATGGGGGCGGACATCGTCGTGCATTCGGCGACCAAGTTCATCGATGGCCAAGGCCGTTGCATGGGCGGTGTTGTGGCCGGTCGCAGCGAACAGATGAAAGAAGTTGTCGGTTTCCTGCGGACTGCCGGGCCGACCCTGAGCCCGTTCAACGCCTGGATTTTCCTCAAGGGCCTGGAAACCTTGAGCCTACGTATGAAGGCTCACTGTGCCAATGCCCAGCAACTGGCCGAATGGCTGGAGCAGCAGGACGGTATCGAGAAAGTCCACTACGCGGGTCTCAAAAGTCACCCGCAGCATGAGTTGGCCCTGCGTCAGCAGAAAGGATTTGGGGCGGTCGTGAGTTTCGAGGTCAAGGGCGGCAAAGAGGGCGCCTGGCGCTTTATCGACGCGACCCGTCTGATTTCCATCACCGCCAACCTCGGCGACACCAAGACCACTATTACGCACCCAAGCACCACCTCTCACGGCCGTCTGGCGCCACAAGAGCGTGAAGCAGCGGGCATTCGTGACAGCCTGATCCGCATCGCGGTCGGTCTGGAAGACGTGGCCGACCTGCAAGCCGACCTGGCACGTGGGTTGGCTGCCTTGTGATCGAGTTGTTCACGCCAAGCACTGGCACCAACGGCCGGGTTGCACTGGTCACGGGTGCCGCGCGAGGCATTGGTCTGGGGATTTCGGCCTGGCTGATCAGCGAAGGCTGGCAGGTGGTGCTGACTGATCTTGATCGAGTACGCGGTTCGAAAGTGGCGAAGGTGCTTGGCGACAACGCCTGGTTCATCGCCATGGACGTCTCGAGCGAAGGGCAGGTGGCATTGGGCGTCGCCGAAGTGCTGGGGCAGTTCGGGCGCCTGGATGCGCTGGTGTGCAACGCGGCGATTGCCGATCCGCACAACATCCCCCTTGAAAGCCTTGATCTGGCGTACTGGAATCGGGTGCTGGCGGTGAATCTCAGTGGGCCGATGCTGTTGGCCAAGCACTGTGCGCCTTACCTGCGTGCTCACAGCGGCGCGATCGTTAACCTGGCCTCGACCCGCGCCGGGCAGTCGGAACCCGACACCGAGGCTTATGCGGCGAGCAAGGGCGGCCTGCTGGCCCTGACTCATGCCTTGGCGATCAGCCTCGGGCCGGAAGTCCGCGTCAATGCGGTCAGTCCCGGCTGGATCGATGCGCGAGATCCCTCCGTACGTCGTGCCGAACCTCTGACCGATGCCGATCATGCCCAGCATCCGGCGGGCAGGGTAGGGACGGTCGAGGACGTGGCGGCGATGGTCGCCTGGCTGTTGTCGAAGAACGCCGGTTTTGTCACGGGCCAGGAGTTCGTGGTCGATGGCGGCATGACCAAGAAGATGATTTACAGCGAGTAATTCGAGCAGGGGCCGTGACAGCGGCGGCTTGAGGTTGCAGGCGGCCGTGGGCAGCGCTGCAGAAAATGACATGATTTTGTCTTTTTCAGAAAAACTTCAAGCGGGGTATTGACTTAGCTTCGGTACCTGCGTAAATTTCGCGGCCTCGGAGATGCAAACGGGTGATTAGCTCAGCTGGGAGAGCGTCTGCCTTACAAGCAGAATGTCGGCGGTTCGATCCCGTCATCACCCACCACTTCCGAGAGTCTTGCGAAAGCAAGATGGAAGCTTTTAAAAGCCTCCACCGACGCGCAGCGGTAGTTCAGTCGGTTAGAATACCGGCCTGTCACGCCGGGGGTCGCGGGTTCGAGTCCCGTCCGCTGCGCCATATTTTCCGAGTCAGGATTTATTCTGGTTCGAGATTGAAAGCCTCGAAGCTTCCAATCAGACGAGTTACTTGGACGCAAGTCCAAAGCGATACGCAGCGGTAGTTCAGTCGGTTAGAATACCGGCCTGTCACGCCGGGGGTCGCGGGTTCGAGTCCCGTCCGCTGCGCCATATCTGCTTCAAGGCCCGCTGAACGCCTTGAAGCTACAAAGAAAGCCGCTGGCTACTTTGAGTCGATAGCAAAGACCCTGGTCGAAAGACCGGGGTTTTTTGTGTCTGAAATTTGGTTTTTCCGCTGCTGGCGTCCTGCCAATCCACCCTTGCTGCTCAGCCGACGCATAAAGGACTTCCTTCATCGCGCCGACATTAATTAGAATCACTCTCATTTATGATAATTCCTAGGCACAGGGCTTCTTGAGATGAGTGATGCAGCGATGCCGAAGCAGCAAACCTTCCACGACCTGTACCGCGATCACCGTGGCTGGCTGGAAAGTTGGTTGAGAAGGCGAATGAGCAACGGCTGTGATGCGGCGGACCTGAGCCAGGATACGTTTCTGCGATTACTCGCCAGTTCCCAGCGGATTGCCGACCTGCAAGAACCCCGTGCCTATTTACTAACCGTGGGCAAGCGCCTGCTGAGCAATTTCTACCAGCGTCGTACCCTCGAGCAAGCCTATCTCGCAGCGCTGGCGTCGATGCCCGAAGAGTGCGCGCCATCGCCCGAGACGCGCTGGCTGCTGCTGGAAACCCTGCAAGCCCTGGATGAACTGCTCGATGGATTGCCGGGGGTGGTGCGTCGCGCCTTTCTCTGGAGTCAGCTCGAAGGCCTCACGTATCAGCAAATTGCCGAGCGATTGAAGGTTTCAGAGCGCACGGTCAAACGCTACATGGCGCAAGCATACGAGCATTGCCTGTTGGTAGACCTGTGAGCAGCCTGACACACGATGCCCGTCAGGTCGTGCGTGCTGCGGCGCAGTGGCTCGCCTTGCTGGAGTCTGGTCATGCCAACGAGCAGGATCGGGCGAATCTGCAACGCTGGCGCGATAGCAGCGCCAGTCACGAGCATGCCTGGCAAAAGGCTCAAGCCTTGCGTCAGCGTTTTGCCGATCTGCCGTCCACGTTGGCGCTCAAAAGTCTGGATCGCCCCGAGCCAGGGCGGCGAGTGGTGCTCAAGCGTGCCTTGGGTGCGGTGGCGTTGGTGCCGGCAGCGTGGCTGATCAGTCGACAGTTGCCGCTGGAGGTCTGGCGGGCCGACCTGCACACCGCCACTGGCGAGCGCGAAAAAGTGCAGCTCGCCGATGGCAGTTCCTTGCAGCTCAATACAGCCAGCGCCGTTGATGTCGATTTGCAGAGCCGTCGACTGAAACTTATCGAAGGCGAAATGTCGCTGAAGGTGCGGGGCGCAGCACCGCTGACAGTTCAGACCCGGTTCGGTCAGATTCTCGTCAGTCAAAGCGAGGTCTGTGTTCGTCAAGAAACGAACGGTTACCGGGTTTCGGTCTACAACGGTGCTGTGCAATTGCAGCCCTTGCAGGGGCCGTCGTTGATCTTGCGCAGGGGCCAGCAGACCAACCTTCAAGCCTCGGGCGCCAGCGCGATCAGTCTTTTCGACGCGCTGGCTCCAGGTTGGCGTGAGGGTGTGCTGATGGCCAACGATCAGCCATTGGGTGATTTCCTGCGCGAACTCAGCACTTACCGTCCGGGCGTGCTGCGTTGGGAGCCCGCGCTGGAAGCGTTGCGAGTCACTGGCAGTTTCCGCCTCGAAGACACCGACCGCGTGCTGGCACTGCTGGCAGCCAGCCTGCCGCTGGAGGTGCATTCTCGAACCCGTTATTGGGTCACGTTGATGTCGCGCAAAAATAGTGTGTGAAGCCTGTCCCCTTTTTTCGTCTCGCTGGTCATTCAAGGCATGTGAACGAATCAAGAGAGCTTCTTCAATGCCTGTAGTCACGCCTTTCAGTTTGCGTCCGTTGTTGCGCCTGAGCCTGTTGGTCAGCCTGAGCGCCAGTCCGTTGTTTATTCCCGCCAGTTGGGCTGAAGACAGTGCCCGGCGCAGTTATCAGGTGCCGGCCGGTAGCCTGAGCGATGCGCTGACCCGTTTTGCCGGTCTGGCCGGGGTCAATCTATCGGTTGACCCGGCGCTGGTAAGCGGTCGCAGCAGCGCCGGTCTGTTCGGTGAGTTCGCGGTGGGGGAGGGCTTTGCCCGGTTATTGCAGGGTTCCGGTCTGCAACTGCAACCGGTGGGTAAGCAGGCTTACATCCTGACCCCGGCGCCGGACGGCAGCAGCCTGCAACTGGCCCCGACTTCGATTCTCGGCGCCACCAGCGGCGCGGATGATCCCGTGTATGCCGGCGGTCAAATAGCGCGTCGCGGTTCGCAAGGCTTGCTCGGCTCCAACGACTTCATGGACACGCCGTTCAGCATCACCACCTACACCAGCGAAGCCATTGAGAACCTGCAAGCTCGCACTTTGGGCGACCTGGTCGCCAGCGATCCCTCGGTTCGCGTCACCAACCCGGCGGGTGGGCGATATGAGCAGTTCACCATTCGCGGGCTCAGCCTGTTCAATAGCGATGTTTCCTACAACGGTCTCTACGGCGTGCTGCCGACCTACACGATCGACATGGAAATGGCCGACCGCGTCGACATCCTCAAAGGCCCGAGCCAGCTAATCAATGGCATCTCGCCACGGGGCAGTGTGGGTGGTGGCATCAACGTCGTGCCCAAGCGCGCGACCGACTCGCCCATCACCTCGTTCACCGGCAGCTATGCCTCCGACAGTCAGGTCGGCGGTGCCGTGGATGTGGGGCGGCGTTTCGGCGAAGACAACAAGTTCGGCATTCGTTTCAACGGCGTGAAGCAGTCCGGCGATACCGAATGGGACCACCAGCGTATCGACCGCGAAATGGCCATACTGGGCCTGGATTTTCGGGGTGAACGCCTACGGCTTTCGGCGGACATCGGGCGCACCGAGCGCGATACCGACGCCCCGCAGGAGCGCGTGCAGGTTGGCACCAACGCGCAGGTTCCGCATGCAAATGATGTTCGCCACAACTACGCGCAACCCTGGAGCAAAGCGAGTACCAACGATACGTTCGGCACGGTGAGCGGCGAATTCGATGTCAGCGATTCGGTCATGCTGTACGGCGGTGTTGGCGCGCGCAAAAGCAATCATGACTTCCTGCGTCATGCCGTTGCGGTCACCAACGATGCTGGCGATTTCCGCGTTCTGCCCCGTGACTTCACCCGCGACGAAAATGTCCGGACGGCCACGGCGGGTGTGCGCAACTGGTTTCATACCGGCCCCGTGAGCCATGAGGTCAATCTGGCGGCGAGCTACTTCTACATGGATTTCGAAAACGGTGGTGCACGTTATGCCGGGGTCCCGAGCAACCTTTACGACCCGGTGGAAACGCCCACCCCCGGCCGACCCACGCGACTCGATTCAAAGGTCTATACCGAAAACCGCTTCAGTGGTGTGGCGTTGTCCGACACCCTGGGTTTCTTCGATGACCGGTTGCTGCTGACCCTCGGCGCCCGCTGGCAGCGCGTGAAAGTCGACGACTGGTCGAATGATGTCAAAGGCGACACCGCTTATGACGAAGAAAAGGTTTCGCCGTCGGGCGGCATCCTGTTCAAAGCCACCGATAAGCTGTCGCTGTACGCCAACTACATGGAAGGCTTGAGCCAGGGCAAGATCGCGCCGTCGACCTCGGTGAATGAGGACGAGATATTCCCGCCGTTCATCAGTCGCCAGATCGAGGTCGGCGCCAAGTATGACGCGGGTGCGTTCGCGGTGACCGCGGCGGTATTCCGGATCAAGCAACCGGCGTATGAGACCAACGCGACCACGCGGGTATTTGGTCCGAACGGCAAGCGTCAAAACGATGGAGTGGAAGTGAGCGTGTTCGGTGAGCCGATTCAGGGCTTCCGTCTGCTCGGTGGCGTCATGTATATCGATAGCGAGTTGACGAATACCACCAACGGCACCTTCGACGGCAACCGCGCACCTGCGACGCCTAAATACAACGTCAATCTGGGCGCCGAGTGGGACGTGCCGACCGTTCAGGGCCTGACGCTGACCAGTCGCGGCATCTACTCCAGCTCGCAGTTTCTGGATCAGTCCAATAACAAGCAAATCGACTCGTGGGAGCGTTTTGACGTGGGTGCGCGTTATGCGTTCAGGGTCGACGAAAAGACCATCACCCTGCGCGGCAATATCGAAAACGTGGCGGATAAGCGCTACTGGAGTTCGGCCGGTGCCTCGGATGACAGCGCGCCGGGGCTGACGCTCTCGACCCCGCGGACTTACCTCCTGTCGGCGACTGTCGACTTCTGAAATCAGTGCCCGGGAGCTAGCAGGATCGTTCCCGGGCACGGTCATCCTCTGCGGCGCAACGCCGCTGTGATTTGATTCTTCGGTCAGATTTTTGTAACTGGTTGTTTGCGACAAGCGCAGAAACCTATAAAGTTAACCACTAGGTCAGCTTTAAACTGTCAACACAGCCCTTCGCATCGTCAAAAAGGGTTTCTGCAATACTCTAGATTTCCAGTACATAACCAAAAGGGCGAGCCCATAACCGCCCAGAGGATGATCCATGTCCAACCGTGATATATCCCGGCGTTCGTTTCTTCAGGGTGGGCTGGTAGCGGGCGTGAGCGTCACGCTGACACCGCTCAGCAGTCAGGCGCTGGCTGCCTTGATGGAAAACAGCGTAACCGTGCCGTCCGAGCAATGGCTCGGCAACAACGGCAAGGCGCGTTCGCGTAACGATGCCTTGTCGAAGGTCTGCGGCGGCAAAGTCTTTGCCCGCGACATCCGTGCCAAGGACATGCCGGGCTGGCCCGAGCAGCAAGGCCACGCCATGTTGCTGAAGATCACCAAGGCCGACCGCATCTACGCAGGTGTTGACCTGTCGTGGCTCGGCGCTGACTTGCAGCCGGACCGCATCGTCACCGCCGCCGATCTGGAAAAGGACGGCATCGTCTTCCCGGAGGAGCACGCGCCGGATCCGCTGCTGCCCGAAGGCAAGGTGCCGATGTTTATCGGTCACCCGGTCGCGATTCTGATCTGGAACGATTTCGAACGCTTCCGCCAGGCCAAGGCCAAACTCAAATTCAACGACAAAGCGATTCGTTACGGCGCCCAGGTTCCTTACTACGAAGCCGATCCTTACGGCAGCTTCCGCTACGTGCGCGTCGGCGGTGCGACCTCGGCAGACGAAGATGAGTTCGCCAGCCTCAAAGATTCGATCCTGTTTCCGATGCTGAAAAACCGTCGTCCGGTATGGAATTCGCAACCGGACCTGCACGGCAACCTGACTGAGCGCGGGCTGTTCTACGCCGATCGCATGAAGCAGCAGATCGACTCACCGCCAGACAACTGGCTGGTGTTCGACGAGCGCTACAAAACCCCGTCAATCGAACCGGCCGCGATGGAGCCGGACAACGGCAACGGCTGGTACGATCCGGCGACCAAAACACTGCATTTTGTGGTGGCGACCCAGTGTCCACTGGAAGCGGCGACCGAGACCGCCAAGATGATCGCGCCGTCGCGGTTCGGCCTGGACAACCTGAACATGCACCCCGGTTACACCGTGGGTTACGGTTCTAAAGACCACAACATTTTCGTCTACTACGCAGCCCTCGCGGCGTTATACGGCGCTGGTGTTCCGGTGCGTCTGGCTAACGACCGCTATGAGCAATTCCAGAGCGGCATCAAACGTCACCCGTTCGATATCCGCTACCAACTGGCGGTGGACAAGACCGATCACAGCTTCAAGATTTTCCGTGCCGAAATGACCGTCGACGGCGGCGGACGAGTTAACTACAGCCCATCAGTGGCAGCGGTTGGCGCCACCGCGGCGCAATCGATCTACTACATGCCGCAGAACGATTTGCAGGTCACCGCGTACCATTCTCGTGCCGTAGAAGCCGGGTCGATGCGCGGTTACGGGACGCTGCAAAGCATGGCTTCCACCGAGATGATGGTCGACGAAATCGCCGGTCGTCTCGGCATCGACGCCATCGACCTGCGCAAGAAGAACGCCATGCTCTCGGGTATGAAAAACACCCAGGGCGCGATCCCGGCCGGTGCATTGCGCTTGCACGAGATACTCGACAAGGCGGCAGTTCACGAGGTCTGGAAAAACCGCGACGCGATCAAGCAACAGCGTGAAGCCGCCGACCCGGACAACTGGTACGGCGTCGGTTTCGCCATCTGCCAGAAAGACTTCGGTACTGGTTCCGAAGCGCCGATGGCGAGCATCGAATTCACCGCCGAAGGGCACGTGACTCTGCGCCACATCGGCATCGAAATCGGCACTGGCATGTCCACGTCTCAGGCGCTGGTGGTTGCTGATTTCATCGGCATTCCGGCCACTGAAGTGAACACCGGCGAGACCGACTGGCAGGAGTTGCAGCTGATCACCGGCGGCAATCCATACATCATGAGCCAAGCTGAACAAGACGGTTTTCTGCGTAACCCGCGCTGGGTCGGCAAAATTGCGTCAGCCTCGTCGGCGACCAATTCGGCGTACTACTTCAGCCACGCCACCCGTGAAGCGTCCCGCGTGCTGTTCAACCACGGCTTATGGCCGGCGGCGTTGCAGATCTGGGGCCAAGGCCCTTACGGCGGCCAGGCCAACCCGTATGTGGTTCGCCGCGAAGACGCGCACTGGGTCAACGGCAAACTCACGGCCAACGGCATGCAGCCGTTGAGCTTCGAGCAACTGGCGAAACACGCACATGATAAAGGCCTGGTGACCGGCGCCACCGTGCACGGTTTCAACCGCTGGAGCTGGGCCGAGGCCGAGTTCAGCATCGACGGCGTCCGCGAGCGCCTGCCGCTCGATGGCCTCGCGGTGAAGTACGGCGATGGCGCACCGAAGGCGAAACTGGCGCAGATGACCAGCGCCGGTTTCCACCTGCTGGATCGTCAGAATGTGCATTACCCCGATACTCAGTTGAACAACGCGGCGGTGACTTACTACAGCCCGGTCGCAACGCTGGTGGAACTGAAAGTGAACAAAGGTTCGGCCGAAGTTCAGGTGCTTAACCATCACTCGTGGGTCGAGTGCGGTCGGGTGCTGGTGGAAGAACTGGTGCGAGGTCAGCTCGAAGGCGGCATCGCCATGGGTATCGGCCATGCGTTGATGGAAGAGATGCCGCTGTACGAGGGTGGCCCGGGGGAGGGTGACTGGAATTTCAACCGTTACCGCTTGCCGATGGCGCGCCACGTAGCGGTCTGGACGCAGACGGCTGAAATCCTGCCGCCGCTGTCGCCGAGTGACCCTTCGAAGGGCATTGCCGAAGTGGTGATGATCCCGGTGGTTGGTGCCATCGGTAACGCCGTGGCGCACGCCATCGGTAAACGAGTTCGCGACCTGCCTATCACTTCTGCCCGCATCAAGGAGGCCCTCAATGGCTAACCGCCCGCTTCAACTGACCCTCAACGGTGAATCCGTTGGCCCGGTGGAAATCCCTGATGACCTGCCGATGATCGATTACCTGCACGAATACAAAAACCTCACTGGCTCACGTCTGGGCTGCGGTCAGGGCATCTGCCATGCCTGCGTGGTGATCGTCGATAACCCGGATGGCACCAGCGAAGAAGTGCGCACCTGCATCACCGGCGCGCATTACTTCGAAGGCAAAAAAGTGCGGACCATCGAAGGCCACGCGAAACGTGACGAGGAGGGCAAAGTCACTGAGCTGAACCCGATCCAGCAGCGCTTTGTCGATGAGTTCGCCTTTCAGTGCAGCTACTGCGCGCCGGGTTTCGTCAACGCCGCGACGGTGCTGGTCGAGAAGCTGCAGCGTCAGCCCATCGTCAAAAGCCAGCTGGAAAAAGTCATCGAGGACAGTCTCGGTCACCACATCTGTCGCTGCACCGGTTACGTACGTTATTACAGCGCGACGCGAAACGTGCTGACCGATCTCGGCCTGGTCAAGGAGGGTTAAGCATGAAGCATCTACTTTCCCGCCTGGCGTTGGCGGTTGGTCTGGCCGCGCCGGTGTTGCTGGCGCACGCGGACGATCAGGTCAAACGCGGCGAATACCTCGCCCGCGCTGCCGATTGCATGGCCTGCCACACTGCACCGGGTGGCGCGCCGTATGCGGGCGGTCTGCCGATCGTTTCGCCGTTCGGCACGATCTACGGCACCAACATCACCCCAAGCAAAAAGCATGGCATCGGCCTCTACAACGATGACGAGTTCTTTGCCGCGCTCACCGAAGGCAAGCGTCGCGATGGCGCAAACCTGTACCCGGCGATGCCGTACACCTCGTATCACTTGATGCCGCGTGAAGACTCCGACGCGATTCATGCGTACCTGAAAACCATCGAGCCAATTGAACGTGCCGCGCCCGTCACCAGCTTGAGCTTTCCGTTCAACGTGCGTCTGGGCTTGATGGGTTGGAACATGCTCTACGGCAAGGACATGAAACTGTCGTCCACGGAAGGTAAAAGCGAAGCCTTCAAGCGCGGCCAGTACATGGTCGACGTGCTCGGTCACTGCGGCGAATGCCACACGCCGCGCGGCTTGCCGGGCGCGATGCAGCAGGATAAGCGCCTGACGGGTGGCGTACTCAATGGCTATCTGGCGCCAAGTCTGCTGGCCAATGACCTGGCCGCGCGCGGCTGGAATCAACAGGACCTGAGCTCGTTCCTCAAGCACGGCATGAGCGCCCAAGGCACGATGTTCAACGAGATGTTCCCGGTGTTCCACAACAGCACCCAAGGCCTCAGCGACCCGGACCTGGCGGCGATGGCGACCTACCTGCTCGGCGATCAGCCACCGGCGGCGAAGGTGCTGACTGACGTGCCGTTGGATAGGTTGAGCGCCAGTGCCCAGCGTGGTCGTCAGGATTACCTGAACGTCTGCGCCGGTTGCCACGCGGTCGGTGGTGAAGGCAAACCACACATTGCGGTGGCCATGCGCGGCAACACCACGTTGCGCCTGGAAGACCCGCGCAACCTGGTGCGAGTGATCGACGACGGGATCGGCGAACAGAAGTTTACCGGGTTCGAACACATGCAGCCGATGCCGGCGTTTGCCGAGAAGCTCAGCCACGAACAACTCACGGATCTGCTGAACTATCTGCGTCAGGGTTGGGGCGGGCAGTCGGGTGATCTGGCGGTGAGCGACGTGCAAAAATTACGCGCTGATGCACCGCCGCTCGAGCACAAGGCGCACTGACATGCAGCATCTCGATCTGCAAGTCGTGCGCCGGGCGCTGGAATGGTCGACGGCCGGCCAGCGTCTGTGGCTGTGTACGGTGCTCGCCACTTACGGTTCGGCGCCGCGCGCGCCGGGCTCGCTGTTGGCGGTGAATATGGACGGTCAATGGATTGGCTCGCTGTCCGGAGGCTGCGTCGAGGAAGACTTTCTCGAGCGCGTCGCCGAGAGTGTGTTCGTTGATCCAGTCTGCGTTGTCCGTTACGGCGAAGGCGATGATCCGCGTTCGCGAATAAGCCTGCCCTGTGGTGGCGTGCTTGATGTGCTGGTCGAGAAGCTTGAATCCGATTGCGAGGTTCAGGCGCATCTGCGTGAATTGGAGTCGGCGCTGTTGGGTCAGCGTCGGCTGATCCGCGAAGTCGATCTGGCCAGCGGTGCGCGCAGTCTGTTCGCCGACCGCGAGCAGGGCGCGCGCATCGAGCGCGAGATCGACCGGGTTCGCGTGCGGATCGGCGCGGCTCAGCGCTTGCTGCTGGCGGGTTATTCCAGCGTCGCTCAGGCCTGCGCGGAGTTCGCGGTCGGCTTGGGCTTCGAGGTGGTTCTGTGTGATCCGCGTGACGAAGTGCTGGAAGGCGTGGTGCTGGAAAACGTTGAGATTCGTCGTCAACTGCCTTCGGTGTTCATCGCCGACGGCGGCTGCCACAGTGACACCGCCGTAGTGGCGTTGACCCACGATCCGCGCATCGACGATCTGGCGATGATGGAAGCGGTGCGCACCGAGGCGTTTTACATCGGGGTGATGGGGTCGATGCAGACGTCGCAAAAGCGCTTTGAACGGTTGCGCCGGATAGGTGGTTTGGGCGAGGTAGAGCTGGCGCGGATACATGCGCCTGTCGGGCTGAACCTGGGCAGCAAGACGCCAGCGGAAATCGCTCTCGCCGTGCTTGCCGATATCCTGCGCATTCGCAGCGGCATCGCACGGGATCGACTCTAAGCACCAATCCGCTGTGGGAGCAGGCTCGCACACAGGGGATTGCGGTGTCGCTTAATACCCGAACTTATCCCGCAGCCCGTAATACCAGGCACCTAACGCGGCGAACGGTGTCCGCAGCAGTTGTCCACCAGGGAACGGGTAGTGCGGCAAATCCGCAAACGCATCAAACCGCTCAGCCTGGCCACGTAATGCTTCGGCCAGCACCTTGCCCGCCAAATGCGTGTAGGTCACGCCATGGCCGCTGCAACCCTGGGAATAGTAGATGTTGTCACCCAGGCGTCCGACCTGAGGAAGTCGCGACAAGGTCAGCAAAAAATTGCCGGTCCAGGCGTAATCGATCTTCACGTCCTTGAGCTGCGGGAACGCCTTGAGCATCTTCGGCCGAATAATCGCCTCGATGTTCGCCGGATCCCGCGCGCCATACACCACGCCACCGCCGAAGACCAGGCGCTTGTCGCCGGTCAAACGGTAGTAGTCGAGCAGGTAGTTGCAGTCTTCGACGCAGTAGTCCTGTGGCAACAGGCTCTTGGCCAATGCGTCGCCCAGGGGTTCGGTGGTGATCACCTGAGTCCCGCAGGGCATCGATTTGGCGGCCAGTTCCGGCACCAGATTACCGAGGTACGCATTGCCCGCAACGATGATGAACTTGGCCCTGACCTTGCCCTGCGGCGTATGCACCACCGGACTCGCGCCGCGCTCGATGCGCACCGCCGGCGATTGCTCATAAATGGTGCCGCCCAGCGACTCGACAGCTGCCGCTTCGCCCAACACCAGGTTCAGCGGATGAATGTGCCCGCCGCTCATGTCGAGCATGCCGCCGATGTACTGCTCGCAAGCGACCACTTCACGGATGCGACGCTGATCCATCAATTCAAGCTGCGTGTGACCGAACCGCTCCCACAGACGCTTCTGGGATTCCAGATGTCCCATCTGCTTGGCGGTAATGGCGGCGAATACGCCTCCGTCCTTCAAGTCGCACTGGATATTATATTTGGCTACCCGTTCACGAATGATCCGCCCACCTTCGAACGCCATCTGCCCCAGCAACTGAGCCTGCCTGGGACCGACACTTCGCTCGATCACATCGATGTCGCGGCTGTAACTGTTAACGATCTGGCCACCGTTACGCCCCGACGCACCAAAACCTACCTTCGCCGCTTCTAGCACCGTGACCCGGAAACCGTTTTCCAGCAGAAACAGGGCAGAGGACAGGCCGGTGTAACCGGCACCGATCACACAGACATCAGTCTCTACGTCATCCTGCAAAGCCGGGCGCGGCGGAGCCGCATTGGTCGATGCGGCGTAATAGGATTGCGGGTAGGGAGTGTTTGCCATCCTGTAGCCTCTGTTTAATATATTTTACGAGTGCGTCGATCCTACCCGAGATAAAAATCGACCGCCAGCCACCGCAAAATCTTCTTTGCAGCCGCAAAATTAAATATTTTGCATATTCATAGGGTTAGCTCGAAAAAGGTATTGACACCCCTTCGGAATTCCGTAGAATGCCGCCTCACAGCAGGCACGTAGCTCAGTTGGTTAGAGCACCACCTTGACATGGTGGGGGTCGTTGGTTCGAGTCCAATCGCGCCTACCAAACAAAATCCGCTCTGCTGGGCGGTCTAGAAGGGCTCACCGAAAGGTGGGCCCTTTTTTGTTGTCTTGGATTTCTTCAGAACGTTCACAAAATATAGGCTTCGTTCACACTGGACAATGTGAACGACCAAATCAGCCGCTTCTCATGCGCAATCCTTCCTCTATCTCCCTGTCTTTTTCACCACCTGTCTTCTCCCTCTTGAGCGACCGTTTTTCAAACTGTACTGTATGTGCGTACAGTATATGGCGCTACCCAAATGAAAGACGACCTAATCGATGATGCGGGGTTTGAGCTTGGCTTGCCCTCACATGAAGAGCTGCTGAAGCATCAATGCGACTTGCTGTGCTCGGAGCTTGAGCTGACTCGCCGGAATCTTCGGAGCGCACACAAAGAGTTATCCGGGCTGATATCGATGTACCGTCAGGCGTGTAGGGAGCTGGGCACGCTCAAGGTTGAGCATGAGCGGTTGCGTTGGACGCTGAGTGATTTATACCGGCGGGAGGGTGACAAGGAGGCGGGGAAAATGGTGTACCAGTACGGCGATCACACGCCTTCTGAAAAAAAACTTTAAACGTTCTAGGTCAGTCGGCACGGGGCTTGCAGGGTAGTTCCAATTTTCTGATCCATTTACGCACTGGTTTATCCACAGGTAGTACGTTGCAATTGTCACGCGAAACGCAATATCCTGTATCTCAACGGAGCAAAACCCCTACATATAGGGTTTTTCCGTTAGCTGCTGACCTAGAATTAGGTACTTAGGAAAGTCTGCGAATGGTTGTGATTGAAGTTGTCGAGACCGATTCACAACCACCCGCACCAACCAAAGCTAAACAGTAGCGATTACGTTAGCCCTAGGGGGACTGCATTGAGCCAAACATTGACGGGATCGTCAACAGCTCTCTGCTGGTCGGTACTCCATTGGGGCTGACACAAAACCTAAATTGGGAGTACCACCGCATGACCATCAATAGTAAGAAGACGTCATCCAAGGTGGCCAAATTGGCCTCCGAAACCCTCAGTAACTCGAACGCATCCGCGATTGCTAAACGCCTCGCCGCTTCGGCGTTAGCTCAAACCCACTCCACAAAGCAGACAAGTGCTGAAATGGAAGCGGTTGCGGGCAAGGTTCTCCAAAGCGACAAATACAGTGAGGAAACGAAAGCCCTTGCTGCGTCTGTTGTCTCCCAATCCAACCAATCGCGGGGTGAGTAATCATGGCTATTTATGTAACCGTAACGGTTGACTTGAATGGCAACGTGAGCCATGCCGCGAGAGCTAAGTTTAACGAGTTTCTCAGGGGGCGAAACTACGCAAAGCACAAGCTCACGACCTTGTGGACCGCATGGTTTAAACCCGGCAGCACAATCGACAACGCGGTCAGTTATACGAAAGTGACCGTGGCAGCCGCCGCACGCGCTGCGGGTATTACGAATTATGAGGCGTTGGTAATGCCAGGAGAGCAGCGGCCAACGGAGTGGAGGCAGTAATAGTCTTGAAAGTCTTGGTGTGATGCAAAGCCCCGCTTCGGCGGGGCTTTTCACGTCTCGCTATCTGGTTTTTAGCTATTGATGATTTTGACGCAGTCTCTCAATTGCAGCGGTGATGCTTTCGGCATTCGTATCGAGCCGACTCAATGCTATTGCCGGATTAGCCGTATTCCACTCTTCGCCCAGTCGGATTGGAATGTATTTTCTGGGTGAATTTTTGCGGACTCTCCATCCCACTCTACGCACCGAAAGTCCATAGAGTTCAGCATCTTTCCTTGCGGTGTTGGGGGTTGCTTCATCGTAGTGAATCCCGCTACAGCTTGGCGCTGGATTGCCTCATAAGTACAAGACTCCACCGACTCGTAAACCTTCTGGTCAATCATCGGCGTCATGCAGCCAGTGCTATCAGTCTGACCGGGTACGAAGGTGTTGGTACACATCCAGAGATACAGAATGACTTTCAACTATTTTGCTCCTTGCATTGTTTGAGTTATGGTCACTTTGCCACCATCGAGATGAGCGGTAAATAAGCATTGCTAGGCTCGGAGCTAGGATTGCTGGACCACGCGATAAGGGAATCATCATGAAGATAGCGGGGATAGCGGCAGCGGTTGCATTGGTTGGGATTGTGGGATGTGATAGTGCCTCGGCTCAAGGGCAGGTTTACGGTTACGGAGCCGCAAGTTGTGGGAAGTTCGCTGGATACAATAAGGATATTCAGGAAGAGTACATGGTGTGGGTCTCTGGATACGCCAGCAGTTTGAGTGGTCAGACTGGCGTCAAATATTTCAACGGGACAGACGCCGAAGGGCGGCTTCTTTGGATTACGAACTACTGCCGAGCACACCCGCTAGAGAAGTTCGTCGTTGCCACTGAAACGCTTTTGCTTGAGCTAGAGATCAATCAGAAGTGACCAAGCCGTTTTTCCACGAAAACCCAATCGCCCCAATTTTTTATGAGCACTTTTCGTGAAGAGGGGGGTGGGTCCATCCTAGAAACGTCTGGACTGTGGGGGCATTCTGAAAACGGTCGGCCTGTCCTATGCACTTAGCACAACACGGATTGGGTCACCAGAAAGCTGCGGAAATACAAAATAACAATGGCGCTCTGAGGTTTCCACAGCCTCAGAACGAGACGTTGAATGCGAGCATCAGTCGACGTACTGCTGTTGGTGTGAACTCGCTACCACGAGCGGTACGCAAGCCTTTGGTGTTGAGGCAATCGGCTACTGACTGGAAGGTATTCAGTTTGTTGTACAAGCACGCCAGCAGGTGTGGTTGGATGGCTGCTTGATGCGCGTTCACGTTCTTCATTCGCTGGTCATTGGCGGCTGTGATGTCAGCGACAGCACGGCCTTTAGCAAGCGCCTGAGAACGGTTGTTGATCTTCTGTACTGCAACTGCATCACCATCATCAGCGCGACGTTGCAAGGAGGCCAGAGCCTCACGGGTACGGCTTGCAATGAACTCGCGTTCTTGTTGGGCCAGTGCTGCGAATAGGTGGAGTTCAAACGTCTTCGCTTGCGGCATGGTGGCGACTTTGAATTCTGTCTGCTCCATAAGCCGTGCAATGTGGTGAACGGAGCGTGAGAGTCGATCAAGCTTGGCGACTACCAGTTGTGCTTTCTGCTCTTTGCACAGAGCCAGTGCCTTTGCACCTTCAGGACGATCCTCGATAGCCAGCTTGCCCGATACCACGTCTACGAACTCGCCAACGATCTGCCAGCCATTCTGATCAGCAGCACGATTGATGTAGTCGCGTTGTGCATCCAAGCCCAGACCACTATCACCTTGGCCCTTCGTGGAGACTCGAATGTAGGCGACTACTTTCATTTCTTGGTCCTTGGTGTGCTGACTGATGCCTTTATTGTCAGGCTGAAACTGCTGATTGTCAATTCGCAGAACGAGCGTTCTTTGAAATGATAAATATATGTGGCTTGGGGGGTGGCGTTTTTCCAACATTTCTAAAGTTGCTCCGTATTGCTTCCAGTTCGAAACTATGGAATTGTTGATCGTTTTTGCAATGCCAGTGTGCCATTATTGGCGAAATAGCGTAGCGTGTGCGATATCAGTTGAGCTTTAGGGAAGAGTGTAAATGATCGTTGGTCTATTTATTCGTAATTTCAAAACATATCAAAATATCAATTACATACCTTTATCTAAAGGAAAACTGTTCAGTGCTATTGTGGGTGAAAATGGAGCTGGTAAAAGTTCAATATTGGAAGCGTTGAATTCTTTTTTTAACGGTTCGGAGTGGAATTATAATCATATTGTTAGTAATGGTTTTGATACTCGGGAGCCGTTCATATGTCCCGTTTTTCTATTTGAGAAGGGGCGCGTACCTGCAAGCTTCAAGCACGATCTCGCGCTTGAAGCTGCTAGCGAGCAGGTTTGGGGTGCTAAAAGTCAAAACTTTAACTCCGCCAATAAGAAAATCGCAGTGCAGTTTTGTGAGCATCGTGATCATTTGATATTGGAGGGTTATGATTCGTCGTCTCATTATTTGTTTCCAGTAGGTCTGTTAAAGCGAGGAGTTGGTTCTCCATCTGAGACTTATTTTTCTATTTTTGAAACGCACGAAGATTTTTGGGGGGATAAATTCATCACGCTGGTTGGTAAGCCTGCTGGTGATTCAATTTTGCAGCTCGTACAGGAAGCCTATAATTACGTGTATCTGCCTTCTGAAATTGACTTTCAGTCCTATACAAAAATTGAAGGTCGTACCATTCAGGCGTTATTGGGGCGAAAGCTGGATAGTATTGTTAGAACCTTTATTAACACAAAAACTATCAATGATATCAATCGGGACTTAACGGCGTTCCTCAATGAAATTGCTGTTGTTCTAGATGGTTATGAGTACAAAAAACCTTCAAAAAAGCAAACTTTATTTAATCACTCTCATTTTACCGAGAAGGTGATTGAAGCTTTTTTTGACTCGAAAATATTGACGAAGATCGATGGAGGTAATTCTACCCCTGTCAATCATTTGAGTTCTGGTGAAAAGAGGAAGGCGTTAATCGATGTTGCTAGAGGTTTCTTGCTGAGGGCAGAGCAAACAGGTCCTCAGCAAGTCATTTTAGGTATTGATGAGCCAGAGTTATCTTTGCACGTATCTTCTTGCTTCGAGCAGTTCGAGAAACTTCGTGAAATAGCTGAAGCAAATGTACAGACAATAATAACTACGCATTGGTATGGTTTTATGCCAATTGTCTCGAACGGAGTAGCCGTCTATGTGTCAAAATCTGATCTGAGTCGAGCTATCCCGCTGATTGATCTTCGTTGCTTCAGGGATGATATAAAATTACTGAAAGAAAAAACGAAGGGTATGCTCCCTTCTAATATAGAGCTCAAGGGTATGAATGATTTGGTTCAATCCATAATTGCTTCTGTTACCGGGGCTGATTATCGTTGGATTATTTGTGAAGGGTCGTCAGATAAAATTTATTTAGAACATTACTTTTCTGCTGACGATAAGCGACCATACATTTTGCCTGTTGGTGCAGCAAAAAATGTTAAAAAAATGTTCAACTATATTGTAATGGCCCTAGAGGGCAACAGGGATGATATTAATGGTCGGGTATTATTTTTGCTTGATACAGACAAAGATTTTGAGAAATTTGAATGCACAGATGGAATAGAGAATCTAAGGATTCGCCGGTTATTGAACTCTTCATCTGAAAAGAAAACTACACTTGTGCAAACTACAAGCTCTACTTTTTTTCCTCCTACAGAAATTGAAGATACTCTTGATGCGAAAGCTTTTTTGGATACTTTGAATTTTTTCAAGAAAGATGAGCTGTATGAGCTTGACTTTGAGAGTTTTTCGGAAGAGTTTAAAGTAATGGATGCCACTCTTCCGTCGGGGTTGGCTCTGAATTTGCGAGACTCTGATAAAGAAGTTCTTGAAAAACTATTTGATATTAGCGGATTTAAAATAAAATTTGCACTGCAATATGCAGAGTTAGCGGTCGTTGAAGAATGTCCTCAGTGGATTACTGAAATAAAAAGCTTTCTATATCCACCTCGACCACGGATTCGACGACCAAAATTGGTTAATGTTTAGATGTTAAGGTTAAGGTTGGGTATAAATTAACTGTGGGGCATGCTTTGGCCATGCCTTGGGTGCTGATGGATTATTGATTCGTTCATCAGCCTAGGCTTTTTCGTGGCGTGATTTTCCATTGATCGTGCTAAGCCTTGAACGAAGTTAAAATAGTATCCTTATTTTCTTGGGGGCTTCACTTCGTTCATCAGTAGCCCCTGACCCATTTCAACTGTGCTAAGTCTTCGGCTCCGCCGACTGAGCTACCGCCGAGACGTTCCGTCTCTATATAGTCCCGGACTATCTCTGAATTCGTTGAAGTGCTCAGCGTTAGGCAGTACGAGCCTGCTGGGAATGTATGTAAGCACTGGTGCAAGCGTCGATGCACTCGACCTCAGCTTGCAGCGCGTCACGTACCTGCGGATTGCGTTCTAGATGCATCATCATTCCATCCAGAGCAAGACGGGCACACTGTGCAATCAAGGCAACTTGAGACTTGCCTAGGCCGGTGAGATTCCTTACAGTCGTAGTGCTAATGTCTGGCATTTTGACAGCGGCGTACACATGGGCAGGGCTCACGTTCAGTTTACCTTTGCTTGCCTTGGCGACGACATAGCAGGCTCCCATGACATAACCCTCCACCCAGTCCTGTGGTGGTAAGTCGTACAGGTCGTGCTCAGGATGCACATCGGCAAGCACGATCAGATGGTGGATTGGGTTAGCCATTACCTTTGGTGGGCGTGTGACTCGCTTCAGCGGCGCCACGTTACTTGCAACTTTTTGTGGTGCGTCCTGGGAGTCGTTTGCAGCAGTTAGGAGGCGCAGTGCGTCTTGGATTTGTTCAGGGCCAAGGGAGTATTTTGGAGCCTTCCATGCTGCCTTTGGTTTGGGTTCTTTGACTGGGTCTGTCGGAGCAATGAACTCCGATGTAACGTATTTCTCGATAATTTCACTAGTGTCAATGTTGACGCAAAAGTCACCGATACGGCGGGTACTGATATTGAAGTCCTGAATTGCTTTGAAAATCATAAATGGTCCTCTTGTATTGTTTGTCTGTGTGGGCCATCACCTCGGGGTAATTGCCTGATCAATTGGTTTTTGTGAGCGTGGTGCCGAAGAGGGTGTGCTTTGCCTAATATAGGCAATTACACCCCCGTATATGCTGGCTGAAACCCATGTAAAAATGCCCAGTCCATAGGGTAGGTAGGGGTCGGCTCTTTTACATGGATTTGCGTCAGTAAACAGTGGCGTTAGCTGCGAACTTGTAGCAGTTCAAAAAACGCAGGGCTCACGCTCGCTAACTCTCCGGCGTCGACCAAAGTACCGTTTCGGGATCGCAGTCCGGCCCGTTTATCATATTTAGCCAAAATGGCATCGGACACCCGTATTGCTCGGTACTTGGCGATAAGTCTCGGTTTGACGCTTGAGCAAATAATTTTTATGATCAGATTTGATTCTTTGTCTATAACGATGTAGTTCGGCATTTTATATTTCTCCTTGTGGCTTTTTTTGGGGTTGGCTTTCACCTCTATTTGGTTGTGCCTGTATATTTTTGTCGCGGCAACTTGCTAATGCATGGCGCTGTGCAGTGCAGGCGAGTTAGGTAGAATCGATGTTCATATGTACCTCCGTATGTTGATTTTTTGGCAAAAAAAATACCGACACATTGGTCGGCATCATCGGCAGTATTCTTTCTACAAAGTAGTATTGAATTCAGCTATTGGATGTCGGCGACCTCGTGGTTTGTTTTGCTTGCTTTTGCAATGATCATGGCATTTCTCATGGTTTGCATTGACCGTCGGTGGTGGTCAACCAAAATTCAGGCGTTAAAAAACCTCCTGCGATTTCTGGGCGATTTGTTCACACCATGGTCGCGTAGAGGCTTCTAATTTGTCTGTTCTGCCCACTGAGGCAGGAGGCAGATTCTACACGAATCCTTTAAAAAAGCAACCCCTAGGTATTGACATTTACGATTGCCAAGTTTGAAAAACTTCTTTTCAGCGAGAGAGAAAAGCGTTTGCTTAGTTCAGACCGTCGATCTGCCCCGTAAACATTGGGCCGGACGGAAGTTTGTTCTAAGAATATGACGAACCCAGAGCAGATTATGCTCGGGTTTACCGTTGGTTTCTGACGAGTTTTCGAGGCCGCCAACCCTTCTGTTAATCGAGGCTGGCTGCCCGTTCGTTTGATCAGTCGATCAGGTGCAACACATCCCTGACATTCAGGTGGGAGTATCGAGCTACGGATCGAGTATCCCTGTGGCCCGAGACGATCATGATCTGTGCGTTGTTGAATCCCTTTTTCGCTACGTTGGTGATTCTGGTGTGCCTGAGCTGGTGCAGCCTGACGCTGCTATCAAGTCCAGCCTTTACACGCGCCAGACGCACAGCCTGAGAAACGGCGTGGGGAGTCACAGTGAAGATCATGCCGAGTGGGTGACGTTCCACAGTGGCCCACAGTTGGGCGAGTTCAAGAATTTCAACGGCTCGGTGGGTGAGGGGAACTGATCGTGTGCCGTTCTTCCCATCAATCACATCGGCAATCCGCTCTTTGAGGTGCAGGCAGTCTTTGGTCAGCTTCAGGATTTCAGAGCGCCGCATGGCAGTCTCATATGCCAGTTCGACAATGGGTTTCATGATGGGTGACAGCTTCGCCAGTAACCGCTCAAGCTCACTTGCACTAATCACCTTGTCAGAAGACCGGTCTGGCTTTGGTAGTGCGATATCACTCACAGGGTTGTGAATGTCGATCAGCAATCCGCGTTTAGCAAATCGATAGAAGCGGGACATAAAAGCAAGCTGCGTCCTACACGTTGACGGCTTCACCTTCTTCAATCGCATGATCTTGAAGTCGTTGATCATCTGCGGGGTGATTTCATTGATTGGCTGGGTGAAGTGCTTACCCAGATGCTCCACGATCTTCAGTGCGTGGTCGTAGCTGCCTTTTCCCTTGAGCATCGTTTCGCAGTACGTCATGCCCAACGTATAAATGGTGTGGTGCTTGCGATCCATCGTCACGGCTTCGAGCTGGTACGCCCATGACTCTGCTTCAGCTTTGGTGCTGAAAGTTTTCGACTGGGGAGATTTACCCTTTATCCGTACCTGAGCATTCCAGTTGCCAGACGGAAGTAAGCGGAAAGTGGCCATTTTTGACGCCTCATAATGTGAATGGGCGTTCTGTGAAACCCTTGAGCACCAAGGCTTGCAGCTTGCTCAAGCAGACATTGACATGGTGGGGGTCGTTGGTTCGAGTCCAATCGCGCCTACCAAACAAAATCCGCTCTGCTGGGCGGTCTAGAAGGGTCACCGGAAACGGTGACCCTTTTTTGCTTTCTGCGATTTGCAAAACTTTTGCAAAACCCCCACGCAAAACGCCAACTCGGCACCCACCTCCAGGGACTCGATTTTCTTTTCGTCGTGCCCCTCCTGATAGTGCTTCGCCATCTTCTCGTCCGCATGCCCCATCAATGCCTGGATGTACTCCTGCGGGAATTTCTGTTGCTCGTACAGCCATGCCCCTAAAGCGCGGATCTCGTGAAAAGTGGGGCACTCGCCGACCGGCACATGGTCGTAGGCGTGCGCCGCATCCCTTGCCTTGCTGAACTCCTTGGCCAGGTAGTCCGGCGTCACCGGCGTCCAGTGATCCTTGGCGTCGATCTGTTCCCGTCGCCGCGACTTCGGCTTGTAGTGGATCAAGTACGGCGACACGATTGGCGACCGCATGCACTCGCCAACGACCTCCCGCAGTGACGCGCCCATGGTGAGAATAGGGTTGTCGTACTGACCTCTGCTGATTGACCCGAGGCGGGCCGCCGGTGCCGCCTCGGCCTCCGGCACTGTTGAGCTGGGCTCTTCACAGCTGGATCTCGGCATCGGTGCAGCGCTACTGAG
The DNA here is from genome assembly GCF_054330215.1 of Pseudomonas sp. Ma2-10. Classification (NCBI taxonomy): domain Bacteria; kingdom Pseudomonadati; phylum Pseudomonadota; class Gammaproteobacteria; order Pseudomonadales; family Pseudomonadaceae; genus Pseudomonas; species Pseudomonas sp. Ma2-10. The sequence goes on along the minus strand of NZ_JBTEYL010000032.1, from coordinate 2,501 downwards.
TCAGGCTATCAAGTCTACTTTGCCGCTAGCGAGGCGATAGACGCCACCCACGATCTTCAACGTGCCCTTACTGAGCGCATCAGTCAGCAGTGGTGAGGCATTTTTAAGACGGTTAACCGAGTCTTTGACATTCTGCGTTGTAGCGTTGTCGATAAGGCTTCCGGGGTTGTTGAGCACTTTCTCGATGGAAGGTTTAAGTGCGTCAGTCAGTTTTGGGATGTGACCAGGGAAAACAGTGTGATCTTTTACTGCCTTTATACCTGCACTGATGGCGCCGCAGCTCTCATGCCCCAATACCAGGATCAGTGGTGCGCCGAGCACCGCGACAGCGTATTCAAGGCTTGCCAAACCCTCATCGGTAACGAAGTTCCCCGCGACGCGTATGGCGAAAAGATCACCTCGAGCAGTGTCAAAAGCATACTCAGGCGCGATACGGGAGTCAGAGCAACCGAGTACCGACACAAACGGGTTCTGGCCTGAGACCAGGGCTTCCCGCTCTGACTTGAAGTCATGTGTCTTGGAGTTGCCTGAAACATACCGTTCATTTCCCTCCATAAGCCTTTGAAGTGCCATGTCAGGACTGATGGAGTTTTGTGGTTTTGGCGCAGCAGGGGTTTTCTCGGCAGCCTGAACGAATTTGGCGGGTAGCGCACCGGCAAGTAGCAGAGCGCCTGCTCCTAGTCCGGCAAACTGAAGAAATCTACGACGACCACTCGCGTTTTGAACAGGGTTTGAATCACATGATTTACACATGGTCTTGTGTACTCAGGTCGGTTGATGGGAATGATGTGCTGTTGGGGGCAAGTGCTTCCAGGGACCTTCGGCACTTGTGGTTGGAGTCTAGACGGGATGTAACATTAAGTTGCTCGGCGCTTGCTTTCAGGCAATGTAGGGGCGTGGGTTCGGTCGCTTTTAGTTCCGAGAACCTCTAATGCCTTCAAGCGATTTCAAAAGCTCCCGGATGTATCCGGCCGTCTCTTCAGGCGCACGGCTGAACGGCAGTGCGCCTGGCAAAAAAAATCAAGTTGCGTATTTCGCTCATCGTGACCGGTCATTTCGCTAACAACGTGACCGGTTTCTCCACCCGATTGCGCGGGGTCTAAATTCTAACCGCATCGGTCACGATGCCGCTTCTTCTTCCGTCTTTTTACGTCGCAGCGACTCGCCCTTCATCACGATTCGATACGCGCTGTGCACCAGTCGATCCAGTAAGGCGTCGGCCACTGTCGGGTCGTTGATCCAGCCGTGCCAGTGATCAACCGGCAGTTGGCTGGTCAGTACCGTCGACCGCGAGCCGGCGCGGTCGTCGATCACTTCCAGCAAGTCGTGCCGGGCGTTTTCTTCCAGCGGTGCCAGCGCCCAGTCGTCCAAAATCAGGACGTCGACTTTGGCCAGTTGTTGCAGCGTGCGGCCGAAGCTGCCGTCGCCGTGGGCGATCNACTTCCAGCAAGTCGTGCCGGGCGTTTTCTTCCAGCGGCGCCAGCGCCCAGTCGTCCAAAATCAGGACGTCGACTTTGGCCAGTTGTTGCAGCGTGCGGCCGAAGCTGCCGTCGCCATGAGCGATGCGCAGTTGTTCCAGCAGGCGTGGCGTGCGCAGGTATAGCGTGCTGTAGCCTTGGCGGCAGGCCTGGTTACCCAAAGCGCAGGCGAGCCAGGTTTTGCCGACGCCGGTTGGGCCGGTCAGCAACAGGTTGTGCTGTTGGCGGATCCAGTCACCGCTGGCCAGGGTTGCGAGCTGGCGTTCGTCCAGGCCTCTGCCCTGGCGGCGGTCGAGGTCTTCCAGGCAGGCGCCGGCGTATTTGAGTTTGGCTTGTTTACGCAGTCGCTCCAGACGTTTGTTGTCGCGCCAGGCCAGCTCGCGGTCGAGCAGCAGGCCGAGCCGCTCATCGAAGCTCAAGCTGTGGCTGGCCGGCAGTGTCCACTGCTCTTCCAGCGCCTTGGCCATGCCGCTGAGGCGCAAGTGGTGCAACTGATTAAGCGTGTGTTGCGTCATCATTGAACAGCTCCTTTTGGGTGTAATAGTCGGCACCGCGCACGTTCTCGTGGCGGGCGGGTTGAGCGGCGGCGGTGGTCTTGGGCAGCGGTTGCTGGTCGAGCCCTTGCTTGAGCAGGTTGCGCACGGTGCGGCTGTTGAGTGCACGCAGTTGCACCGCGCGGCTGGCTGCCGCCTCCAGGCGCTCGTTGCCATACTGGCGGGCCAGCGAGAGCAGACCCAAGCAGGAGCGGTAGCCCATCTCCGGATGGGGTTTGTGGGTCAGTTGATGTTCGACGATCTGCCGGACGTGCGGGCCGATCCGCTCGCCCCAGTCGAGCAGGCGCTGGGGTGTCCAGTCGCGGTGGGCCTTGTGCGAGGCCGGCATGTGTTCGCTCTGGGTGCTGTAGGCGCCGCGCCGCGGGAGCAACAGGTGGCTGGCGACTCGCCGGTGTCCATGCAGGATTTCGACGGTATGGGCGCTCACTCGGGCGTCGACGCTTTGCCGGGCCAAGGCCGAGGGCACGCT
>NZ_JBTEYL010000031.1:0-52600 GCF_054330215.1 Pseudomonas sp. Ma2-10 | reverse complement strand
CTGCCTGTCCAAGTGGACGTGGATCAGGTGTCCAAGTGAGCATGGAACGAGTGTCCAAATGATCGTGGGCTGAGTGTCCAAGTGTCGTGGAATCCGCAAGCAGTGTCTCTGCTTCGACGAGAAACTCCGGGAGCCGTTGAGCCCACTCTTTACGATCGTTCGGCATGCTTATCTCCACAACGTCATGTCATATGAGGGGATGTCGTGTGTGTCGACGGGGACGATCAGGGTCCCCGCATTGCCTTGCCGTCGTGAGGTCGCGCCCTGGCCTGTCTGGCTGCAGACAGGGGAACTCGATAGGGTGGATGGCCACTTACCTGCGATCGCACACAAAAGCCTGACTCCGTTCATGCAATGAGAATGGCGTCACATTAATGGCTATTGGATATTGCGAATATCAGGTTGGGCCTGATTGTGACTAGGGGAATCCCTTACACGGGGGAACCAACCGAACGAAACGAGGTCTCGCGGCAGGCGATGATGCAGATGAAATCACCTGACCAGTAAAGCATGATGTTAATGTGACATCAATGCTGGGTCGTGGCATTTTACAGGGGGGTCAAGGTCCGGCAAAAACAGCCGATAACCCCCTTTAGTGAATTCATCAGAACAAGCCCAGGAGTTATTGATGGCCGGCATTCTCGACACGGTAGACCAACGCACGCAATTGGTGGGTGAGAATCGCCTGGAAATTCTCATGTTCCGGCTGGCCGGACGACAATTGTTCGCGATCAACGTGTTCAAAGTGCAGGAAGTGCTGCAACTGCCGAAGCTGACACTGATGCCCCAGCGTCATCCGTTTGTCTGCGGTGTGGTTAATTTACGTGGCCAGACGCTGCCGGTGATCGATCTGTCCCAGGCCATTGGTATGCGTCCGCTGGTGCCAAGCCCGACCAGTACGATCATCGTCACCGAGTACAACCGTTCGGTGCAGGCGTTCCTGGTCGGTGGTGTGGACCGTATCGTCAACATGAACTGGGAAGCCATTCTGCCGCCGCCGGCCAGCGCCGGTCGTCAGCATTACCTGACGGCCATCAGCAAGGTCGACGATCAGTTGGTGGAAATCATCGACGTCGAAAAAGTCCTTGCAGAAATCGTCCCGTACAACGCCAAGGTCTCGCGCGACAAACTCGACGATCCGGTTCTTGAGCGTGCCCGTGGCCGTGAAGTGCTACTGGTGGACGACTCGAACGTGGCGCTGTCGCAATTGCGTGACACCTTGGGTCAGTTGGGCGTGAAGATGCACATCGCCAGCGATGGCTTGAAGGCACTGAACATGCTCAAGGCCTGGGCCGATACCGGTGTGAACATGACCGACAAACTGCTGATGGTTTTTACCGACGCGGAAATGCCGGAGATGGACGGCTATCGCCTGACCACCGAAATCCGCAACGACCCGCGTCTACGTGGTCTTTATGTGGTTCTGCATACCTCGTTGTCCGGCAGCTTCAACGACTCGATGGTGAAGAAGGTCGGCTGCGACGACTTCCTCTCCAAATTCCAGCCGGACAAACTCATCGATGTGGTGCGCCAGCGTCTGATACTTGATGAAGTACCTGCCTGACACCACGCACAGAGGCTGACGTGACGTCAGCCTTTGATTCGGTGATCAAGCTCGTATAGGGTGGCTTTTTTTGCCCACAAGGGAGCTGGCCATGTTGCGTCTGAGCGCGCTTTATCGTTATCCGTTGAAATCCGGCAAGGGTGAGATCCTGCAGCAGGTCAGCCTCGACAAGCTGGGCCTGGACGGTGATCGACGCTGGATGCTGGTAGATGAGGCCAGCGGGCGCTTTCTGACTCAACGTGCAGTGGCGCAGATGAGTCAGCTGTCGGCGTTGTGGAATGCCGACGGAGGCTTGACCCTCAGTGCGCCGGGCCGCTCACCGATCGATATCGTCTTGCCTGCCAGCGACGCGCAACTGCGTGGCGTGACCATCTGGCGCGATACGTTGCGTGTGCCGGATGCCGGTGACGAGGCGGGTGCCTGGGTCAGTGAGTTCATTGGCAAACCGACTCGCCTGGTACAAGTACCTCTTGATCGCGCACGGACCACTCAGGCCGGCTACGGCAAGGACGATGATCAGGTGGCCTTCGCGGATGGCTTTCCGCTGTTGCTGATCGGACAGGCCTCACTGGAGGACGTGTCGCAAAAAGTCGGCCGCCCGCTGGAAATGCTGCGCTTTCGGCCCAACCTGGTGATCGAGGGCAGCGAGGCGTATGCCGAAGATGGCTGGAAGCGTATCCGCATCGGCGATGTCGAGTTCCGCGTGGTCAAGTCGTGTTCACGCTGCATTCTGACCACCATTGACCCGCAAACCGGCGAACGTAGCGAGGATCGCGAACCTCTGGCCACGTTGCAAAAATACCGTGCCGAGGCTGATGGTGCGATGTTTGGACAGAACCTGGTCAACGACAGTAATGGACAGCTTGAAGTCGGTATGCCGGTGACTGTCCTGGAATAAAAATGCCCGTGTCCAAGGACGCGGGCATTTTTTTGTCGCTGTGAAAACCCAGGGGTTTAGCCGCGGTATTCGCACAGGTAAGCGGTGTCGACGGCCACTTTCAGTTGGAACTTGCTGTTGGCGGGCACGTTGAACTGGCTGCCGGCGGCGAAGGTTTTCCAGTCGCTGCTGTCCGGCAGTTTGACGGTCAGGGCGCCGGACACCACGTGCATGATTTCACGCTGGCTGGTGCCGAATTCGTATTCGCCCGGCGCCATGACGCCGATGGTCGCAGGACCTTCAGCGGTGCCAAAGGCGATCGACTTGACGGTGCCGTCGAAGTACTCGTTGACTTTAAACATGGGCGATTCCTCGAAAAGGGCTAAAAAGGGCGGGCCAGTATGCACAAGGCCCATGGCGGCGTCACCTCTCTAAGACGGAAGAACCAGCGGCAGTAATCGAGCGGTATTGCGTGCATCTTCCAGTGCCCGATGTTGTTGGCCGCTGAACTGCATCCCTGCCAGTTGCAGCGCGCCGTTGAGCCCCAGCGGGCGTTCCAGCCGGCGAGCCTTGGCAAAGCGCTGTTTGAGGTTCATGTGCGGCACTCGGCTCAAGGCGCTGTCGAGTTGCAGGCGCTCCCACTCCTGAACCAACTGTTTGCGATCGTAATCGCCCCAACTGGCCCAGCCTTCGAGGCGTGAGTGATGCTGGCCGAGCCAGTGCTCGAACGACGCCCATACCTCGCTCAGAGGCTGCGCGGCGTCGATGTTGGCCTGGGTGATGTGGGTCAGTTGCCGGCAAAACGGCGTCAGCATGGGCCGACGCAGCGGCCGGACGAAACGCTGGAAAGCATCCAGTTCGCGCCCCTTGCGGTCCACCAGGGTGGCGCCGATTTCGATGATTTCCATTTCTGTTACTGGCCAACCACCCTCATCGGTGGTGGCTTCGAGATCAATGACCAGCCAGTGAGGCATCGCAGGGTTCCTGGTATCCGCGTCCTGATAGGGCCTGAGCGTAGCTAAACCCGGCGGATCCGCCTAGCGGCTTATTCAACCTCCAACAAAATCTGACGATTTTTTACCTGATCGCCAACCCTGACCTGCAAGCGTTTGAGCACGCCGTCGATGCCCGACTTGAGCGGATGTTCCATTTTCATGGCCTCCAGCACGACCAACAACTGGCCTTTACTGACCCGGCTGCCCTCAGTCACCAGCACGTCGACGATCGCCCCGTCCATCGGAGCCTTGAGGGTACCGGTGCTGACACTCACCTGGCTGCTGACCAAGGCCTGGGTCCGGTCCACCAGGCGCACACTGCCGGGACGGGTGAACAGCCAGAGTTGTCCTGCCTCGAGACGATACGCATGGCGTCGCCGGATGCCGTTGATTTCCAGGCTGGCCCAGCGTCCGTCGCACTGGATGATCTTCAATTCAAAGGGCGTTGTGGCGACTAGAATCCGATACGTCTCACCCGGCACAGTGTTCAATTCCACTGACCAATCCTGATCCTCAACGCCGATTCGATAGTGCAACGGTACGCTGGCGTTGTTTCGCCAACCGGTCAGTGGCGCGTGATGAACCTGCGCCGAGGCTTGATAGAACAGCGCCGCAGCGATGGCCAGTTCTTCGGCGCTTGGTACATGCGCATGCAGGCAGGGGTGCTCGGCGAAGTGAGCCTGGATGAACCCGGTACTGAACTCGCCACGGATGAACTGCGGGTGTTCGAGCAGGCTGGCGAGCAAGCGCTGATTGCTTTGCATACCGAGCAGCACGGTGTCCTGCACCGCCCGCAGCAACTGACGCCGGGCTTCTTCGCGGGTGGCGCCGCGCGCGATGATCTTGCCCAGCATCGGGTCATAAAACGGGCTGATATTCTGGCCTTCGATCACGCCATGATCGATCCGCACGCCGCGCTGCAACGCAGGCTCCCAGGCGGTGATGCGACCGGTTTGTGGGAGAAAATCGTGTGCCGGATCTTCGGCGTACAAACGGACTTCGATGGCATGGCCGCTGAGCTGAAGCTGCTCCTGTCGCAAGGGCAGAGGCAGTCCTTCGGCGACGTGCAACTGCCAGGCCACCAGGTCGAGGCCGGTGATCAATTCGGTCACCGGGTGTTCCACCTGGAGTCGGGTGTTCATCTCCAGAAAGTAAAACTGCCCACGCGCATCCAGCAGGAACTCGACAGTGCCCGCGCCGACGTAACTCACTGCGCGCCCCGCCTTTAGCGCCGCTTCACCCATGGCCTGACGCAACTCGGCGGTCATTATCGGGCAGGGCGCCTCTTCGATGATTTTTTGATGGCGACGCTGGATCGAACAGTCGCGCTCGCCAAGGTAGATCAGGTTGCCGTGCTGGTCGCCGAACAGTTGAACTTCGACGTGACGCGGGTCGATCAGCGCTTGCTCGAGAATCAGTTCGTCACTGCCAAACCCGTGCAGCGCTTCGGAGCGGGCGGTGCGCAGTTGTTCGAGCAAATCATTGGCCTCGTGCACCAGACGCATGCCACGCCCGCCACCGCCGGCACTGGCCTTGATCATCAGCGGATAGCCGATACGTGCGGCTTCGCGGGTCAGGGTTGCGTCGTCCTGTTCTTCGCCCTGATAACCCTTGATGCACGGCACACCGGCATCGATCATGGCGAGTTTCGACAGGCGTTTGCTGCCCATCAGTTCGATGGCGTAGGGGCTGGGGCCGATGAAGGTGATGCCGGCATCCTGGCAGGCGAGGGCGAACCCGGCGTTTTCCGAGAGGAAACCGTAGCCCGGATGGATTGCATCAGCGCCCGTGCGCCGGGCGGCGTCGAGAATGGCTGGGATATTCAGATAGGACTGCTGCACCGGGGCCGGACCGACGTTCACGGCTTCGTCGGCCATTTGCACATGCAGGGCACCGGCGTCGGCATCGCTGAAGATTGCGACCGTGCGATAGCCCAAGGCCTGGGCGGTGCGCTGGATGCGGCAGGCGATTTCACCGCGGTTGGCGATCAGGATTTTGCTGAAAGCGGGCATCGGTTGTTCCCATTGCATTACGGTGAATGTGATGGCTCCATCGCAGGCTTGCCCGTGAAGCTTTTAAGGCGCCCAACCCGGTTTGCGTTTCTGCACGAAGGCCATGGTTCCCTCAATACCTTCGGCCCCGGTCACCGCCTCGCTGAACCAATCGGCCGCTTCATCCAGCAACGCATTCGGTGGCTGTCCGGCACTCGCCAGCAACAGCTTTTTGGTCGTCGCATTGGCCTCCGGCGCGCAGCACAGCACGTGGGCCAGGATTTCATCGAGACGCTCGGCCAACGCCTGCGCGTCATGCTCGACAAAATGCACCAATCCCATGCGTCGTGCGTGTGTGCCATCGAAACGTGCGGCGGTCAGAGCCAGGCGGCGAGTCTGAGTCAGGCCGATGCGCTGGACCACGAACGGCGCGATTTGCGCCGGCAGCAGACCGAGGCTGGTTTCCGGCAGACCGAATTGCGCCTGGTGATCGGCCAAGGCGACGTCGCTGACGCAGGCCAGACCCAAACCACCGCCGAGCACCGCACCTTGCAGCACCGTGATCACCACTTGCGGCGCGTGTTGCACCTCCTGCAGCAGCGCGCCGAACGCGCGATTCATGTCACGATAGGCGTTTGGGCCTTGAGCGTGAGCGTCGGCCATGTCCTTGATGTCGCCTCCGGCGCAGAAATGCCCGCCCGCACCGCCGATCACCAGCGCGCGGGTGGCTCGGTCGTCACGCACCGCCGCCAGTACCGCACGCAGTTCGGCGACCATCTGCAAGTTCATGGCGTTGCGGCTTTCGGGGCGATTGAGGGTGATGTGCAGGACGCCGTTATGCGGTTCGAGCAGCAAGGTCTGGCAAACCGGCAACGTGCTCATTTCTTTCTCCCCGGCAGGATGCCCATGAGTTTGCAGATGATCCCCAGCATGATTTCGTCGGCACCGCCGCCGATCGACACCAGCCGCACGTCACGGTAAGCCCGGGCCACCGGGTTATCCCACATGAAGCCCATGCCGCCCCAGTATTGCAGGCAGCTGTCGCTGACTTCCCGGCCCAGCCGTCCGGCCTTGAGTTTGGCCATTGACGCCAGGCGGGTGACGTCCTGGCCTTTGATGTACTGCTCGGTGGCCTGATAGACCAATGCCCGCAGGCATTCGATTTCGGTTTGCAGTTCAGCCATGCGGAAATGGATGACCTGATTGTCGATCAGCGCATTGCCGAAGGTTTTGCGCTCCTTGCAGTACTCGATGGTGCTGTCGACGCAGTACTCCAGGCCCTTGATCATGTTCGCCGCGCCGAACAGCCGTTCTTCCTGGAACTGCAGCATCTGCATCATGAACCCCGCGCCTTCATGGCCGATGCGGTTGCGTTGCGGCACGCGCACGTTGTCGAAAAATACCTGGGCGGTTTCTGAGCTGCGCATGCCGAGCTTGTCCAGGTGCGAGCTGAGGCTGATGCCAGGGGTGTTCATCGCCACCATGATCAGCGACTTGTTGATGTGTGGTTTGTCGTCCGAGGTGTTGGCCAGCAGGCAGATGAAATCGGCGCTCGGCGAGTTGGTGATCCACATCTTGCTGCCGTTGATCACGTAGTCGTCGCCGTCCTTGCGGGCGGTGGTTTTCAAACCGGCCACGTCGGAACCGGCGCCGACTTCGGAGACACCGATGCAACCGACCTGCTCGCCAGTGATGGCCGGGCGGAGAAATGCTTCACGCAATTCATCGGAGCCGAAACGCGCCAGCGCCGGGGTGCACATGTCGGTCTGCACGCCGATGGACATCGGAATGCCGCCGCAGTGGATGGTGCCGAACTCTTCAGCCGCGACGATCGAATAGCTGTAATCGAGCCCCATGCCGCCAAACTTCTGCGGTTTGCAAATCCCCAGCAGGCCGAGGTCGCCGGCCTTGCGAAAGATCTCGTGGATCGGAAAGCGTCCGGCCTTTTCCCATGCCTCGACGTGAGGATTGATCTCGTGATCGACGAACTGGCGGACGGTGCGGCGCAGTGCTTCGTGTTCCTGGGTGAAGATCATTTTTATTGTTCTCCTGAGCGCCCTTAGAAACGGGCTACGCCAAAACTGTTGGATTGCAGCGGCCGCACTTCGGCTTCATGGCAGATATCCAGCAAGTACCCGAGCAAGGTCCGGGTATCGCGCGGATCGATCAACCCGTCGTCCCACAGGCTGGCGCTGCCGTACAACGCGGTGGACTAGCTGTCGAGTTTCTGCGCGGTGACCTGCTCCAGCATGTCGAGCATTTTCGGGTCGGGCACCAGACCGTCCTTGGCCTGCTTGGCCTCGGTGACGATCCGCAGCACTTTACCGGCCTGGGTACCGCCCATCACCGCCGTGCGGCTGTTGGGCCAGGCGAAAATGAAGCGCGGGTCGAGGCCGCGGCCGCACATCGCGTAGTTGCCGGCGCCGTAGGAGCCACCGACGACGATGGTCAGTTTCGGCACGCGGGCGTTGGCCACCGCTTGAATCATTTTCGCCCCGTGCTTGATCACGCCTTGCTGCTCCGACTCGGTGCCGACCATGAATCCTGTGGTGTTGTGGAAAAACAGCAGCGGCGTCTGGCTCTGGTCGCAGAGCTGAATGAACTGCGCCGCCTTGCTCGCACCCTTGGGCGTGATCGGCCCATTGTTGCCAATGAATCCACAGGCGCGGCCTTGAATCTGCAAATGACCGCAGACGGTTTGCTGATCGAACTCGCCTTTGAATTCGAGAAAGTTCGAGCCGTCGGCAATCCGCGCGATGATTTCGCGCACGTCGTAGGGTTTTTTTGCGTCGTCCGGAATCAGCCCGAGCAAGTCGTCGATGGGGTAGAGCGGTTCTTCCCAGCGACGTTCGGGTACCCAGGGCAACTGATCATTCCACGGCAACAGGCTGACAATTTCGCGTACCTGCCGCACGCCATCGGCATCGTTCTCGGCCAGGTATTCAGCGGTGCCGGCAACTTGCGCATGCATCTCGGCGCCGCCCAGTGCTTCATCGGTGGCGACTTCGCCGGTGGCAGCCTTGAGCAGCGGCGGCCCGGCCAGAAACAGCTTGGCCTTGCCACGCACCACTACCACGTAATCCGACAACCCTGGCTGATAGGCGCCGCCCGCCGTGGCCGAGCCATGGACCACTGTGATTTGGGGCAGGCCCATGGCCGACATCCGCGCCTGATTGGCAAAGCTGCGGGCGCCCTCGACGAAAATCTCCGCTGCGTAATTGAGGTTGGCGCCACCGCTTTCAGCCAGGGTAATGACCGGCAGTTTGTTCTCCATGGCGATCTGTTGCAGGCGCAGGGATTTTTTCAAACCGCTGGGGGAAATGGTCCCGCCCTTGATCGCACTGTTGTTCGCCACCACCAGCACCCTCACGCCGGACACGTAGCCGATCCCGGCGATCAACCCGCCGCCGGCGGTACTACCGTCCTTGTCGTCGTGCAGCTTGTAACCCGCCAGGCTCGCCAGTTCGAGGAACGGGGCGCCGGGGTCCAGCAGCAGGTTGAGGCGTTCACGGGGCAACAATTGGCCGCGCTTGTCGAACCTGGGTTTGGCTTCGGCCGCCTTGTTCAACAGGTTCTGCTCGAGCTGGCGGATGTGCTTGATGCTGACCTGCATCGCCGCGTGATTGCGGGCGAACTGTTCGCTGAGCGGGTCCACTTGCGACTCAATCACCGGCATGGCTTATTCCTTATCCTTGAGGACGTCCGGCCAGTAGGCGCGATGGAAACCGTTATACGACTCGCTGATCTGCGCCTTGTGCAACGACCGATGCCGCTGCCGCCAGCGGTGACAATGATGGTTTGGCCTGCAAACAAATCGGCTTTGAAAATCGAACCGTAAGCCATGGCGACAGCCCTCTAGTTGACTTGGTCGGCGATACGCCGCGGCACCGGTACCTGGATTTCCAGCAGTTGCTGGGCGAAGGCTTTGCCCTGCGGATCAATCCGCAGGCTGGCCACGCCACCGCCTCCCAGGGCGTTCTCCAGCAGAAAATTAAGGCTGTGGGTGCCCGGCAGATACCAGCGTTCGACACGTCCGTGGAGCGGGTCGAGGACGTGACTCATCCAGTCGACGATCACTTCTGGCGTCAAGGCTTCGGCAATCCACGGCAGGTACTCCGGCTTGCGGGCCATGACGCCGATGTTGCTGTGATTGCCCTTGTCGCCGGAGCGCGCCACGGCGAGTTTGATCAGGGCCACGCTGGCATCGGCCCGGCCTGAGGGTTTCGGTGGGGTGTATGCCACCGGCAAGTCGGCGGTGTCGAGTACATCAACGGCGGGCAAGGCACAGGGGTGGTGCTGGCCCTTGAGAATAATTTCCAGCGTGCAGGCGGTTTTGTCGATAAGGAACGAGAACAGCCGGATCAGCGGATACACCGCCGGCCGTCCACCGACAATACCGGTCAATCCCGGCGCCATGCCGGTGGCGGCCTGGGCGATTTCCCGGGAGAACACGATCAATGCCTGTTTACCCGGATGGCGCACCGCAAGTTTGATCACCACTTCGCGGCTGTCATGACGCTGACCGTGGGGGCCGTAAGTGGCCTCGCTGCCGAGCAGTTCGATGTTCACTTCGCTGTAGGGTGGCCAACCGCGCTGGCTGAAGATTTCCGACGTCTTGTTGATAATCGCTTCGCTGACTCGACGCGCCTTGTCGACGGCATCGATCCCGGCGATCAGGCAACTGGCGGTGCAGCGAAAACCGTCCAGGTACGTCGCGCTGACCTTGTACTGATTGGTCGGCGGCAAGCCTTTTGCGCCGTGCACCTGGACTGCATGTTTGCCTTGTTGCACGAGTTTGACTTCAGTGAAATCGCAGACCACGTCCGGCAGCAGATACGCCTGCGGGTTGCCGATTTCATACAGCATCTGCTCGCCGACCGTCAGTGGAGTGACCAGCCCGCCGGAGCCTTCGGGTTTGCTGACGATGAACTGGCTGTTGGCGCTGACTTCGACGATGGGGAAGCCGATGTGTTCGTAGTCAGGCACCTCGCGCCAATCGGTGAAGTTGCCACCGGTGCACTGGGCGCCGCATTCGATAATGTGCCCGGCCAATGCGGCCTGGGCGAGTTTGTCGTAGTCGTGCCACGACCAGCCGAACTCATGCACCAGCGCGGCACTGACCACGGCGCTGTCGACCACGCGGCCGGTGATGACGATGTCGGCACCCAGACGCAGGGCTTCGACGATGCCGGGTGCGCCGAGGTAGGCGTTGGTCGAGACACACATCGGCGGCAAGGGCGCGCCGCTGAACATTTCATGGATACCGCTGCCGCCCAACTGTTTGAACTGCGGCTGCAAGTCATCGCCCAACAGCACGGCGATTTTCAGCGTTACCCCGGCTTTGTCGCAGGCCGTTTGCAAGGCGTCGGCACAGGCTTGCGGATTGACCCCGCCGGCGTTACTGATGACTCGGATTTTCTGTTCGGCGAGTTGACCCAGCAGCGGGCTGAGGACCTCGATGAAGTCGCTGGCGTAACCGGCCTGGGGATCTTTCATCCGTGCGCCGGCCATGATCGACATCGTAATCTCGGCCAGATAATCGAAGACCAGATACTCCAGGCGCCCACCTTCGACGAGTTGCGCGGCGGCGGTCGAGGTGTCCCCCCAGAAGGCGCTGGCGCACCCGATGCGGATTGTTTTTGGCACAGTCAACTCCATAGCCACCTCCGATAGAAGTGCACCGAGACTACCAAGCAAGCGCTTGGTTTGTAAACGGCTTAACGTTCTTCTGCCCGAGCGCTTGCTTGGTCGCGCCGGCCAGCTTAAATTGCCCGCGCAACCCCGCAGTTTTAGCGGCGAGCGGCGAATTTGATTGATCGACTGTAGGAGATAACGGGTGGACGAGCAAAAAGCCCTGAGGGTGATGCGCGAACTGGTCGACAGCGGCCAGTTGACCGACCCCGATAGCGCCCGCGGCAAACTGCTGCAAGTGGCGGCTCACCTATTTCGCAACAAAGGTTATGAGCGCACCACCGTGCGCGATCTGGCCGGCGCGGTGGGGATTCAGTCAGGCAGCATTTTTCATCACTTCAAAAGCAAGGACGAGATCCTGCGGGCGGTGATGGAGGAAACCATTCGCTACAACACCGCGTTGATGCGTGCAGCCCTGGCGGAAGCCGGCGGTGTGCGCGAGCGGGTACTGGCGCTGATTCGTTGTGAGTTGCAGTCGATCATGGGCGGCAGCGGCGAGGCCATGGCGGTGTTGGTGTATGAATGGCGTTCGCTGTCCGCAGACGGGCAGGCGCAGGTGCTGGCGCTGCGTGATATTTATGAAGAACTCTGGCTACAGGTGCTGGGTGAGGCCAAGGAGGCCGGTTTTATCCGCGTGGATGTGTTCATTACACGTCGTTTCCTGACCGGTGCGTTGTCCTGGACCACCACCTGGTTTCGCGCCGGCGGCGGCATGAGCCTCGATCAATTGGCCGATGAGGCGTTGATTCTGGTGCTCGAAGAGAAACCATAGCTTTCCACGTCAGAAGGAAACTGGCTAAGTGGCCGAAACCGCCTAGCTTGAATGCACTGAACATTATTTTTTTGGGGAGTGGGTTGTTTTGATGTCTTCGCCAATTAGGACGGCTTCTCGGCTTTTGCTGGCGATGCTAGCGGCGTTATTTATGGTTCCGTCCCAGGCCGTACAGCAGGTGCGGGTCGGTGCCGCACATTTCCCCCCTTATACCGTGCGCCCGGAATCCGGTGCGGACACCGGTTTGCTGCCGCAACTGGTCGAGGCGCTCAATGCCTTGCAGAACGACTATCAGTTTGTATTGGTACCCACTTCCATTCCCCGGCGTTTCGGTGACCTCAAGCAAGGCCGGGTGGACATGGCGATTTTCGAGAACCCGGACTGGGGCTGGAAGGACATTGCGCACACCACCGTCGACATGGGGCTGGAAGACGCCGAGATTTTTGTCGCGCAACGCCAGCCCGATGGCCAGCCGGTTCGTCAGCAGAATTATTTTGCCGACCTCGCCGGCAAACGTCTGGCGCTGTTCAGCGGCTATCACTACGAGTTCGCCAACTTCAATGCCGATCCAAAATTCCTCGCGCAACACTACGACACAACGCTGACGTATTCCCATGACAGTAATCTGCTGATGGTGCTGCGCGGACGTGCCGACGTTGCCCTGGTGACACGCTCTTTCCTGAGCGATTACTTGCTGCGCAACGAGAAAGTCGCCGATCGGCTGCTGGTGTCCCAGCGTATCGATCAGATTTATCACCACTACGCCATCCTCCGGCCGGCCGCACCGATCAGTGGCGAGGCATTTGGCAAGTTGCTGCAAGGGTTGCGGGACAATGGCCAGATGCTGAAGATTTTCGAACCCTACAAGATCGCCGTGGTGCCGATCCCTGGCCCCTGATATCGCACCACAGGTTGCGTATTGACCGACTTCTCTTAAATTTTCCGCACTGGCTGACGTCACCTCGTTGAACTGTCGACGATTAACGTGAGCCCGACCCATGTCCAATCTCAATGACCTGACTGCCCTGGCCTTGCCGCCAGGACGCCGTCTTGTAGCGGATGAAGCCGAAAACCGCCTGTGTCTCAGCCTTGAAGGGCGGCCGCTGATTCAGTTGCGCCTGACTCGCGAGCCCGCCCTGCACGTGCAAGTAGAAGAGCGCCTCGACCACACCGACATTCAAGCCGTCTGGGCGGCCTGCTATTGGTTGTTTGCCCGTGACCCGGCCTGCCAGCGCCTGACCTGGCATCTCGATGAAGCCCCCTCCGAAGCATTGCTCAGTGGGTTGCTGATCCCTACCGAAATCGTCGGCCAGTATCGTTGCGAACGCACGCTGTTCTGGCAGTTGCCTCAGCCTTGGCTGGGCGCGTCACTGACACCGAGTTATCCGCAGCAAATGGTCTTCTGTGGCGGCAAGCGTCATCCGCTGCGGCCGGTGAAACCGCGCGGTGAAGTCTATCGGCGTTTTGATGCCCGCCTCGGTGCCTGGATTTCCCTGCGCACGGTGGACATCGATCTGGACCTGGCGCGTTTCAATCGTTGGCAGAACAGCCCGCGCGTGGCGAGTTTCTGGGAGGAGGAGGGCAGTTTCGAGCAGCATCACCAGTACCTCAGCAAACTTGAAGCCGATCCCCACACGTTGACGCTGATCGGTTGTTTCGATGATGAGCCGTTCGCCTACTTTGAAGCCTATTGGGCCAAGGAAGATCGCATCGCGCCGTTCTATGAGGCCGGCGATTACGACCGAGGTATTCACATGTTGGTGGGTGAGGAAAATCACCGTGGCCCGCACAAGGTGGCGAGCTGGTTATCGGCGTTGACGCATTACCTGTTTCTCGACGATCCCCGCACTCAGCGAGTGGTTGCCGAGCCTCGCGCCGACAACGCGAAGATGATCGGGCATATGCAGCATCAGGGCTTCCACTGCGAAAAAGGGTTCGACTTCCCGCACAAGCGCGCGGCGTTGATGGTGTTGGGGCGTGAGCGATTTTTTGATCGGTGTGCGTTGGCTTGATACAAAAAAACGCAGCCTCGGGCTGCGTTTTTCATAGGCGCGATTGAGTATCAGCGGCGGGCAAAAGTATCCACACGACTGCCTGACACCTTGCGGCAGTGCACCAGCGCATCGCGAATCATGAAGTTCACCAGCGTCGGCGAGACGCCAAGCTCCTTGGCAATGTCCTTTTGCGGCACGCCGTGCAGGCGGTACATCTCGAAGGCGTAGCGGGTGCGGCTGGGCAGCTCTGTCAGCGCGTCGGCAATGTGTTCCAGCGTCGAGAAGTTGATGTGCGAGGTTTCCGGAGAAGCGCCTTGAATCACCACGTTCAGGCCTTCCTCTTCAGGGCCCGAATACTTTTGCTCCAGCGCCTGTTTGCGGTAGTGATCGATGGCCAGATTGCGCACGATCTGGAACAGGTAGCTGAGCTGAGCCTTGAATGAAGACGTGATCTGCGGTGCTGAATGCAGCCGGAAGAACGCATCCTGCACGACGTCTTCGGCACGCGACCGGCAACCGGTAATGCGGGCTGCAATCTTGACCAGAATCAGTCGATTGTCGACGAATGCCTGAAGTAGCGGTGAATCGCACCTGCTTGTGGACACTTGTTCCGTCATGGAAATCACCTTCCTGCAAATAGGTTCGTGGGACGGCAAGCCGGGGCTGAGCCGTCCAACACATCGAGCGACAAATTATTCTGAATGATAATTATTGTCAAATGAGAAAGATAACTAATGCTCCTCAGAGGTGCCGAGTGAGCACTGCGACACGCTGACGTGCCCGCTTGCCTCATTCGGCCCTGTTGGGTTTCAAGCCTGCGGACTAATTATTTCAAGACGTCAACCGTTCTCATTGGTGAATGGTTCCGGGTAGCGGCTGCGACCCAAACAGCATTCCCAAGCCTTGCGCGGTCGGCGAAGACCGCGCCCTGCACGCCCCGAAGGGCGTGACGTCAGAAAACCGATTTCACTTGCAAGCCGAATTCAGGCAGGAAACCTCATGACCGACGCGTTCGAACTCCCCAGCACACTGGTCCAAGCCCTTCAGCGCCGAGCGGCCCTGACGCCGGACCGGATGGCCTTGCGTTTTCTTGCCGAAACCCAGGATCAGGCTGTGGTGCTCAGTTATCGCGAGCTGGATCAGCGGGCGCGGACCATCGCTGGCGCGTTGCAGCGCGAGGCTGCGTTTGGCGATCGCGCGGTGCTGCTGTTTCCCAGCGGCCCGGATTACGTCGCGGCGTTCTTCGGCTGCCTGTACGCCGGTGTGATCGCGGTGCCGGCCTATCCGCCGGAGTCGGCACGTCGTCATCATCAGGAGCGTCTGCTGTCGATCATCAGCGATGCCGAACCGCGTCTGCTGCTGACCAGCGCCAGTCTGCGCGATGCGTTGCAGCAAATAGAGGGCGCGCCGCCGTTGCTGTGTGTCGATACGCTCGACAGCGCCCTGGCCGAACATTGGGTGGCGCCGAACCTTGCAGATGACCACATCGCTTTCCTGCAATACACCTCCGGCTCCACCGCGTTGCCTAAAGGGGTGCAAGTCAGCCACGGCAACCTGGTGGCCAATGAGCTGCTGATTCGCCACGGCTTTGGCATTGATCTGAATCCTGACGACGTGATCGTCAGCTGGTTGCCGCTGTACCACGACATGGGGCTGATCGGCGGTCTGTTGCAGCCGATTTTCAGCGGCGTGCCGTGCGTGTTGATGTCGCCGGCGTATTTCCTTGGCCGGCCGTTGCGCTGGCTGGAGGCGATCAGCGAGTACGGCGGCACCATCAGCGGCGGGCCGGACTTTGCCTATCGACTGTGCAGCGAGCGAGTCAGCGCATCAGCCCTGGCGCGCCTCGACCTCAGCGGCTGGCGCGTAGCGTATTGCGGTTCCGAACCGATTCGCCTCGATACGCTGGATCGCTTCGCCGAAAAGTTCGCGGACTGCGGTTTCACCCAAGACAGTTTCATGGCGTCCTACGGGTTGGCCGAAGCGACGCTGTTCGTGGCCGGCAGCCCTCGCGGCCAGGGCATTGGCAGCCTGCGCGTGGACGATCAGGCCCTGGCACAAAACCGTGCCGAGCCGGGCGATGGCAGCCCAATCATGAGTTGCGGCATCAGTCAGCCGGATCACGCGGTGATGATTGTCGATCCGACGGCGCTCAACGCGTTGGCTGACAACACGGTCGGCGAAGTCTGGGCCGCCGGGCCGAGCATCGCCCACGGCTACTGGCGCAACCCGCAGGCCAGCGCCAAAACCTTCGTTCAGCACGCTGGCCGTACCTGGCTGCGCACCGGCGACCTGGGCTTTATGCGCAGCGGTGAAGTGTTTATCACCGGGCGCCTGAAAGACATGTTGATCGTTCGTGGTCACAACCTTTATCCACAGGACATCGAGCAAACCATTGAGCGCGAGGTGGAGGTGGTGCGCAAAGGTCGTGTCGCCGCTTTCGCCGTGAACATCGAGGGTCAGGAAGGCATTGGCATTGCGGCGGAAATCAGCCGCAGCGTGCAGAAAATCCTTCCGCCTGACGCCCTGATCAACGCCATCCGCCAAGCCGTGGCGGAGGCGTATCAGCAAGCGCCAAGCGTGGTGGTGCTGCTCAATCCGGGCGCGTTGCCCAAGACCTCCAGCGGCAAACTGCAACGCTCGGCATGCTGCAATCGTCTGGCGGACGGCAGCCTCGACAGCTATGCACGGTTTCCGTCGACGCTTACCGACAGAGAAGAGAAAACCGAAACGGGTACTGAGCTGCAAATCTTGATTGGCCAGATCTGGTGCGAGCAACTGCAGATCAAACAGATCAGTGCCGACGATCACTTTTTCCTGCTGGGCGGCAACTCCATTGCCGCCACTCAGGTGGTTGCGCGTCTGCGCGAAGCACTCGGCCTGGAGCTGAACCTGCGCCTGCTGTTCGAAGCGCC
Organism: Pseudomonas sp. Ma2-10; assembly: GCF_054330215.1. Taxonomy (NCBI): domain Bacteria; kingdom Pseudomonadati; phylum Pseudomonadota; class Gammaproteobacteria; order Pseudomonadales; family Pseudomonadaceae; genus Pseudomonas; species Pseudomonas sp. Ma2-10. The sequence continues at coordinate 35,804 of NZ_JBTEYL010000031.1, read as the reverse complement.
GACCCTTGGCGCGTTTGCTGGCGCAGTCGCTCAGCAACAACAGGACGGCGGTCTCGCCCAAGGCGCGATCACCCCGCTGTCGCGCACCGAAGCCCTGCCGCAATCGCTTGCGCAAAACCGTCTGTGGATCACCTGGCAACTCGACCCGCAGAGCCGCGCCTACAACATTCCCGGCGCCTTGCGCTTGCGCGGCGAGCTGGATGAAGACGCCTTGCGCGCCAGTTTCCAGCAACTGATCGAGCGTCACGAATCCCTGCGCACACGGTTCTTCGAGCGTGACGGGGTGGCGCTGCAACAGGTCGATGCAGCGAGCGAATTCAACCTGCAACTCATCGATATCAGCGACCTGCCGGTTGCCGAGCGTGAAGTCCGTGCGCAGCAGATCCGAGAAGACGAAGCCCGTACTCAATTCGATCTGGAGCAAGGCTCATTGTTGTGGGTGACCTTGGTGCGACTCGATGAAGCGGACCATCAACTGTTGGTGACGCTGCACCACATCATCGCCGACGGCTGGTCGCTGAACGTGCTGATCGACGAGTTCTCGCGCCTGTATGCCGCCGCGTCACAAGGACAAAAGGCGACACTTCCAGCATTGCCGACCCAATACGCCGATTACGGCAGTTGGCAGCGTCAATGGCTGGCGCAAGGGGAGGGCGAGCGTCAGTTGGCTTACTGGAAAGCACAATTGGACTTTGATCATCCGACCCTGGGCCTGGCCACTGATCATCTGCGTTCGGCGCACCACATGCACACGGCTGCCCGCCATTCTGTGAAGCTGGGCGCGACCCTGAGCGATGCCATTCGCCAAACCGCCCAGGCCCATGAATCCACCTCGTTCATGCTGTTGCTCGCCGCGTTCCAGAGCCTGCTGCACCGCTACAGCGGCCAACGCGACATCCGTATCGGCGTGCCGAACGCCAACCGTCCGCGCCTGGAAACCCAAGGGCTGATCGGCTTCTTCATCAACACCCAGGTGCTGCGTGCCGAGCTGGATCCGCAGCTGCCATTCGTTGAGCTGCTGGCGCAAACCCGTCGGGCCGCGTTGGACGCGCAAGCGCATCAGGATTTGCCGTTCGAACAATTGCTCGAAGCCTTCCCGCACGCCCGCGAACAAGGTTTGTTCCAGGTCATGTTCAACCACCAGCAGCGGGACTTGAGCGCACTGCGTCGCCTGCCCGGGTTGCTGGCCGAAGAGCTGCCGTGGCACAGCCGTGAAGCCAAGTTCGACCTGCAGTTGCACAGCGAGGAAGACCGCAAGGGTCACCTGAGCCTGTCCTTCGACTACGCCAGCGAACTGTTCGAGGTGGCGACTATCGAGCGTCTGGCCGAGCATTTCAGCAACCTGCTGCGAGCCATTTGCGAACAACCGAAAACCGCCATCGGTGATCTGCAACTGCTGACCCCCTCCGAGCTTGATCAGCAAGCATCGTGGAGCGCCGCACCGTGCACACCGGCCAGCGTTTGGTTGCCACAATTGCTCAACGAACAGGCTCGCCGGACCCCTGAGCGCACTGCGCTGATGTGGGACGGTGGCGCCATGGACTTCGCCGAACTGCACACCCAATCCAACCGCCTGGCCCATTATCTGCGGGACAAAGGCGTCGGCCCGGACGTCTGCGTGGCCATTGCCGCCGAGCGTTCACCGCAGTTGCTGATCGGTCTGCTGGCGATTATCAAGGCCGGTGGCGCCTACGTGCCGCTGGACCCGGATTACCCGGCCGAACGCCTGGCCTACATGCTCCGCGACAGCGGCGTCGAGTTGCTGCTGACCCAAACCCAATTACTCGAGCGCTTGCCGGCCACCGAGGGCGTCAGTGTGATCGCCATGGACGCCTTGCCTCTGGAGTGCTGGCCGAACCACGCACCGGGCCTGCACTTGCACGGCGACAACCTGGCGTATGTGATTTATACCTCCGGTTCCACCGGCCAGCCGAAGGGCGTCGGCAACACCCACGCAGCCCTCGCCGAGCGTCTGCAATGGATGCAGGGCACCTATCGTTTGAACGACACCGACGTGCTGATGCAAAAGGCGCCGATCAGTTTTGACGTGTCGGTGTGGGAATGCTTCTGGCCGCTGATTACCGGCTGCCGTCTGCTGCTCGCCGGGCCGGGTGAACACCGCGATCCGCACCGCATCGCACAGCGTATTCGGCAATACGGCGTGACCACGCTGCACTTCGTGCCGCCGCTGCTGGCGCTGTTCATCGACGAACCGCTGACCGCTGAATGCACCAGCCTGCGCCGCGTATTCTCCGGTGGCGAAGCCTTGCCCGCCGAACTGCGCAACCGCGTGTTGGAACAACTGCCGGCCGTGCAATTGCACAACCGCTACGGCCCGACCGAAACTGCGATTAACGTCACTCATTGGCACTGCACAACCGCCGATGGCGAACGCTCGCCGATTGGTCGTCCGCTGGGCAATGTGCTGTGCCGCGTGCTCGATGAGGCGCTCAACCCCGTTCCGGCCGGTGTGCCGGGCGAGCTGTGCATCAGCGGTATCGGCCTGGCCCGTGGCTATTTGGGTCGTCCAGGCCTGACCGCCGAACGCTTTGTGGTCGATCCGTTGGGCGAGCAGGGCGCGCGTCTGTACCGCACGGGTGACCGTGCCCGCTGGACCGCCGACGGCGTGATCGAATACCTCGGCCGTCTCGATCAGCAGGTCAAGCTGCGTGGCTTTCGCGTTGAGCCGCAAGAAATCGAAGCGCGTCTGCTGGCTCAGGACGGCGTCGCTCAAGCCGTGGTGCTGGTGCGCGAAACAGCGGCCGGCGGACAGTTGATCGGTTACTACACCGCAATCGATTCCATCGAAGATGTTGATGTCCAAGCCGCACGTCTGAAAACTGCGCTGGCGGCTGAGTTGCCGGCGTATATGGTCCCGGCGCAACTGATGCGCCTGGACGAAATGCCCCTGGCCCCCAGTGGCAAACTCGACCGTCGCGCCTTGCCTGAACCGCAATGCCGAGTCCGCGAACACGTCGAACCGGTCACAGCCCTCGAGCAACAAATCGCCGGCATCTGGCGTGAAGTGTTGGGCCAAACACAAATCGGCCTGCGTGACGATTTCTTCGCACTGGGCGGCCATTCCTTGCTGGCCACGCAAATCATTTCCCGTACTCGTCAGGCCTGCGACGTCGAGTTGCCGTTGCGTGCGCTGTTCGAAAACAGTGAGCTGGGCGCGTTTGTCGAACAGGTTCAACTGATCCAGGCCAGTGGCAAAACCAACCAGCAACCGCCGATCGAGAAAGCCGACCGCAGCCAACCGGTGCCGTTGTCCTATTCCCAACAACGCATGTGGTTCCTCTGGCAGATGGAGCCGGATAGCCCCGCCTACAACGTCGGCGGCATGGCGCGGCTGCGCGGGGTGCTCGATGTCGGGCGCTTCGACGCCGCGCTGCAAGCGCTGATCAGGCGTCATGAAACCCTGCGCACCACGTTCCCGAGCGTCGATGGCGTGGCGCAACAACGGGTTCACCCGGACACCGGGATGCGCATGGACTGGAAGGACTTCTCCGTGCTCGACGTTGATCGCCGCGAACAACGCGTCCAGCAACTGGCCGACGAGGAGGCGCATAAACCCTTCGATCTGGAAACCGGCCCCCTGCTGCGCGCCTGCATGGTCAAGACCGCCGAGCAGGAGCACTACCTGGTGCTGACCCTGCACCACATCGTCACCGAAGGCTGGGCGATGGACATCTTCGCCCGGGAACTGAGCGCGCTCTACGAGGCCTTCGTCGATGACCGCGAATCGCCGCTGCAACCGCTGCCGGTGGACTACCTGGATTACAGCGTCTGGCAGCGTCAGTGGCTGGAGTCCGGTGAACGTCAGCGCCAACTCGACTACTGGACCGCGAAACTGGGCCGCGAACATCCATTGCTGGAGCTGCCGAGCGACCGTCCGCGTCCTCCCGTGCAAAGCCATCAGGGCGAATTGTTCCGTTTCGATCTGAGTGATGATCTTGCCGCGCGCGTTCGTGCCTTTAATGCACAAAACGGTCTGACCTTGTTCATGACCATGACCGCCGCACTGGCGGTGCTGCTTTACCGCTACAGCGGCCAGACCGACCTGCGCATTGGCGCGCCGGTGGCGAACCGGATTCGTCCGGAAAGTGAAGGGCTGATCGGTGCATTCCTTAACACCCAAGTGCTGCGTTGCCAGCTCGACGGGCAGATGTCCGTGGGCGAGTTGTTCGAGCAGGTTCGCCATACCGTGATTGAAGGCCAGTCCCATCAGGACCTGCCGTTCGATCACTTGGTGGAAGCCCTGCAGCCATCGCGCAGCGCGGCGTACAACCCACTGTTCCAGGTGATGTGCAACGTGCAGCGCTGGGAATTTCAGCAGAGCCGCACGCTCGCCGGCATGACCGTCGAGTACCTGGCGAACGATGCACGGGCGACCAAGTTCGACCTCAACCTGGAAGTCACCGACCTCGACCATCGCCTGGGTTGCTGCCTGACCTACAGCACCGATCTGTTCGATGAACCACGCATTGCGCGGATGGCCGGGCATTGGCGCAACCTGCTGGAAGCGCTGCTGGCCGATCCACAACAACGCCTCAGTGAACTGCCACTGTTGGAAGCCACCGAACAGCAACACCTGCTCGACAGCCTCGGCGTCGAGCCGGGCGAGCATCGCCTCGACCAGTGCATTCATCACCTGTTCAGCGAGCAGGCCCTGGCCCGAAAAGATGCACCGGCATTGACCTTCGCCGGGCAAACCCTGAGCTACGCCGAGCTCGACAGCCGCGCCAATCGTCTGGCCTGGATGCTCCGCGAGCGTGGCGTCGGGCCGCACGTTCGGGTGGGTCTGGCGTTTGAGCGTTCGCTGGAAATGGTCATCGGCTTGCTGGCGATCCTCAAGGCGGGCGGCGCCTATGTGCCGCTGGACCCCGAATACCCGCTGGGCCGTTTGCACTACATGATTGAAGACAGCGGCATCGGTTTGCTGCTCAGCAATGCGGCGATGTTCGCAGCGCTTGGCGAGCTGCCGCCAACCGTGGCTCGCTGGTGCCTCGAAGAGGACGCCGCCACACTGGCCAACTACCCGGCCACCGAGCTGCCGTTTATCAGCCTGCCGCAGGATCAGGCGTACTTGATTTACACCTCGGGCTCTACCGGCAAACCGAAAGGCGTGGTGGTGTCCCACGGTGAAATCGCCATGCATTGCCGTGCGGTGATCGAGCGCTTCGGCATGCGAGCGGACGACTGCGAACTGCATTTTTACTCCATCAACTTCGACGCCGCGACCGAGCGTTTGCTGGTGCCGTTGTTGAGTGGCGCTCAGGTGGTGTTGCGAGCACAGGGTCAGTGGGACGCGGAAGAAATCTGCGGTCTGATTCGCCGTCACAACATCAACATCCTCGGCTTCACCCCGAGCTACGGCAGCCAGTTGGCACAGTGGCTGGCGACTCAGGGCGAAATCCTGCCAGTGCGCATGTGCATCACCGGCGGTGAAGCGCTGACGGGCGAGCACCTGACGCGGATTCGTGCGGCGTTCAAACCGAGCCTGTTTTTCAACGCCTACGGGCCGACCGAAACCGTGGTCATGCCCCTGGCGAGCCTGGCGCCCGAGCAATTGGAAGAAGGCCTCGCCAGCGTACCGATTGGCAGTGTGATTGGCGCGCGCGTGGCCTACATCCTCGACGCTGATCTGGCATTGGTGCCGCAAGGGGCAACGGGCGAGTTGTACGTCGGTGGCGCCGGTCTGGCGCAGGGGTATCACCAGCGTCCGGGTATGACGGCCGAGCGGTTTGTCGCCGATCCTTTTACGACCAACGGCGGGCGTCTGTACCGCACCGGCGATCTGGTGCGCCAGCGCGCCGACGGTCTGGTGGAATACCTCGGACGTATTGACCATCAAGTGAAAATTCGAGGTTTCCGCATTGAACTGGGCGAAATCGAGACCCGTCTGCTGGAACATGAATCGATCCGTGAAGCCGTGGTACTGGCGCTGGATGCCCCGAGCGGCAAACAACTGGTCGGCTATCTGGTGACTGAAGTCGCCGAGCAGGACGAACCGCAACAAGCTGTACTGCGCGAAGCGCTCAAGGCCCACCTCAAATCCCAACTGCCGGATTACATGGTGCCAGCGCATTTGATCCTGCTGGCGTGCATGCCGCTGACCGCCCACGGCAAACTCGACCGCCGCGCATTACCGGCACCGGACCCGGAACTGAACCGTCAGCATTACGTGGCGCCGAGCAACGCGCTTGAGCTGACGTTGGCCGGCATTTGGTGCGAAGTGCTGAACGTCCTACAGGTCGGCCTCAATGACAACTTCTTCGAACTGGGCGGCGACTCGATTCTGTCGATTCAGGTGGTCAGTCGTGCGCGGCAGCAGGGCATTCACTTCAGCCCGCGTGACCTGTTCCAGCACCAGACCGTGCAGACCCTGGCCGCCGTGGCGACCCGCACCGAGCAGGTCAGCGCCGAACAAGGTTTGCTGACTGGCGAATCGCGTCTGACGCCGATCCAGCACTGGTTCTTCGACACCGACATCCCCCAGCGCCAACACTGGAACCAGGCACTGCTGCTGGAACCGACCGTGGCACTGGAACCTCATCGTCTGGAGCAAGCGCTGCTGGCGGTGATTGAACAGCACGACGCTTTGCGTTTGTGCTTTAGCGAAGTCGCAGGTCAATGGGAGGCCGAGCACCAGGCGATTTCCGACGCGCCGGCGCTGTGGCAAGTGCGTGTTTCGTCCATGGACAAATGCGCGGCACTGTTCGCCGATGCCCAGCGCAGCCTTGATCTTGAGGACGGGCCACTGATGCGCGTGCTGCTGGTCGATGGGCCGGAGGGGCAACAGCGGCTGTTTATCGCCATTCACCACTTGGTCGTGGATGGGGTTTCGTGGCGGGTGTTGCTGGACGATGTGCAAACGGTGTATCGCCAACTGGACGCGGGGCAGTTGGCAAAACTGCCAGCGAAAACCAGTGCGTTCAAGGACTGGGCCGCACGCTTGCAAACGTATGCCAGCAGCGAATCCCTGCGTGAAGAACTGAGCTGGTGGCAGTCGCAACTGGCCGGTGAGAGCAGCCAGTTGCCGTGTGATCGCCCTGAGGGTGGCCGGCAGAATGGTCATGCGCAAACCGTCAGCGTGCGCCTGGACAGTGAGCGCACCCGCCAGTTGTTGCAGCAAGCGCCGAGCGCCTATCGCACTCAGGTCAACGACTTGCTGCTGACCGCATTGGCTCGCGTGCTGTGCCGCCGGAGCGGTCACGAATCGGTGCTGATTCAACTCGAAGGGCACGGCCGCGAAACGCTGTTCGACGAGATCGACCTGACCCGCACCGTCGGCTGGTTCACCAGCGCTTATCCGCTGCGCTTGACGCCGCTCAACATTGAAGAAGCCGCCGAGCAGGGCGCCTCGATCAAGGCGATCAAGGAACAACTGCGCGCGGTGCCGCATAAAGGTCTGGGGTATGGCGTGTTGCGTTATCTCGCCGATGACTCGAGCCGGCAGACCATGGCCGCGTTACCGGTGGCACCGATCACCTTCAACTACCTCGGTCAGTTCGACCAGAGCTTCGGCGCGGACGCCTTGTTCCTGCCTCTCGATGAAGCGGTCGGCGCGGCCCATGATCCGCGCGCGCCGCTGCCCAATGAACTGAGCGTCGACAGTCAGGTCTATGGCGGTGAACTGGTGCTGCGTTGGACCTTCAGCGCTGAACGCCATCACCTGCAGACCATCACTGAGTTGGCAGACGCTTACCTCGACGAATTGCATCGCCTGATCGAGCATTGCCTGCGCGACGACGTGGAAGGCCTGACGCCGTCGGACGTCCCGTTGGCGAAACTGACCCAGTCGCAACTCGACGCGCTGCCAATCCCGGCCGCCGCCATCGAAGACGTCTACCCGCTGACCCCGATGCAGGAAGGCATGCTGCTGCACACCTTGCTGGAACCGGGCACCGGCCTCTACTGCATGCAGGATCGCTACCGCATCAACAGCGAGCTCGACCCGCAGCGTTTCGCCCAGGCCTGGCAAGCGGTGATCGCCCGTCACGAAGCCTTGCGCGCATCGTTCTGCTGGAACGTCGGCGAAGACATGCTGCAAGTTATCCACAAGCCGGGCAGCACGCCAATCGAGTACCTGGACTGGAGCGCAATCGCCGACGCCCAGCAGGAACCGACGTTGCAGGCGCTGCTCAAAAGCGAGCGTGAGGCCGGGTTCGATCTGCTCAATCAGGCACCGTTCCACCTGCGTCTGATCAAGGTTGGCGCGGCGCGTTACTGGTTCATGATGAGCAACCACCACATCCTCATCGATGCCTGGTGCCGTTCGCTGCTGATGAACGATTTCTTCGACATCTACACCGCCCTCGGCGAAGGCCGGGAGGCGCAGCTTGGGCCTGTGTCGCGCTATCGCGACTACATCGGCTGGCTGCAACGCCAGAGCCTGGCCGAGGCGCGGCAGTGGTGGAAAGCCAACCTGCAAGGCTTCGAGCGGACCACGCCGATACCGAGCGACCGGCCGTTCTTGCGTGAACATGCCGGCGAAAGCGGTGGCATGATCGTCGGCGACCGCTACACCAGGCTCGATGCCCGAGACGGTGCGCAACTGCGTGAGCTGGCTCAGGCGCATCAACTGACCATCAACACCTTTGTCCAAGCGGCGTGGGCGTTGGTGTTGCGCCGTTTGAGCGGTGATCGCGACGTGTTGTTCGGTGTCACAGTGGCCGGGCGCCCGGTGGACATGCCAGAGATGCAACGCACGGTCGGGCTGTTCATCAACAGCGTCGCGCTGCGGGTGAAAATGCCCGAAGACGATCAGCGCTGCAGCGTTCGTCAATGGCTCAGCGGCTTGCTCGACAGCAACATGCAACTGCGCGAGTACGAATACCTGCCGCTGGTAAGCATTCAGGAAAATAGCGAACTGCCCAAGGGCCAGCCGTTGTTTGACAGCCTGTTTGTGTTCGAAAACGCCCCGGTGGACGTCTCGGTGCTGGACCGTGCGCAAAGCCTCAACGCGACCTCGGATTCGGGCCGCACCCACACCAACTTCCCGCTGACGGCGGTTTGCTATCCGGGTGATGACCTAGGCTTGCACTTGTCTTACGACCAGCGTTATTTCGATGAATCGACCGTCGAGCGCATGCTCGGCGAGTTCAAGCGGTTGCTGCTGGCACTGGTCCAAGGTTTCCACGGCGACATGGCCGATCTGCCGTTGCTGGGCTTTGATGAGCAGGACTTCCTGATCCATGGCTGCAACCAGAGCGAGCATGAATACCCGCTGGAGCAGAGTTACGTCGAGTTGTTCGAAGCACAAGTTGCTCGGCATCCACAGCGCATTGCCGCCAGTTGCCTGGATCAGCAGCATAGCTACGTCGAGCTGAACCAGCGCAGTAACCGTCTCGGTCATGCGCTGATCGACGCCGGTGTCGGGTTGGATCAACCGGTGGCGTTGCTGGCTGAACGTAACCTCGATTTGCTCGGCATGATTATCGGCAGCTTCAAGGCTGGCGCCGGTTATCTACCGCTGGACCCGGGTCTGCCGAGTCAGCGGCTTAGCCGGATCATCGACCTGAGCCGCACGCTGTTGCTGGTCTGTACCCAGGCTTGTCGCGAGCAGGCAGTCGTTTTACTGGAAGAGTTCGGGTGCGCCAATCGGCCGAAATTGCTGGTTTGGGAAGCGGTGCAAGCGAGCGACATTTCGGTGGCCAATCCAGGCATTTACAGCGCTCCGGATAACCTCGCCTACGTGATCTACACCTCGGGTTCCACCGGTTTGCCGAAGGGGGTGATGGTCGAGCAGCGCGGCATGCTTAACAACCAGCTGAGCAAGGTGCCGTACCTGAATCTGGGCATCGACGATGTGATCGCCCAGACCGCCTCGCAAAGTTTCGACATCTCGGTCTGGCAGTTCCTCGCCGCACCGCTGTTCGGCGCTCGGGTGGACATCGTGCCGAACACCATCGCCCATGATCCGCAAGGGTTGCTGGCGCATGTGTCGGCCCAGGGCATCACCGTGCTGGAAAGCGTGCCGTCGCTGATTCAGGGCATGCTCGCTCAGGAACGCATGAGCGTCGACGGTCTGCGCTGGATGCTGCCGACCGGTGAAGCGATGCCTCCAGAGCTCGCACACCAATGGTTGCTGCGCTACCCGCAGATCGGGCTGGTTAATGCTTACGGGCCGGCGGAATGCTCGGATGACGTGGCATTCTTCCGCGTCGACATGGCGTCGACGCGTGGCAGTTACCTGCCGATTGGCACGCCGACCGACAACAACCGTTTGTACCTGCTTGATGGCGCGCTGGAGCTGGTGCCGTTGGGTGCGGTGGGTGAGTTGTGCGTCGCGGGTACCGGTGTCGGCCGTGGCTACGTCAGTGATCCGTTACGTACGGCTCAAGTGTTTGTGCCTAACCCGTTTGGCGCGCCGGGGGATCGTCTGTATCGCACCGGCGATCTGGCCCGTCGTCGCAGTGACGGCGTGCTGGAATACGTCGGGCGGATCGACCACCAAGTGAAAATCCGCGGCTACCGCATCGAATTGGGTGAAATCGAGGCGCGTCTGCATGAGCAACCGCAAGTGCGCGAAGCGGCGGTCGGTGTACAGGACGGCATCAACGGCAAGCATCTGGTCGGCTATTTGGTAGCGGCTGATTCTTTGATCAATCCAATGGAGCGACTGGAGCGCATCAAGCAATGCCTGCGCGCTGAATTGCCGGAATACATGGTGCCGCTGCATTGGTTGTGGCTTGAGCGGATGCCGCTGAATGCCAACGGCAAGCTTGATCGCAAGGCACTCCCGGTGCTGGACATCGGCCAGTTGCAGCGTCAGGACTACCAGGCACCACGCAATGAGCTGGAGCAGACGCTGGCGGATATCTGGGCCGAGGTGCTGAAGGTCGAAAAGGTCGGTGTTCGCGACAACTTCTTCGAGCTGGGCGGGCATTCATTGCTGGCGACGCAGATCGCTTCGCGGGTGCAAAAAAACCTGCAACGTGATGTGCCGCTGCGGGCGATGTTCGAATGCAGCACGGTGGCGGAGTTGGCCCAATACATCGACGGATTGGCGGCGAGCGACATCACCGAGGAGAAGGCAGATCGCCTCAATGACCTGATGGCTGAGTTGGAGGGGCTTTGATTCTCGATGAGACCACAGTGCAGACAACTGCAAGGTTGACGGTGGAGTTCCCATCGGTGCTGGTGCCGGAAGCGGCGCCTATCTCCAATCTGGAGAATCCGCCGTTTGTCACCGATGCACTCCTGAAATGGCTGGAAAAAGGCAAGTAAAGATCGTTCCCACGCTCTGCGTGGGAACGCATCCTGTGGCGCTCTGCGCCACGCTTTTTGGTCACTTAGGCCCGAGAATCTTCACCAACTTGTCCGGCGACGGCGCGCCTTGGTGTTGTTGCAGCTCGCCCTTGTCGTCCATGTAGAAAATCGCCGGGGTGGCCTGCAGCTCCAGATCTTCCATCAACTGCATGTTCGCCGCCAGTTTCGCCTGGATCGCCGGGGGCACGTTTTTCAGGGCTTTTAGCGAACTTCCCTTGCCAGCCTTCTCATGGTCTTCCAGCGCTTTCTGCGGATCCTTGGCGGCCAGCAGTGCAGCCGATTTCCCCGGACTGTCTTCGCGAATGATGCCGACCATGATGTGCCGCAGTTGCACCTTGCCAGCCTTGACCCATGGCCGCGCCTGTTCCCAGAACACGTTGCAATACGGGCAGTTCGGATCGCTGAACAGGTACACGATCCGCGGTGCCTCTTTCTTCCCGTCACCGATCCAGTTGCTGGCTTCCATCTTGCTCCAGACTTCCTTGGACATCGGTGCGTAAACCAGCTTCTGCAACGGCGCGTTGCTCAGGTCGTTGCCCTCGGCGTCGTACAGATTGCCGAGCAGCACGTGCTTGCCATCCGGGGTCAGGTACAACGCCATGCCACGGTTCTGGTACTGCGCCGCGTAACCGCGCAAGCCGTCGGGTGCGTCGAACTGGCCAACGATTTTCGCGCCCTTGGCTTCGATTTTCTTGATCGCTTCGGGCAGTTCTTCGGCGGCCTGCACCGACGGTAGATGCAGTAGGGCAGCGCCCAGGGTCAACGTCAGCAGGTGGCGGAGGCGGGGCATGGCAGTTTCCTTGAAGAGGTGGCCGGTGAGGCAGAATTCGGGGTGTCGAAGTTTTCCAGGGCACGGGCCAGGCTGGCTTCCGACAGCTCTCCCAGATGGCTGCCCAGCAGGCGACCGTCGGGGCTATAGAACAGCGTAGTCGGCAACGCCATGGAGCCGACGGCCTGGCCCAATCGGCCACTGCCGTCAAAAAGTATGTTGGACAGACTCAGGCCCTGGGTTTCCAGAAAAGTACTGACGCTTTGCATGCTTTCAGCCTGATTGACGAACAGGAACGTCAGGTCCGGACGGTGTTGTTGGGCGTTTTCCAGTACCGGCATTTCCCGACGGCACGGCGGACACCAGGTGGCCCAGAGATTGATCACCAACGGGCCGCCCTTGTAGTCCGTCAGTTGCACGGTTTCACCGGCGGCATTGCGCAGGGTAATTTCCGGCAGGCGTGTGCCTTGTTCGTAAAGGGTCAGGGAGAAGGTCGCCAGCAGCCAGAACGCCAGGCCGCTGGCCACGCCAAAGCCCAACGGGCGTCGCAAGCCCGGGCGACGCCAGCTTAGATAAAACCCGGCAAGCAGCAGCACGATCACACCCGGCCAGGCGAGGAAACCGCCGTCGCGCAGGTCGATGATCTGCCACCTGTCATCGTGATAATAGGCCCAGTACACGGCCACAAAACTGACCCGGGCGGCCAGCATGCCCAGCAGGAACAGGCTGAACAGCACCGACTCCGGATTCTCGCCGCCGCGCTTGGCCACTCGCCAGCCGATGAAAGTCGCCAGCGCCAGGGCACTGATCAGCAGCAGGTGATTAAGCGCGATGGCAAAAGTGCCGAGGGTAAAGGTCAGCATTAACGGGCGTCTCGGGTGGTGGTCCAGCGTTGCAGGAAAGTGTCGGCATCGACCTCGCCGGTGATGCGCTGGCTGCGACGCTCGATGCCGTCGGCACCGATCCACAGCAGGCTCGGTGGTCCCGGCACCTTATAACGGCCGAGCAGTTCGCGGCTGGCGGCATTGTCGGCGGTGACGTCCAGCCGTAGCAAGCGCACATCGCTCAAGGCTTGCAGTACATGAGCTTTGCCGAACACCTGTTTTTCCATGACCTTGCACGACACGCACCAGTCGGCGTAGTAGTCCAGCAGCACCCACTGGCCTTGAGCCTGTGCCGCGTCGAGCTCCCGTTGCAGAGCTGTCGGGTCCTTGATCGTGGTGAACGCGTCGTGACCGACCGGGTTTGCGGTGCTGCTCGAGTTTGAAGCGCTGTAGACCTGCAATGGCTTCAACAGGTCGTCGCTGCCGCCGGCGGCTCCAATCATCAGCAGGCTGCCCCACATACCCAGTAACAGTGAGCTGGCGCCGAACACCTGGGCTATGCGACCGAAACCTTCCGATTGCTTCCAGGCGCAGTACGCGGCAATCAGCAGCAATGCGCCGCACAAACCAATCCACAATGATTCATCCAGCACCGGACGCAGCATCAGCAACGCGGTGGCGAGGAACAGGAAGCCGAACACACCTTTGAGCAGGTTCATCCACGCGCCCGGTTTGGGCAGGAAGCGATTGCCGACGGTCACCAGCAACAACAGCGGCACGCCGATGCCGATGCCCATGGCGAACAGAATCAACCCGCCATGCAACGCATTGCCGCTTTGAGCGATGTAAAGCAGGGCGCCCGCCAGCGGGGCGGTCATGCACGGACCCACCAGCAAACCGGACAACGCCCCCAGCACACCGGCGCCGAACAGGCTGCCGCCGCGTTGATTGCGCGAGACATTTTCCAATCGATCACGCACGGCCACCGGCAGTTGCAACTCGAAGAAGCCGAACATCGGCAACGCCAGCAACACAAACACAGCCGCGAAACTGCCCAGCAACCAGGGGTTCTGCAACAACGCCTGCAGATTCGCCCCGAGCAGCGCGGCCAGTACGCCCATCGCTGCATACACCAGCGCCATGCTGATGACATAGCTGGTGGCGAGAGAGAAACCACGTTTAGGCGTCGCGCCACTGCCGACGATCAGACCGGCCAGAATCGGCAGCATGGGCAATGAGCAAGGGGTGAAAGCGAGCAACAGGCCCAAGCCAAAGAACACCAGCAAGCTCCAGCCCAACGCCCGTTGTTGCAGGCCGCTGGCCAGGGCTTGGTCCGGTGCTTCGTCGGCTGCGCCCGCGACATTGCCGCCAAGGTCTACGACCTGAGTTTGCGGTGGGTAGCACAGACCGGCATCGGCACAGCCCTGGAAGCCGACCTTGACCTGACCCGTAGCACCCGCCGGAATCTTCAACTCCAGGCCTTGGCGATAGACCTGCTGTTCGCCGAAAAACTCGTCGCTGTGCGCTTCGCCTTCCGGCAACACAGGTTGCTGTTGCGCAGGTAAACCGTCGAATTTCAGGCGTTTTTGATAAAGGTAATAACCGTCGGAAATTTGCCAATACAGCTGGGTTTCACCGGACTCAAGACGTTCGGAGGTGAAGACGAACGCCTTGTCGACGGGAAGAAAATCCGGTGTGGTCGCGAACGGATCAGTCCCTGCCTGGGCCACACCCGAGATCAAGAGAACCAAAAATAGAAACAATCGACGCATGGGTAAGCCTTATCCCTGTGCAAGTGAGGTGCAGGATGGGAGGCGGCGATTAACCAATGATTAACCACAATGGCCTTGTGACAATGGCGCTTGCGGCATAATGTCCGCTTAATCGGCCACCGGCCTAATCACTTTTTTTCAACAGGTCTCACCATGCACGTACTGGTTTGCGAAGATGACGAGTTGATCGCCAGCGGCATTGTCGCCGGCCTCACCGCTCAGGGCCTGACGGTAGAGCATGTCGCCACCGCATCGTCTGCCCGGGCGATGCTCAAGGTCGCCGAGTTCGATGTGATGGTGCTCGACCTCGGTCTGCCCGATGAAGACGGTTTGAAGCTGCTGCAGCAGTTGCGACACAGCGGTCTGGAAATCCCGGTGTTGATCCTCACTGCCCGGGATTCAGTCACCGACCGCGTCGACGGCTTGCAAGCCGGCGCTGACGATTACTTGCTCAAGCCTTTCGACCTGCGCGAACTCGCCGCGCGCCTGCATACCCTGCTACGACGGGTGGCGGGGCGCAGCGTCAACCTGATCGAACACGGTCGCCTGACCTACGACCCAAGCAGCCGCGAAACCATGCTCGGTGGCCAGTCGGTGGACCTTTCCCGTCGTGAGCAGTCGCTGTTGCAGGCCCTGCTGCATAACCGGGGCCGGGTGTTGTCGACCGAGCAACTGAAAGACAGCGTTTATGGTTTTAACGATGAACTGGAAAGCAACGCGCTCAATGTGCATATCCACCACCTGCGGCGCAAACTCGGCAATGGCATTGTCGAGACGGTGCGCGGTCTGGGTTATCGCCTGGGGCCGGCCGATGGCGCAGAGGAATTGAAAAAGTGATGAGCCTGCGTTTGCGCCTGAGCCTGACACTCGGCGCCGCTTTTGCGTTGATCTGGGCGTTGGCGGCGGCCTGGATGCTCAGCGATTTGCGCAATCAGATGATGTTTTCCCTCGATCAGCGGCTGGTGGCTTCGGCTCGTATGGTCGCTGGCCTGATGGAACAATTACCGGCGTTGCCGAGCAAAGGCGAGGGCACCCATTTCAGTGCTGAACAACTGAACCTCCCCGGCGGCATGGCCTGCCAGGTCAGTTCGTTGCGTGGCGAAATCCTCGCCCGCAGTCACACCGGTCCGCAACAAACCCTGGAAGCCGAAAAAATGGGCTTCCACGACCAGATGATCGACGGTGCACCGTGGCGCAGTTTCACCCTGGCTCGCGGCGACGTGCGCATCACCACCGCCGACCGGCAGATCGAGCGTGAGGCGCTGAACATGTCGATTCTGCTGGCGGCTTCGGTGCCAGTGGGCGTGGCTTTGCTCGGTTGCCTATGCCTGCTCTGGCTGGGAATCGGCCAGGGGCTGGCGCCACTCAACCGCATGCGCGATGCTTTAATGAGCCGCAGCGCCGACTCTCTGGAACCGCTGCAGATCCAGCCGCTGCCCAGCGAACTGCAACCGTTGCTGGACACCCAGAATCAGCTGTTCCAACGGATTGGCAAGACCATCGAGCGGGAACGCCGCTTGACCGGTGACGCCGCCCATGAATTGCGCAGCCCGCTGACGGCGATCAAGACTCACCTGCAAGTGGCGCGCATGACCGAAGGCGCGGCCCGGGATCAATCCCTGGCCCGGGCCGAAGAGGGCGCCGATCGCCTGCACCGGACCCTTGAACAATTGCTGCTGCTGGCGCGGGTCGAGGGCAGTCTGTCGTTCGATGACGGCGTGCAATGCAGCGCCGAGCAGGTGGCGAAACTGGCGATTCAGGACGCCGCCAGCGGTGATCGTCAGCGGATCAAATTTGAGATGCCGCTGAAAATCTCTCACGCCCCGGTGCAAATGCCTGCGGTGCTGTCGATTGCCGCGCTGCGCAACCTGCTGGACAACGCGCTGCGTCATACCCCGGGCGAGGGCGTGGTGGAGTTGAGTCTGCAAACCACCGACAACCGCGTGCAGTTTGTGGTTCGCGACCATGGCTCGGGCATTGCCGAAGACGATCTGCAACACTTGACCCAACGCTTCTGGCGCAACAGCCAGAGCACTGGCTGCGGCCTGGGCCTGGCGATTGTTCAGGCGATCGTCCAGCGCTGCGGTTGTACGTTGCATTTCGACAGTCGGCCGGACGGGTTGCGAGTCGAACTGACCATGCCGTTGCAACCCAGCTAACAAACAACATCAAATGTAACTTCTCTCCAATGGCATTCGAGCCACCACCGGCGTTATCGTCACCGGCAGCTTTGACTCAATGGATTGAGGTAACGGCGTCATGGATGCATCCCTACACATCTGCAAGGCAACCCCCGCCGACGCCGGCATTATCAGCCGGATCGTCGAACGCTCCATTCGCGTGGGTTGCGTGCTCGACCATCGCAACGACCCGCTAACCGTCGCCACCTGGACCCACAACAAAACCATCGTACACGTGCAGCCCTGGCTGACCGACGAGCGGTTGTACCTGAACATCGCCCTGTTGCAGGACAAACCGGTCGGCGTCGCGATGGCGGCGATCAGCGGCAAGGTCGCGTTCTGCTACGTGCAGCCGGAATGGTTCCGGCGCGGTGCCGGGCAAGCGCTGGTGCACGACCTTGAAGGCTGGTTGACCGATCGGGGTTTGCGCCAGGCCCGCCTCAACAGCACCCGCACCAGTGAAGCGTTTTACCGATATCTGGGTTACCAGCCTTGCGCCGAAACCTTCGCCGTTGCCGGGCTCCACGCCATTCCCATGCACAAAGCGCTGCCACCCCCTGCATAGAAAGCTGATCGAGGGTCTAAATCCTCGGCGCCCTGATGCGTTTCCAGAACAGGAAAACCTTATTGAGGGGTCGAGAGATGTCAGTCGCTACCAGCCTTATGGAAGATCAGTCGGCCCGGATCACTCCGGCGTCGACCGAGACGCTTTATCAGTTCAACGAATCGCCGCTGCTGGCCCGTCAAAATCAGCAGGAATCGAATGCCCGCAGCTACCCGCGACGCATTCCTCTGGCCCTCAAACGGGCCAAGGGCATTTATGTCGAAGACGTCGAAGGTCGCCGTTTCATCGATTGCCTGGCCGGCGCTGGGACGTTGGCCCTTGGGCATAACCATCCGGTGGTGATCGAAGCGATCCAGCAAGTGCTGACCGATGAACTGCCGCTGCACACCCTCGACCTGACCACCCCGGTCAAAGATCAGTTCGTTCAGGACCTGTTCGGTCTGCTGCCACAGGCTCTGGCCGCTGAAGCCAAGATCCAGTTCTGTGGCCCGACCGGCACCGACGCGGTGGAAGCCGCGCTGAAACTGGTGCGCACCGCCACCGGGCGCAGCACCGTGTTGTCGTTCCAGGGCGGTTATCACGGCATGAGCCAGGGCGCGCTGAGCCTGATGGGCAGTCTGGGGCCGAAGAAACCCTTGGGCGCCTTGCTCGGCAGTGGCGTGCAGTTCATGCCGTATCCCTATGATTACCGCTGCCCGTTTGGTCTCGGCGGCGCGCAAGGTGTGAGGGTCAACCTCAACTACCTGGAAAACCTGCTCAATGATCCAGAAGCCGGCGTGCAGTTACCCGCAGCGGTGATCGTTGAAGTGGTGCAAGGCGAGGGTGGGGTGATCCCGGCCGATCTCGACTGGCTGCGCGGCCTGCGGCGGATTACCGAAAAGGCCGGTGTCGCGCTGATCGTCGACGAGATTCAGAGCGGTTTTGCCCGCACCGGCAAGATGTTCGCCTTCGAACACGCCGGGATCATTCCGGACGTGGTGGTCATGTCCAAAGCCATTGGCGGCAGTTTGCCGCTGGCCGTGGTGGTCTATCGTGACTGGCTCGACACCTGGCTGCCGGGCGCCCATGCCGGGACCTTCCGTGGCAATCAGATGGCCATGGCCGCAGGTTCTGCGGTGATGCGATACCTGACCGAACACAAGGTCTGCGAGCACGCAGCCGCCATGGGCGAACGCCTGAGCGAACACTTGCACATCCTGCAGCGGGACTTCCCGCAACTGGGAGATATCCGCGGTCGCGGCTTGATGCTTGGCGTCGAATTGGTCGATCCGACGGGCGCGCTGGATGCCTTGGGTCATCCGCCGATTTTCGGTCGTCTGGCGCCGCTGGTGCAGCGTGAATGCCTCAAACGCGGTTTGATCCTTGAGCTGGGCGGCCGTCATGGCGGTGTGGTGCGTTTCCTGCCGCCACTGGTGATCACCGCCGCGGAAATCGATCGGGTAGCCGAGATTTTCGGCAGGGCCATGGCTGCTGCTACCGCCAGCCTCTAAATTTCTCAGCCTCTGACACGTTCCTTCTACCTAACGGCTGCGCACGCAGTGCAGCCCACCCTAAAACGATGGAGAAACACCATGACTTCAGTATTCGACCGCGAGGACATCCTCTTTCAGGTCGTGGTCAACCACGAAGAGCAGTACTCGATCTGGCCCGACTACAAAGCCGTGCCAGCAGGCTGGCGCACCGTAGGCAAGAGCGGCTTGAAGAAGGAATGCCTGGCTTACATCGAAGAAACCTGGACTGACATGCGTCCGCTGAGCCTGCGTCAGAAAATGGAAGCACAGGCGGCTGTGGCTCACTAAGTCAGCGGGCTGTTTTCACTGATCGTTCTCACGCAGCGCGTGGGAACGATCTTCCTCAGCGGCAGGTTTACCGCTCAATCCTTTGATCAGCAAATCCACATTCCCCTCCAGCTCGGTCACCGGATCCGCCGCATCCACACTCAACACCACCAACCGACTCCCCGCCTCAGCAATCAGCGCTTTCACCGCCTCCGACGGCTGTCGATGGTGCAGCACCACCGCCACGTCATTGTCCTTGAGCGTCGCCCCTAATTGCTTGAGCGCTTCAGGTGTCCACTCGGCGTCCGGCCGTGCATCGAGGCCGATCAGCTCCAGATTGAGGCCGCTAATCAGATAGCCAAAGTGATCACTCAGGCTCATCACGCTGGGGTTATCGGCACTGGCCAGCCGCGCTTCGCTGTCGGCGCTGAACTTGAGCAAGCGCTGTTTGAGCGCTGCCAGGTTAGCCTCGATCTTCGGCTTGGCCTCGGGCGCCAGGCGCACCAGGTCCGCCGCCATGACGTCCGCCATCCGTCCCATGTTGTTACTGGAAAACCACGGCTGACTGTTCAACCCATCAACCGCGTTGTCGGGTTGCACGGCGATGCCAGGCAGGGCGCCGTCTACCGGGCGCGCGGCGTCGACCTCGATGATGCGGATGTTGCTGCGCCGGGAGATCGGGTAAAGCGGATCATCCGCCCACAATGAACGCAGACCAATCACCGCATCGGCGTCGGTCGCCAGTTTGGCCAGCGCCGGGGCGCCACGACCAGTGAAGTACGCGGTCTGACGGCTGCCGGGCAGGTTCTCGGGCGCGGCACGTTCAAGGTTGACGTCGGTGCCCTTGAGCAAGACTTCGCCCAGACCATAAGTGATCGGCAAGGACGCCAGCACGCGCAGCGGTTTGGCGCTATCAGCCGCGATGGATGTATTGACCAGCCCGCACAAGGGCAATGTGAAGGTCAGAGCCAGGGTCAATTGACGCAAAGTAAAAGACATTTATCCGAGATTCCCTTTCAGGCTGGGGACAACGCCACGCGCGATGGCGGCGAGAGCGAAGGCGATACCGGCCACCAGAATGATCGCGGCGCCGGACGGGATAGGCAGGTCGAAGACAATCGGCGCGAGAATCCCGCACAGTGTGCTGATCGTAGCGATCAGCACCGAACACCAGAAGAAGCCCTTCAGCGACTGACTCAGCAATCGCGCCGCTGCCGCCGGAATCACCAACAGAGCACCGACCAGAATCGCACCGATGACTTTTACCGCCGCCACGGTGATCAGGGTCACCAGAATCACAAACAGATAATCCAGGGGCTTCACCGCCACTCCCCGCACGGCCGCCAGTTGCGGATTGAAACTGGCCAGCATGATGCGGTTGTACAGCGGCAAGGCCAGGGCCATGACCAGCGAACCGACGATGGCCAACACCAGCAGGTCATTGCCGTTGACGGTCAGCACCGAACCGAACAACACGTTTTCGAGGATATGTACGTTGATCTTGCCCGCCAGAATCAGCAGCAGACTGGCACCCAGTGCCAACGACACGGAAAGAAACACGCCGATCAAGGTGTCCGGCGCCAGACCCGTGCGATTGCGCAGGTAGTTCAGCAAAATGCCAAACAATAAGCAGTAGCCGAACAGGCTGCCGTAAGGCCCTGTGTACGGTTCGCCCAGCAGAATGCCGATGGCCACGCCGGTCAATGCTGCGTGGCCTACCGCTTCGGAGAAAAACGCGAGGCGCTTGACCACCACCAACGTACCCAAGCCGCCCAGCACGGGGCCGATCAGCAAGCCGGCGAGCAACGCGTTGACTACAAATCCATAGGCCAGCGCCTCAGGCAAATAACCTGACGAGGCCCAGCCCTGGACCATCAAACGGAAGGCTTCGTAACTCATCAGGCAGCGCTCCGTGGATGGGTCGAAAACAGGCTCAGCAGGCGTTCCGGGGTCAGCGCTTGTTTCGGCGCGGCATCGAACAGTACCCGGCGATTAAGCCCGGTGACGCGATCCGCCAGCCGTCCAACCGCTTCCAGATCATGCTCGATCCACAGCACGGTAATTGCGTTTTGACGCCAGTCACCGAGCAGCCGTTCGAACACCTGAACTCCGGCCTCGTCGAGCGCCGACATCGGTTCGTCGAGCACCAGCAACTGCGGCGCGGGAATCAGTCCCTGAGCCAGCAACACCCGCTGGCGTTCACCGCCGGACAACGCCCCCATGCGCCGTTTGCGTTTGTCCTGCATGCCGACCCTTTCCAGGGCTTCGCCAATCGCGGCGGCGTAGTGCTTGCTCAACCCGAGAAACGCCGGGCGCCGCTGGCACATCGCAGCCATGAAATCGTCGACGGTCATCGGCAAACCCCGGTCGAATTCCAGGGCTTGAGGCACGTAGCCGATGGTTCCAGGTGTGCCGTGCCATTGCAGACTCAGACGACCCTGATGGGGCATCTGCCCGAGCAGGGTCTTGATCAGCGAACTTTTGCCGCCGCCGTTGGGGCCGACCAGCGCATGCACGCTGCCGGGCCGGACCTGAAAAGTGACGTTGTCGAGGATCGTCGTGCGGCCGAGGGTCAGGCTGACGTCGGCGAAATCGAGGGTCGGGCCGGCAGTATGTACGAGCAGATGTTCTTGAGCGCTCATTGGCCGGACTCCTGAATCGCCCGGACCACGGTGTTGAGGTTACCGGCCATTTCCTTTTCGTACTTGTCACCGGTGTATTCGCCATAGGAAATGTGCGACAGCGGGTACAGCTTCACCCCGGATTCACGCTGGATGGTGTCGACGTAGGTGGACGGGAAATCCATCTCCGAGAAGATCACTTTCACATCCAGTTCGCGCAACTGATCGATGGTCTTTTTCAGCTGGCTCGGGCTCGGTTCGATGCCGTGGGCCGGTTCGACCACGGCGGTCACTTCCAGGCCAAATTCGCGCAGCAAATAGTCGTAAGCCGCATGAACCGTGGCCACCCGCAGTTCGGCGTTCGGTGCCTGGGTCAGTTTCGCCAGGGCGTCGGCGCGCATCTGCCGCAGGCGCTTGCCGTAGGCGCGGGCGTTTTGGGTGTAGGTCTTGGCGTTGACCGGGTCGAGCTTGCCCAGTTCCCGGGCGATGTTGTTGACCTGGGCAATCGAGGCGCTGATCGACAGAAACGTATGCGGGTTTACGACGTTGCCGGCGCCACGGGCGGCAATCCCGGTGGCGGCCAGCAACGGTACGTTTTCGTTGGCTTCGATCACCGCAATGTTCGGGGTTTCGCTGGCGGCGATCATGCGGTCGGCGAAGTCGTCATGACCGACGCCGTTGAGCACGACCACGTCCAGGCCGCTGATGCGCTTGATGTCTGCGGCGCGCGGCTCGTAGGCATGCGGGTTGAAACCGGCCGGAATCAGCGGCACCACCTCGGCCTTGTCACCGACGATGTTGGCCACGTAGCTGTAATAAGGGTGCAGGGTGATGCCGATGCGCAGGCGCGTGGCCTCGTCGGCATTGGCCAGCGGGGTCAGCAGACACGTCAGTAAACCGACCCACATCAGGCGCAAGAAAGAACGTTGAGATGAAATAAGCATGGGCAAGCGGTCTTCTCTTGGGTGAAGGCGGGGGATCAGTGCCGGTGCTGGCGGGTCACGCCGGCATCGAATTGCGCGACGATCTGCTGCCAGCCGGCGCTTTCGAGCGCGGCGTCGGTAAGGTCGGTCGGGGCCGCGAGGGCGTTGCCGCGGTTGAGCCAGACGTCTGGAGCATCGTCGTCAGCGGTCAAGCGCATCAGAAACGAACCCGCCACGGTGGGCGTCTGGCTCTGGCCGAAGTAAGCCTTGGCGTCGAGCAATTGCCAGGCATGACGGCCGCGGCTGACGGAGCTGGCGTCCTGAGCGAACGGTGCAAAACCTTCATTGGCGAGGTCGGCGGGGGCAGGGAGCGCCTGTTGCTCCTGACGCAGCAGGTGTATTTCGTCGAGCGTCACCCGCAGGTCGGCGTAGATGCCTTGCTCGGACGCGCTCAAGTCACGACGGGCATCCAGTTGATGGCTGCCAACGCTGCTGATTTCCTGAGACTCACCGCGCCAGGCGACCACCGAGCCGGCAACCGCGAGGATCATTAGGCACAACAACAGCACATAAAGGGTTTCATGGCCGGCACCGGCCGGGCGGACGATTTGCGTAGTCGGTGTACTCATGGGGCTTCGATGTCCGCTTGGTCAATCTCGACGACGTGACCGGGACCTGCATCGAACAGCACGTAGAACTCGGCGCCGGGCTTCTTGAAGGTCAGGGTCGAATCGGCGCCGAGCTTGCCCGGCACCAGAATGGTTTCGTCGTAGCCGATCACGTCCAGAGTCACCCTCGGCGCGCCGCTGCCGTCGGAAAAACCGCCAGTGCATTTGATCTGCTCGGCGTCGATGGCTTGGCATTCGCACATCGGGTTGTGGGCCAGGGTGCTGGCGCTGAAACCGGCGCAGAGCACCAGCAGCACGGCGCTTAGCGGACGTATAACGTTAATCATGGTTTGCCTCCTTGTTGGTTCAACCAGGTGAGGGTGGCCGGGGATGCCTGGCTCAGGGGGATGGAGGCCTGATGCATGGCGCCGTCCCAGCCTTCCATGGTGATCCACAGTTCGGCGTCGGCTTTGGTCTTCTTGGGGATTGGCAACATCGCGCCCATGCGGTACGGCGTACCGAAGAAAATCACCCCGGCGGCGCGCAGACTGCGCGGTTTGCCAATGCGCAGGTAAGTCGCCTTGACCTGATCGCGGCAGTTGTCGCACAGCGCCGCATTGAAGTTCTTCATGTAACCGGCCGGGCCATCGAGACTCGGTGCTTCGTTACGCAACTCGGCCAGGCGCAGGCTCCAGGGCCCCACCTGAACCTCGCCGATTTCCCGCTCACCCAGGCCGGTGTCGCCGCGAAACAGCGCCGCATCGGCGAAGTACTTAGGCATAAACCCCAGCGGCACCAGCAACAACAGAACGTTGATGTGGAAGCGCCATTTGTGCCAGAAACGACTCAGTTTCGAGCCCGGTTTATCAGCGGTAAACAGACTCATTGGCTGACCTCCGTGGTTTCACGGCTGTTGGCCGGAACGGTCTGACTGCGCGGGCGTTTATGGCTGCGCTTGAGGGCATTGGCGGTGGCCAGGGCGGTGCGTTTGGTCCAGATCAACAGGCCGCTGAGGACCATCATGCTCAGGATCAGTCCGAAGAAGAACCAGATCAGCTTGATCCAAATGCCGCCGAAATCTCCGGTGTGCAACGGACGCATGGATTCGGTCACCAGTTCCAGGCCGGAACGGTCCGACAACAGGCGGGTGGCGGCAATGTCGCCGGTATACGGGTTGATGTCGGCGGTCTGGAACATCAGCGGATACCAACTGCGCCCGCCTACCGAGAGATAGCTATAGGCATTGGCAGGCAGGCTGACGAAGCTGTCGTCCAGACCGGGAATACGTTCCTTGGCGTCGCGAATGGCCGTCTCGAGACTGATCATCGGCGCTGGCGAACCGTCGGCAGTCAGCGGGACACTTTCACGCGAAACCACGGCAGCCACCGGCGCGGTGGAAATCGAAATCTGGTTATCGAACATGAACGCCTGAATCAGAAACCAGGTGCTGGTGATGGAGATCACCGCGATGAACCAGATCGACCAGAGGCCGCTGAGGCGGTGAAAATCGCCCCAGAAAACCCGTGCGCCGTGACGAATGCGCAAGGTCGGTCGCAAGAATCCTTTCCAGAAGCGCTTGTAGACCACCAGCCCGGTGACCAACGACGCCAGCAATGGCAGGCTCAGAAACGACACCAGGTACCAGCCCCAGCTATAACCGTTGGTGAACGGCACCAGCCACCAGCCATGCAGGGCGCGTGTAAACGCTTTGAAATTGAATGGCGGGGCAGTGCCTTGAATGGTGCCGCTGTAGGGATTGACGTAAACCGTCACCGAGCGACCGTCGGGGTAGCTGACCTCCACGTCGAGGGCGAAGTGCGATTCATCGGGCCGACTGATGCTTTCGACCAATGTGTTCGGCTCCGCTTTTTTGATCGCGGCGATGATCTGGTCGTAACTGAGCAGCGGCGCATCGTCCGAGGGTTGACTGGCGCGCATTTGCGGGTTGGCCAGCCAGACGATTTCCTGGCTGACCACCGCCAGGGTGCCGGTCACGCACACGATCAGGACGAAAAACCAGATCGGCAATGCCAGCCAGCTATGGACCAGAAACCAGAGTTTTGAACGGGATTTCTTCGACATGATTAAAGGTCTTGTTTCGATGAGAGGGCCGCCGCTAAGGGCTACCCAGCGATGAGGTCCATGAAGGGCCGGGCCGTGGCTTTTGCCTGTGCGGGGCGACTGCATCTAAATAAGACGGATGAGCATCGAAAATCCCGAAGAGGGATATGAAAGAAAATGTTTCGTATTGTTGGAGGACTGACCTCATCGCGAGCAAGCTCGCGAAGAGGCCTTAACATTCACTACAAAAATCAACTTTGCTTAAACATCTCCTGCGCCCGCTGCTCGATCTGTTGCTGAGTCAGATCCTCCTTGCGCGTGGCCAGAAACCACAGATGCCCATAGGGATCCTTCAGGGTTCCCGAGCGGTCGCCATAAAACTGATCCTTGACCTCGGACACCACCGTGCCGCCAGCCGCAATCGCCTGTTTATAAGATTTGTCCACATCGTTCACATACAGGTGCAGCCCCACGGACGGCGACGTGTCCGGAGTGCTCAATGGCCCCTGATCGCACGGGGTGCCAAGCATGATCGGGCAATCACCGATGCGTAGTTCAGCGTGGCCGATGCCGCCATCGGGCATGGACAGGCGCATGACTTCGGTGGCGCCAAAAGCTTTCTTGTAGAACTCGATGGCTTCGGCCGCTTTTTGAATGCCCAGATACGGGGTGATGCTGTGATAACCCTCGGGAATGGGTTTGACGGTCATGATGGTTCTCCCTGATTTTTTGTCGATGGAAGATTTCACTTCGCCGCTTTTCAGCAGAGTAATCAAGTGTAGGCGCTGCCAAAAATGGCGATGTCTTGATTTTGTTCTTCAGCATCTACCACGGTCACAAAAAAGATCACTGCCCGAGGCTGCGTCACCGCTGTCAAGGGCAGATTGCGCCGCATCGCTATTTCGGGCTAGCCGTCGGCTCTAGCAACTGCGCCCCTGGCCCACGCTCCCCCAGCACATCGCCAAAGTTGCGCAACGGGCATGCCTCCATCGACAGACACCCACAGCCAATGCAGCCATTGAGCTTGTCCCGCAGCAAGGTCAGATGATTGATCCGCTCATCCAGATCCCGACTCCACTGCGCCGACAACACCTTCCAGTCCGCCGCCGTCGGTGCCCGGTTGTCTGGCAGCGATTTCAATGTCTCACCAATCTCCGCCAACGCAATCCCCAATCGCTGAGCCACTTTGATCAACGCCACCCGCCGCAACACTTCCCGTGGATAACGCCGCTGGTTGCCCTGGTTGCGATTGCTTTTGATCAAACCTTTGGATTCGTAAAAGTGCAGTGCCGTGACCGCGACGCCGCTGCGCGCAGCCACTTGGCCGACGGTGAGTTCCTTGTGCAGATTTTCCGAGGTGATCATTTAAAAAATGCCCCTTGACCTAAAGTTAACTCGAGGTTTTACCCTGCAGGCCTTCGGATCGCAAGATCCGGCTTACAAGTCAGTGGGGACTCTTCATGCAAGCATCAGAGAAAAATCGCAGCTTCACCCAATTGATCGAATTCGAGATCGAACCCCATCAGCAGCCCGCACTGGTGTCGGCACTGTCGAAACAGACCGAGCGTCTCGCCCAGGGCTATAACGGTTTTCTGAGTGCCAGCATCCAGGCCAGCGACGATGGCAGGCGGGTGCTCAACTACCTGCAATGGCAAACACGCGAGGCGGGAGAGGCCGCGTTTAAAGCCTTTGAAAGCGGCGAGCAGGATTTCTGGCAACTGATCCGCGCTCACCAGGCGAGAACCGTGACCTTCGGCTCGTTCCAGGTGCTGCACAGCTTGGAACGCAGCCACGACAACGCGCTGCACTGCAATCTGGTGGGTTAGATCGAAAGTTGCATGACGCGCGCGCCCCGAAGGTTTTCCGTGGGCCGGCGTTTGTTCACGGCCAGTTGCGCCAACAGCGCCTGGTTCAGCACCCGCGTGCGGGACGGACGCCAGGTACCGCCGGACAGGGCAACGGCTTTCAATGGACGCGACATGAGCAGTTCCTTATTCAACAGTTGCTCTGGGAGCAGTGAGTAGTCTTAGAGATATAAGGCGGTTTACCAGAGCGGCATTAGTCAAAGTCGATAGCCACTATCGAGAGCGTTGATTTCTGCTGATCGGATGCCCGGCGTAGCCTGTGTTCATTGCCTCGAACCCAGATGTCAGGACGCTCACAATGAAACCTCTATTCGCTACTTTCTGGCTGCTTGCGGTCTCTGTGCTTGCCGGATGTGCCAGCCATGTTTCCCCGGAATTACGGCCGTACACCGCGGAAGAAACCAGAGAGCTGGCACTTGAGGAGTTGAATCGTCGAGGTTTGTCCTTTGATGAATACCACGCAAAAAAAGCCGAATTGCTCGGCCCTCCGCAAAAATCGTTCAGTTTCGACAAACAAGGTGAAATGAACGCCGAACGTGCTGTACAGCTTCACGGTCGTTCTAGCTGATCGAAAACTGTACCGCTCGAAGTTTCACGCAACTGTCCGTGGGTTTCCCTTAAGGCCTGCGATAGGGTCAATACCTGACTGACCCTAATGTAATGGACTGCCACCCATGACGCTCTCGCTCGATTTGCTGCTGGGCTTCGCCCTGTTTGCGCTTGTCACCTCGATAACTCCCGGCCCTAACAACACGATGTTGCTGGCGTCAGGTGTGAACTTCGGCTTTAACCGCACCATCCCCCACATGCTTGGCATTACCTGCGGCTTCTTCGTGCTCGTCGTGGCAGTGGGTTTCGGCTTGGGCGCAGTGTTTCAAACCTATCCTTTGCTCTACAGCGTGCTGCGTTACGTCGGCGCGGCGTACTTGTTGTATCTGGCGTGGAAAATCGCCCACTCAGGACCGGTTTCCGAGAGTGAAAAAGGCGACAGTAAGCCGATCAGCTATTTGGGCGCCGCGGCGTTTCAGTGGGTCAATCCCAAGGCCTGGATCATGGCCATCGGTGCCATCAGCACCTACACGCCGATGCAGGGTTACTTCACCAATGTGATCGTGATTGCGGCCGTGTTCGCCTTGATCAACCTGCCGAGCGTCAGTGTCTGGGCCGGCTGTGGCACGTTGTTGCGCAACGTGCTCAAAGATCGCCGCTGGTTGCGGCTGTTCAACTGGGGCATGGCCTTGCTGTTGGTGGCTTCGCTGTATCCGTTGTTGCTCGAAAGCTTTAGCTGACGCATTGCTTCAACCGGTTGCCCGATGCCTGTTAAGCTCGACTTCAGGAGCGTTCCTACGCACTTTTAAATGAAGTTGCTCTTCTTTAACGGCCTCCGATCAGGTATTTCTAACGCTCTGAACGACCGGCGCAACTCACGAGGCTGCGCTTTGACGTTTCAGTGACGAGCCTCCTGATCCCGGAACATGCTCTGTGAGTTTTCTATGAATAAACGTCCTCTGTATTTCGACTACGCCGCCACCACGCCGGTGGATGAGCGAGTCATCAAGGTCATGGTCGAGTGTCTGGGTTTTACCGGCAACTTCGGCAATCCGGCGTCCAGTTCCCATGCGTTCGGTCAACAGGCCCGGCAATCGGTCGAGCAGGCGCGGCGTCAGGTCGCCGACCTGGTCGGCGCCCAGGCGCAACAGATCGTCTGGACCTCCGGTGCCACCGAATCAAATAACCTTGCCCTCAAGGGCGTGGTCCAGGCTCGCGGCGTTTCTGGCGGCCACATCATCACCAGCCAGATCGAACACAAAGCGATTCTCGACACGGCAAAGCAGTTGCAGGACGCCGGTGTTGCGGTGACTTACCTGGTGCCTGACGCCGAGGGTCTGATTACCCCGCAAGCGGTCAGCGAAGCGATGCGCGAGGACACCTTTCTGGTGTCGTTGATGCTGGTCAACAACGAGCTGGGCACGGTCAACGACATATTGGCCATCGGCGAAGTCGTGCGTGCTCGCGATGCGCTGTTCCATGTCGACGCGGCTCAAGGTGCAGGCAAAGTGGTGATCGATCTGGCCCGGTTGCCAGTGGATCTGATGTCATTTTCCGCCCACAAGATTTACGGCCCGAAAGGCATCGGCGCGCTGTACGTCGGGCCGCGCGCGCAGCAGCGTGTGCAGGCGCAGATTCACGGCGGTGGTCATGAGGGCGGTTTGCGTTCCGGCACCCTGGCGACTCACCAAATCGCTGCCATGGGTGTGGCATTCGCGTTGGCGGCCTCTTCGTTCGATGAAGAGAAAGCCATGATCGTCCGGTTGCGCGAACGCTTGCTCGAACAACTGTTGAGTATTCCCGGCGTTCGCCTCAATGGCAGTCCGAGCCAGCGCATCCCTCATACCTTGAGCCTGACCTTCAACGAAGGTGAGTTCAATTCTGCGGCGTTGAGCAACTCGATCGCGTTTTCCGCGACCTCGGCCTGCAACTCCGCCAGCAATGCGCCCTCCCATGTGCTGCTGGCCCTGGGGCATGACGCCCGCTCGGCGAGTCGCACCATTCGCTTGAGTCTCGGCCGGTTCACCACCGAGCAGGACATCGACCAAGCGGTACACCTGATCAAAGCGGCCTGCGCCAGTGCTCCGGCATTTTGGCAATAAGGTCTGAAAGTGCCGGCGTTGATCGGCACTCAACAATAATGATGATGTGATTAGCAGGAGACATGATGAGTACGCAGCCTTCGATCAATGGATCGGTGCCTCAACGCCTGGCGCAAACCCGCGAACTGATGAGCCGGGAGGGCATTCATGCTCTGCTGGTGCCGTCGGCCGACCCGCACCTGTCGGAATACCTGCCGGGTTACTGGCAAGGGCGGCAATGGTTGTCGGGCTTCCATGGCTCTGTCGGCACGCTGATCGTTACGCCGGACTTTGCCGGCGTCTGGGCCGACAGTCGTTATTGGGAACAGGCGACCAAGGAACTCAAGGGCAGCGGCATCGAACTGGTCAAGCTGCAACCGGGGCAGCCCGGCCCGCTGGACTGGCTGGCCGAGCAAACCCCAGAAGGCGGCGTCGTCGCGGTAGATGGCGCGGTGATGGCCGTGGCTTCGGCGCGTACGTTAGGTGGCAAGCTCCAAGAGCGCGGCGCACGTCTGCGCACTGACATCGATGTATTGAACGAAGTCTGGAGCGACCGTCCGACGCTGCCGAATGAACCAATCTATCAACACCTGCCGCCTCAGGCGACTGTCAGCCGCGGCGAGAAACTGGCCAAGTTGCGTGAGGTTTTGAAAGATCGCGGCGCCGACTGGCATTTCATCGCCACCCTTGATGACATCGCCTGGCTGTTCAACTTGCGCGGCGGTGACGTGTCGTTCAACCCTGTGTTTGTTTCCTTTGCCTTGATCAGCCAGCAGCAAGCAACCTTGTTCGTTGCGTTGAGCAAGGTCGATGCCGAGTTGCGCGCTATCCTCGAAAAGGACGGTGTGACCCTGCGTGATTACAGCGAAGTGGCCGCCACCTTGCGCGCCGTACCGAGCGGGGCGAGTCTGCAGGTCGATCCGGCGCGCGTCACCGCCGGCTTGCTGGATAACCTCGATAGCGGCGTGAAGCTGGTCGAAGGCCTGAACCCGACGACGCTGGCCAAGTCGCAGAAAAGCCTGGCCGATGCCGAGCACATTCGTCAGGCCATGGAGCAGGACGGCGCGGCGCTGTGCGAATTCTTCACCTGGCTGGACACTGCGTTGGGTCGTGAGCGCATCACCGAACTGACCATCGACGAACACCTGACGGCCGCGCGTACCCGACGTCCGGGTTTTGTGTCGCTGAGCTTCAACACCATTGCCGCATTCAACGCCAATGGCGCGATGCCGCACTACCACGCCACCGAAGAAGAACACGCGGTGATCGAAGGCGACGGTCTGTTGTTGATCGACTCCGGCGGCCAGTACCTGGGCGGCACCACTGACATCACGCGGATGGTGCCGGTCGGTACGCCGACCGAAGAGCAGATGCGCGATTGCACGCGGGTGCTCAAAGGTGTAATTGCGTTGTCCCGGGCACAATTCCCTCGTGGCATTCTCTCGCCGTTGCTCGATTCGATAGCTCGCGCGCCGATCTGGGCTGAAAGCGTTGATTACGGTCACGGCACCGGTCACGGTGTCGGCTACTTCCTCAATGTGCACGAAGGCCCACAGGTCATCGCCTATCAGGCCGCCGCTGCACCGCAAACCGCGATGCAGCCGGGCATGATCACCTCCATCGAACCGGGCACTTACCGCCCGGGCCGTTGGGGTGTGCGGATCGAGAACCTGGTGTTGAACCGTGAGGCGGGCAAAAGCGAATTCGGTGAGTTCCTGAAGTTCGAAACCCTGACCTTGTGCCCGATCGACACTCGCTGCCTGGAACCGTCGCTGCTGACCGATGACGAAAAACAGTGGTTCAACGCCTACCACGCCGAGGTACGCGAGCGCTTGAGCCCGTTGCTCGACGGGGCAGCCCTTGAGTGGTTGAACACTCGGACTGCGGCCATTTGACCAGTTGGAATTCAGGCGCTTCTTTGAGCGCCCGGCTCATGTAGTCGACTAAGGCTTTGACCCTGGCGGATTGGCGACGATTCGCCGGGGCGGTTGGTTGTCGAGATTTAACTCAGGGCTTCAAGGACAAAGTCCAGGCGATCCTGGCCGAAGAACAGCTGATTATCGACAAACAGGCTTGGTGCACCGAATACACCCCGTTGCACGGCTTTCGCTGTGTTGTCCTTGAGAGCGGCTTTGACTTCCTCATCGGCGGTCAGGGCCAGCACCTCATCTGGATCGAAACCGTTCTGTATCAGTACTGACGCGACGGTCGCCGGGTCATCGAGGTGGCGGCCTTCAACCCAGAGGGCGTGAAACAGGCAATCGATGAACACCTGAAAGCGGACAGGATCGCGCAACTGCATGCCGGTCACGGCGCGCATCAGCATCAGGGTGTTGATAGGAAAGTGGGGATTGAACTTCAGTGGCACCCCATAGCGCTTGGCATAGCGGTCCAGGTCTTGAAGCATGTAACGACCCTTGGCGGGGATGGTCACCGGTGAAGCGTTGCCGGTGGCTTTGAAGACACCCCCCAGCAGGATGGGTATGTAGATCAACTGGCTGTCGGTTCGCTCGCAAATATTCGGTAATTGGGTATAGGCCAGGTAGGTGGCGGGGCTGCCGAGGTCGAAATAGAACTCCACGGTTTTGCTCATGGTCAATGCGCTCTGATTAATATTTTCAGGGGGAGTTACCAGCGTTCACTCCAGGGGCGCAGGTCCAGTTCAAAGGTCCATGCGTCACGGGGCTGGCTGTGCAGGTACCAATAGTTCTCGGCAATGTGGTCTGGATTGAGAATGCCGTCCTGGTCCTTGGTCACGTACTTTTCGGGGAAGCTCTCGCGGATAAACTCAGTATCGATGGCACCGTCGACTACAACATGGGCGACGTGAATGTTCATCGGCCCCAGCTCACGCGCCATGCTTTGCGCCAGGGCACGAATCCCGTGCTTGGCGCCGGCGAACGCCGCAAATCCTGAGGCTCCACGCAGGCCGGCGGTAGCACCGGTGAACAAAATAGTTCCGCGTTGACGCTTGGCCATGCGCTTGGCCACTTCACGAGCGTTGAGAAATCCTGAGAAGCAGGCCATTTCCCATATCTTGAAATATTTGCGCGCGGTTTCTTCGAGAATGCTGCAAGGCACATTGGCGCCGATGTTGAAAATGAACGCTTCGATTGGGCCAATCTGACTTTCGATCTGCTCAACTAACGCAATGACGTCCTCTTCTTTGCGCGCATCGCAGGCAAACCCTTGGGCTTCACCGCCGTCGGCCTTGATAGCGTCCACCAACGGCTGGAGTTTGTCCGCGCTACGGCGAGTGACACACGCCACAAACCCTTCCTGCGCAAAGCGTTTTGCAATTGCGCCGCCGGTGGATTCCCCTGCACCTACCACCAGTACGACCTTCTTGTTGTTCATGGGTAGACCCCTTTGCTAAACGATCGTTAACTAAACGAACGTTATGCTACGATTCGGCAAGCGTCAAGGCGATCAATCCTGAGGGCAAGGCAATGCGTTACTCGGCCAATCACAAACTGGAAACCAAAGAGAAACTACTTGAAAGCAGTGCGGTGTCAGCCAAGAAGTCTGGTTTTTCAACGGTTGGTGTCGACGGTTTGATGAAAGCGATCGGTTTGAGTGGCGGGGCTTTCTACAGTCACTTCTCGTCGAAGGATGAGCTGTTTGCTTCAATTGTTGAGCGTGAGCTGTCTCAAAGCCTGGAGCGTTTAGGGGCGGAACAGAATCGTGACAAGCTCCAGCGCTGCCTGAAACACTACCTGAGCATGGCCCATGTCGAACACCCGGAAGCTGGTTGTGCTTTGCCAGCATTGGGCGCTGAGATAGCACGTTCAGACGTGATGATTCGCCAGCAGGCGGAGAACTGGATCTGTCGGCTTCAGAAGAATTGGGCGCAGGTTCTGGAAAGCGACAGCCTGGCTTGGGCGATTCTGTCGCAATGTATCGGTGCGTTGGTTGTGGCACGAATGCTGGCCACGCCAGACATCCAGCGCACGGTGCTGGAGTCCAGTTACGATGAGATTGGCCGTCAGATCGCAGGTTCACGAACCTGACAAGCGGCATCAATCTATTTGCAGATGACGATCATGCTGCGGCTGGTATAGCCTGCAGGGTTGAGGCCGAACAGGTAATCGCCTGGTTCTTCCACAGCGTCTCCTGACTTGGCGATGACCTTGTAACCTTTGGGCGCGCACGAGTTGGCAGCGCTGGTGTAGCACTTGTCCCAGGATGAAGACAGCCCGGAACAGTTGATATGCATCCCTTTCTTGCCGTGTTTAATCTGGGTCTTCGATGTCGCCGCGCAGCCCGCAACAGCAAGTACGGCGATCAGTATCAAAATTCGTTTCATTACTGTCCTTATAGCGTCCCCGGATCTTTGCGCCCGGGTTTGGCTGTATTCGCTTTCGCTTGAAGCGTTCTGATATCCCTATCTGAAAAATCCATGTCTGACACTGGGTTACGGGCCTAAACATGGCCTAATTGCGCGGCAAATACCAGACCCTCGTCAAATCCTGTCTCAATCTGCAGCGACAGCAGGCTTGGCTGTACTCCCCATGGTCATGGTCGCGCCTATGGAAGCCAGAATGATGCACATGATGGCCATCCATTGTGACAGTGAAAGGTACTCATGGAGAAACAACAGGCCTGACAGGGCGCCGATCGCAGGTTCAATGCTCATCAACGTGCCGAATGTCCGGGTCGGGATTCGGGTGAGGGCGATCATCTCCAGCGTGTAGGGCACGGCGGTGGACAGAATGGCGACAGCGATGGCCACGGGGATCAGAGAGGGTGTGAGCAGCGCGGCTCCAGCATGGACGATGCCGATAGGGGCTACAAAAAATGCCGCAATCATCACCCCCAGTGCCGCGGTCTGCACGCCATTGTCGGCGCCGGCCTTTTGGCCGAACAGAATGTACAGCGCCCAGCAGATACCTGCGCCCAATGCATAACCGGCGCCTACCAGATCGATCCCCGCGGTCGTTTCTCCCATGGGTATTAACAGCAGCAAACCGACGGCTGCCAGGGCTATCCACAAAAAGTCGATCGCCCGACGTGAGGCGTAGATGGCTACCGCCAGTGGGCCAGTGAATTCCAGCGCAACCGCGATACCGAGGGGGACGGTTTGCAAGGACATATAGAAGAGGAAGTTCATGCCGCCCAATGCCATTCCGTAGACGATGACGGTGCGCAGGGATTTTGCGGTGAACTTCGCTCGCCAGGGGCGCAATATCAACATCATGATCACGCTGGCGAAGATCAGTCGCAGGGTGGTGGTCCCTTGCGCACCGATAATGGGGAACATGCTTTTAGCAAGGGAGGCTCCTGACTGGATTGATGCCATGGCTATTAATAGCAGGCCTACCGAAAACAGGGTCGTGGCAAGGCTGCGAGGTTGGTCATTCATGGTGTGGCATCGTCCGAAGTAGGAAGCGAGAGTGTTATTGGGCAATATACTGCGCATTCATGGCGGGCGCGTCTATATATAAGCGGCGATTTTGAGCATCCTTATAGAAAGGCTCAATTAAGAGTTGACGGCAGATTCTGGACGTCTATAATTCGCCCCACTTCCGGCGCAGTCGAAACAGAAAACTCCTTGGTAAACAAAGAGTTATGCGGTTTTCGGCAGCGAGTTGCTTCAGGTCATCGAAGCCCAGAAGGAGTTGAAAGAGCGGCGTTGTTTGGCTCTTTTAACGATTCGATCTTCTCGGTCGAAAGCGGTGTAAAAGAGGTGTTGACAGCAGCGGGTAACGCTGTAGAATTCGCCTCCCGCTAACGAGAGATCGGAAGCGCAAGTGGTTGAAGTTGCAAAGGAAACTTTGAAAACTTCGAAAAATAACCGCTTGACAATAACAGAGGCTGCTGTAGAATGCGCGTCTCGGTTGAGACGAAAGATCTTAACCAACCGCTCTTTAACAACTGAATCAAGCAATTCGTGTGGGTGCTTGTGGAGTCAGACTGATAGTCAACAAGATT
>NZ_JBTEYL010000030.1:0-65637 GCF_054330215.1 Pseudomonas sp. Ma2-10 | reverse complement strand
GGCCAGACCTTGAACTGTAAAATTGGTGGAGCTAAACGGGATCGAACCGTTGACCTCCTGCATGCCATGCAGGCGCTCTCCCAGCTGAGCTATAGCCCCTCATCGCTGAGGACGGGGCGAATCTTAATGGCGGACAGGAAAGCTGTCAAACTTATTTTTAAAATATTTCAAAGTTTTTTGCCGACATAACAATCACTTACCGCCCTCCCCCCGGAAAATCGGGGGTGAGCGCCGAAGATCACGATCAAATGATCGCAGCCTTCGGCAGTTCCCGCGGGGTCAAACTTCCTCAGGCGATGTTGCCCAGGAGTTTTTCCCATTCCTTGTTTTCTTTCTTCGACACGCCACCCAGCAGGTCAATCGCCTGACGCAGACGGAAACGAGTCAGGTCCGGACCGAGGATTTCCATCGCATCCAGCACCGATACCGAACTGGCCTGACCAGTGATTGCAGCAAACATCAGTGGCATGGCATCACGCAACTTCAGCTCCAGGGATTCGACCACCGCTTGAATCGTTGCGGTGATGCTGTCCTTCTCCCACTGACGCAGGCTTTCCAGCTTCCACAAAATCAACTGCATCAACTGACGAACCTGATCGCCCGACAGTTTCTTGGATTCAAACAGCTTGGCGTCCGGGTTCACGCCACCGGCGAAGAAGAAACCGGCCAGCGGTGCGACCTGGCTGAAGGTTTCAACCCGACCCTGCACGTGCGGCGCGATCTTCATCATGTACTCCGGGTTCAGCGCCCATGTTTGCAGGCGCGAAGCGAACTCTTCCACCGGCAGGTCACGCAGCCACTGACCGTTGAGCCACGACAGCTTCTCGACGTCGAAAATCGGCCCGCCCAGCGAAACACGGCTCAGGTCGAAGTTATCGACCATTTCCTGCAACGAGAACTTCTCGCGCTCGTCCGGCATCGACCAACCCATGCGCCCCAGGTAGTTGAGCATCGCTTCCGGCATGAAGCCCATGCGCTCGTAGAACGTCACCGAAGTCGGGTTCTTGCGCTTGGACAGCTTGCTCTTGTCCGGGTTACGCAGCAGCGGCATGTAGCACAGTTCCGGTTGTTCCCAGCCGAAGTATTCGTACAGCAGAATCAGTTTCGGCGCCGAGGGCAGCCACTCCTCGCCGCGCAGGACGTGAGTGATACCCATCAGGTGGTCGTCGACCACATTGGCCAGGAAGTACGTCGGCAGGCCGTCAGTCTTCATCAGCACTTGCATGTCCATACGATCCCACGGGATTTCGACATCGCCACGCAGCATGTCCGGCACCACGCACACGCCTTCGCTCGGCACCTTCATGCGGATCACGTGCGGCTCGCCAGCGGCCAGGCGGGAAGCGACTTCTTCCTTGGACAGCAACAGCGCACGGCCGTCGTAACGCGGGGTTTCGCCGCGGGCCATTTGCTCGGCGCGCATCTGGTCCAGTTCTTCGGCGGTACAGAAGCACGGGAAGGCATGGCCCATTTCAACCAGTTGCTGGCAGTACTTCTGATAGATGTCGCCGCGCTCGCTCTGACGGTAAGGACCGTGCGGGCCGCCAACGTCCGGGCCTTCGCTCCAGTCGATACCCAACCAGCGCAGGGCGTCGAAGATCTGTTGTTCCGACTCGCGTGTTGAACGCAACTGGTCGGTGTCTTCGATCCGCAGGATGAACTCACCGCCATGCTGCTTGGCAAAGCAGTAGTTGAACAAAGCGATGTAAGCGGTACCTACGTGGGGATCCCCGGTAGGCGATGGCGCGATGCGAGTGCGGACGGTGGTCATGGCAAGTCTCGAAATGAAGATAAAACAAAGGGCGAATGGTAACAGGCGTTGCCCGCTCGGCTCCAGTGAGCAGGGCATTTAAGCCAAGGTTGCGTCTACAACGCGCTCGAGCCTTGGTGAGTGGTCGATTGTCAGTCGATGGCATTTACCCATCATTCGCTGCATGCCAGATTTGACCACTGATAACTTTCCTTACAGCTTCTCGATGACAGCCTGCCCATGAGAAGCGGATGAAGGACGTCTCGCCGAAATGGCTGTGCACATTGGGTTTCGGGCTATCTGGATTGGCAAGTTTTTCGTCGGGGGTGTTGAACCCGGACTTCGCCGGGCCGCAGCTCAATCAAATCCAGATCATCCGCGCGCTGGGTATCGCCCTCCTGGCCACGCTACTGGATGCGCGAACCAAGATTTACTTTGATTATTTACGTGAAGCGATTGTGCCGACCAACCCGCAGGTGGCCGAGCGCGCGGCGTCGCTGACGGATCGGTTGGGCAGTGAGACGGCAGCGCTGGGCAAGCTCAGTGACATTGCGCATCAGCAGGCGTCGATCATGGCTTACAACGATGCGTTTGACTTTGTCGGGATTGCACTGGCGATCAGCATGCTGGCGGTGTTGCTGACCAAGGCATTGCCGGCGGGATTGAAGGCTGGCGAAGCAGATTAGAATCCGCTCGCGATAAGGCCCTGTCAGGCACCACATATCAGACGGTGATCAACCGCTCACGCAACTTGCCAATCTCGTCGCGCATCTGCGCCGCTGCTTCGAACTCCAGGTCGCGGGCGAGTTGGTACATTTTCTCTTCCAGCGCCTTGATACGCTTGGCGATCTCGCCCGGCGAGCGCAATTGTGCTTCGTACTTGGCGTTTTCCTCGGCGGCCTTGGCCATGCCTTTGCGCTTCTTGCTGCGCGAACCGGGCACGGTGGCGCCTTCCATGATGTCGGCAACGTCCTTGAACACGCCCCTGGGCGTGATGCCATTGGCCAGGTTAAAGGCAATCTGCTTGTCGCGGCGACGTTCGGTTTCGCCGATCGCCCGCTCCATGGAACCGGTGATGCGATCCGCATAGAGAATCGCCCGACCATTGAGATTTCGCGCCGCCCGGCCGATGGTCTGGATCAGCGAGCGCTCGGAACGCAGGAAGCCTTCTTTGTCCGCATCGAGAATCGCCACCAGCGAGACTTCCGGCATGTCCAGGCCTTCACGCAGCAGGTTGATCCCCACCAGCACATCAAATGTGCCCAGGCGCAGGTCGCGGATGATTTCGACCCGCTCCACCGTGTCGATGTCCGAGTGCAGATAACGCACCCGCACGCCGTGGTCGGCCAGGTAATCGGTCAAGTCTTCAGACATGCGCTTGGTCAGCGTGGTGACCAGCACCCGCTCCTCCAGCGCGACGCGCTTGCCGATTTCCGAGAGCAGATCGTCGACCTGGGTCAGCGCCGGGCGGATTTCGATTTGCGGGTCCACCAGGCCTGTCGGGCGGACCAGTTGCTCGACCACACGACCGGCGTGTTCTGCCTCGTAATTGCCCGGCGTAGCCGAGACAAAGATCGTCTGCGGGCTGATGATTTCAAACTCGTCGAAGCGCATCGGCCGGTTATCCAGGGCGGACGGCAGACGAAAACCGTATTCCACCAGCGTCTCTTTGCGCGAACGGTCGCCCTTATACATGGCGCCGACCTGCGGCACGCTGACGTGGGATTCATCGATCACCAGCAAGGCGTCAGCCGGCAGGTAGTCAAATAACGTTGGCGGCGCCTGGCCGGATTCACGGCCCGACAGGTAGCGCGAGTAGTTTTCGATGCCGTTGCAGTAACCCAGTTCGAGGATCATCTCCAGGTCAAAACGGGTACGCTGCTCCAGGCGCTGGGCCTCAACGAGTTTATTGGTGGACCGCAGATAGTCCAGGCGTTCCTGCAACTCGACTTTGATCCCTTCGACGGCACCCAGCAGGGTTTCTCGCGGGGTCACGTAGTGGCTTTTCGGATAGAACGTGAAACGCGGCAGCTTGCGGATCACTTCGCCGGTCAGCGGATCGAAGGCCGACAGACTCTCGACTTCGTCATCGAACAGCTCGATACGGATCGCTTCGAAATCGGATTCCGCCGGGTGAATATCGATCACATCGCCGCGCACCCGAAAGGTCGCGCGGGCGAACTCCATATCGTTGCGGGTGTACTGCAAGTCTGCCAAGCGACGCAGTAACGCACGCTGATCGAGCTTGTCGCCACGATCCACGTGCAGAACCATCTTCAAATAAGTTTCCGGACTGCCCAGACCGTAGATGCACGACACCGTGGTGACGATGATCGCGTCTTTGCGCTCCAGCAGTGCCTTGGTCGCGGACAGCCGCATTTGCTCGATGTGGTCGTTGATCGAGGCGTCTTTCTCGATGAAGGTGTCCGACGACGGCACATACGCTTCGGGCTGGTAGTAGTCGTAGTACGAAACGAAGTATTCGACCGCGTTGTTCGGGAAGAACGCCTTGAATTCACCGTACAACTGCGCAGCCAGGGTCTTGTTGGGTGCCAGCACCAAGGTTGGACGTTGAACCTGGGCGATCACGTTGGCAATACTGAAGGTCTTGCCCGAACCGGTCACACCGAGCAACGTCTGGTGCGCCAGCCCGGCTTCGATGCCCTCGACCATCAGGCGGATGGCTTCCGGCTGATCGCCGGCGGGCTCGAAGCGGGTGACTAGCTGGAATTCAGACATGAAATACCTCTCGGTTTTCGAAGCAGGAGTCGCGCCTGTCCGGGCGAACCGGGCAGCAACGGGAAAGACCGCAAACGACCGATGTCGCCCGAGGAAAAAACTGGATTGCGCTCAATGTGGAGCCGATTGCCCTAGCTTTCAAGGCAAACGTCCTACATCGGGCAAAACCTTTAACGATGCCAATCGACTAACGGTCGAGAAATAATCGGAAAAACTTACCGCAAAAGCCGAATCGTCTGTCGCCATCAATCGCAGATGGCCTCTATACTAGCTCCCCGTTTGTGCACCGCTCTAGTGCATTCGGCTGGAGCGCGACACGTCCCTCCACTTTCCATTCAGAGCCGCCGCAAAATGAGCCTGTTCTCCGCTGTCGAAATGGCACCACGCGATCCAATCCTGGGCCTCAACGAAGCATTCAACGCCGATACCCGCACCAACAAGGTCAACCTGGGGGTCGGTGTTTACTGCAACGAGGAGGGGCGAATTCCACTCCTGCGCGCCGTTGTCGAAGCCGAGACGATTCGCGTCGCTCAACACGCTTCCCGTGGCTACTTGCCGATCGACGGCATTGCTGTCTACGACCAGGCCGTACAGAAACTGCTGTTTGGCAATGACTCGCCTCTGATTGCCACTGGCCGTGTCATCACCACCCAAGCCGTTGGCGGTACTGGCGCACTGAAAATCGGTGCTGACTTCCTCAAGCAACTGCTGCCGAACGCCGTCGTGGCGATCAGCGACCCAAGCTGGGAAAACCACCGCGCGCTGTTCGAAACGGCCGGTTTCCCGGTGCAGAACTATCGCTATTACGACGCCGCGACCCACGATGTGAACCGTGCTGGCCTGCTGGAAGACTTGAACGCCCTGCCGTCCGGCTCCATCGTTGTCCTGCACGCGTGCTGCCACAACCCGACCGGTGTGGACCTGAGCCCGGCGGACTGGAAAAACGTTCTGGACGTGGTGAAAGCCAAAGGTCACGTACCGTTCCTCGACATGGCCTACCAGGGCTTTGGCGACGGCATCGACGAAGACGCCGCGGCTGTACGCCTGTTCGCTGAATCGGGCCTGACTTTTTTCGTCTCCAGCTCGTTCTCCAAATCCTTCTCGTTGTACGGCGAGCGCGTTGGCGCCCTGTCGATCGTCAGCGAATCGAAAGAAGAAAGCGCGCGCGTGCTGTCCCAAGTCAAACGCGTGATCCGCACCAACTACTCCAACCCGCCGACCCACGGTGCAAGCATCGTTGCTGCGGTATTGAACAGCCCGGAACTGCGTGCCCAGTGGGAAGAAGAACTGGCTGAAATGCGTCTG
Organism: Pseudomonas sp. Ma2-10; assembly: GCF_054330215.1. NCBI lineage: Bacteria > Pseudomonadati > Pseudomonadota > Gammaproteobacteria > Pseudomonadales > Pseudomonadaceae > Pseudomonas > Pseudomonas sp. Ma2-10. The sequence goes on along the minus strand of NZ_JBTEYL010000030.1, from coordinate 59,843 downwards.
CGGATTCGCGGCATGCGCATCCAGATGGTTGAGCAACTGGCAAAGCAAGCGCCACAGCGTGATTTCAGCTTCGTCGGTCGTCAGCGCGGCATGTTCTCCTACTCCGGCCTGACGGTTGAGCAAGTGACCCGCCTGCGCAGCGAGTTCGGTATCTATGCCCTGGACACCGGCCGCATCTGCGTGGCAGCGCTGAACCAGAGCAACATCGACGCTGTGACCAAGGCCATCGTTGCAGTGATCTGAATCGTCGAGTGGGAAAAAACGGGAACCCCTAGGGCTTCCCGTTTTTTAATCGCCTCAGAAAACACTCAGCCCGGCGACCGGGCGCTCTAGACTGCCTACCTATCAACTGGTGAGAGCCGATATGAAAAACGACGACCTACGCGCCGACCGCGATGAGCTGGACCACTTCATGCCTCGCACCCCGGCCAAACGCAGTAACAACCTTGTGATGCAAGTCGCTGCTGGCGTGTTTCTCGGCGGTCTGGCCTTGTGGCTGGTGCAACTGGCCGCAACGATGCTGTACGCCAAACTGATGCTCGCCACTGTCACCTTCGGCGGTTAGACCAGTTCGGTTGCGCGCTGGCTGGCAGCGTCGTCATAGGCAACGTAGAGCGATTCGGCGACCTGGCTTTTGATGGCCTTGGTGCTTTCCAGACCCAGGACAAATCCTTCGGCCTTGCCACCGGCACGGTTCAATTCGTCAGCGGTGCTGGCCTGAGTGATTGCGTCGAACAGTTTTTCGGCGTGAGGGCCGACACCTTTGGGCAGGCTGATCTGAGCGATGCTCATGCGAACACCCCGTTGTAATGAGGTGTGATGATTGGGTGATTCATGGCGCGTACCTTTTCGGCGAATGGCCGGCAGCGCGTGTAACCACTTCCGGGCGGCCATGGTAGACCTCTGAAGCGATTCTGGTAACCGCCCACGGTCGATAAACCACCGTCCGCCCCATGAACCCGCCCAATTGCCAACAGATGCTTGACTTCTCTTTTTGAATCAGTAACATACACGCCATTCCGCGATAGCTCAGTTGGTAGAGCAAGTGACTGTTAATCACTGGGTCCCTGGTTCGAGTCCAGGTCGTGGAGCCAGACAGTAATATCGAAAAGCCCCTGAATCGAAAGATTCAGGGGCTTTTTTGATTCACCCGTCTTTTAAGCGAATACAACTGTCAGACATGCTCACTGCTTTTGGCATGAGCCGCTCGATGCTCGCTCGACTCATGGCCCGCCTCCACCACCGGAATCTCATTCCCGTCGCAGTCACGCAGTTTGCCTGCACTGAAATAATCCCCTTCGCGCAACGCTGCCAGATCTTGATAACGCAGGACGCGCTCAGTACCGGCCGCGAACACCGACTGCTGATCGGAGTTGCCGGCAGTGAGGTGGTTGAAGGCCAGGTTCAGCACGATGGCCATGATCGCCGAGGAGCTGATGCCCGAGTGGAAGATCGTAGCGAACCAGCTTGGGAAGTGGTCGTAGAAATTCGGCGCAGCGATGGGGATCATGCCGAAGCCGATGGAGGTGGCGACGATGATCAGGTTGACGTTGTTGCGGTAGTCGACCTTGGACAGCGTACGAATACCGCTGGCCGCCACGGTGCCGAACAGCACGATACCGGCGCCGCCGAGGACCGAAGTCGGTACAGCGGCGATAACCCGGCCCATAAACGGCAGCAACCCGAGGATCACCAGAAACAAACCACCGGTAGCCACCACGAAACGGCTCTTGATCCCGGTCACCGCCACTAGCCCGACGTTCTGGGCGAAGGCACTTTGGGTGAAGGAACCGAAGATCGGCGCGATCATGCTCGACAGCATGTCGGCGCGCAGGCCGTTCCCCAGGCGTTTGGAGTCGACTTTGGTGCCGATGATTTCACCCACTGCCAGGATGTCAGCCGAGGTTTCCACCAAGGTCACCATGACCACGATGCACATCGACAGAATCGCGGCGAAGTGGAAGGTCGGCATGCCGAAATGGAAGGGTGTCGGAAAGCCGAACATCGGGCCTTGAGTGACAGACGAGAAGTCTGCCATGCCGAGGAACACCGCAATCACCGTGCCGATAACCATCGCCAGCAGGATCGACAAGCGGGAGATGGTCGCGCTGCCAATCTTGCTCAACAGCAGCACCAGCACCAGCGTCACCGCCGCCAGACCGATGTTCGCCATGCTGCCGAAGTCCGGGGCATGGCTGTTGCCGCCCATGGCCCAGCGTGCAGCCACTGGCATTAGAGTCAGACCGATGGTGGTGATCACAATGCCCGTGACCAGCGGCGGAAAAAACTTGGTGATTCGAGAGAACACCGGCGTGATCAGCAGGCCGATCAACGACGCAGCAATCACCGCCCCGAGAATCGATTGAAACCCGCCCTCCCCGCCACTGCTGACAATCGCCACCATCGTCGCGACGCCAGAGAACGACACGCCCTGTACCAGCGGCAATTGGCAGCCAAAAAACGGTAAGCCAAGCGTTTGCAGTAATGTCGCCAAGCCCCCCGCAAACAGTGAAGCAGCAATCAACAAACCGATGTCCGCCGGCGAGAGCCCGGCCGCTTGGCCGATGATCAAAGGCACCGCGACGATGCCGCCGTACATGGTCAGAACGTGTTGCAGGCCGTAAGCCATATTCGCGCCGATCCCGAGATTTTCGTCCTCAGGTCGTTGGTGTGAAACATGGGGCGTTTTCATGGTTGGGGGGTTCCCTGGTTTTTGTTATGCGCACACTGTATGCAAGACCAAGGACAAATGTCTATAGAGTTGTATACAGCTTATCAGCCAGATGATGGACACTTGTCCATTCCACACCAGAGACTTGCGCCGCACCTTCCCTGATAAACTCTGCCGCTCCGCAGCCCTGGCGGACAATTACGGACATGATTGAAGGCAATCACCACGGCATCACCTTCGACCCCATCGCACGCTTCACTGAAGATGGCGCCGGACGGGTCGAGATCCACCCTCAGGGAAAGGCACTGTTGCGAACCGTGAACGAACACGGCGAGACACAGTGGTGGCTGCAGGCGATCGATCAACCCGGGCAACAACCGGATGCGGTCGCCATGACCGAAGACACTCTGCTTTCAGTGGTGCAGGAGGGGCTGGAGCTGTGAGGTTCAGGGGCGAAATGTGGCTCAGGGTTGTTGAATCAGCCTTTCAATAACCCGACGCAACGCCGTCTCCCGCGGCACCCGAATACTGAACTCACTGCGCAACAAATCCATCAATTCATCCACATCAGTCACCTGCCGCCGCTCAGTCTCACTGCCGACCCGATGAATCGCAAAACTGCCGTTGTTCAGCGTACGGCGCCACCCTTCGCCAGTGCGCGCCACCATCAGTTGCCTGGCGAACGACGATTCGGGGTGGGTCGAGACATACCAGTTACCAACGGCGTAATCGATGTCTTCCTGACGCTGCAAATCGAAAATGTACATCGCACGCCATTCGCCGCCGACGTTGGCGCGCAGGGTGTAGCCATCCTCGTGCTGCTCGATGCGATAGGGTTCGTGAGGGGTGAACTGTTCGGCCGGGGTATCGAGCATCAGCGGTGCGGTGGGCACCATGCCGCCGAAACCGACGTCAGTGATGTAGCGCACGCCGTCCAGGGTTACCAGGCTCAAACGGTGTGTACGAGCGGTCCACGCGCCTTCGGGCTGGCCCATGACCACTCGGCCGGAGATGCCGCGAGCATCGAAGCCCAGTGCCTGGAGCAAGGCCAGAAACAGGTTGTTGAGTTCGTAGCAGTACCCGCCGCGGCCATCGTGCAGGACCTTTTGCTCAATGGACGGCAGGTCGATGAGCACCGGCTGGCCGGACAACGTGGTGAGGTTTTCGAACGGGAAAGCGCTGGTGTGGCGCAGTTGAAGTTGGCGCAGGGCTTCCAGGGTTGGCGGCGGAGGCGCGTCGAAGCCCAGGCGCTGCAGGTACAACGCAAGGTCCGTCAGGTGTGGCTCGCTCATTGCTCAGTCCTTATGCCGGGGCCGGATTTCTCCGCCAATGGGCGCCATGTATAAGGGATAAAGCGCCTCGACTGACAATTGATTTAGCCAATCGCGACCCACTTCAATCTCAACCTCGCGTGTAATCGAACTTCGGCCCCGGCCGCGGGTTGCCGTTGGCCAGGTACAGGGGATAGCGCTGATGCCACCGGCACCCCATCGGGCTCAATCGGTGGTTCGACAATGGCGCCCAACAATAACCCTTGAGCGGGGACCCGCCGTTGGACGCGTATAGCAGCCGATGATCGTCGGCCGCTTATGGGCATGAAGCGCGGGACTAGGTTGGCTTGACCGGCGGTGGATTCCACTTGCCGTTCAAAACCTCGGGCTTGGGCCCATACAAACGCATGGTCAGATTGAACCCGCCCTCAGGGGCCGGCAGCCAATTGGCTTCAAGGTCCTTGCCGGGGTTTTCGTGCTGGAAGTAGATGTCCAGCGAACCGTCGGCGTTCGTCTTGAACGACATCCAGCTACTGAGTGCAAAGCGGTTGAGCGCATTGCCGACCTGGAAACCCTCAGGGTCGTACAGGGTGATCGACCAGAATGCGTTCACCGGCGGTGTTTCACCCTTGTCGAAATGCAGCACGTACTTGTTCGCACCATCGAGTGGCTTGCCTTCGACATCGCCGATGTTCAGCGGATAAACCGCATCTTCGGGCAAGTTGGCGCCGAGCCCGATCTGCGCAACGATTGCGCGCTTGAGGTAGTAGTTGCCGTAGACACCCATGGTGTCGGTGTTCATCGACCAGCCGTTGACTACGCGAGCGACGGTTGGAACTTTCCACGTCATCAACGTCTTCGCGTCTTCGGGCACGGTCAGAAGCGCTGCTTTGATGTCAGGGTCCAGCGCGTCCATGTTGAAGGATTTTCCGGGCTCGATGCCGATACGCTTCATCTGCGCCAGGATCGGTTGATCGGTGATGTGCGCAGGGTGCACTTTGAGCAATTCGGCAGCGTAGGCGAAGTAGTCGGCCACCGACATTGAGTCCACCTGGATCTTGGGCGGGGTCTTCATGTCCACGGCCGGGTCAATGTTCACGCTGACCGGCTCGGGGCTTTTACCCAGTCGGGACAGCGGTGTCACGGTATAGCCAGCCTGAATTTTGTGCACGGCCGCATAGTCCGCAGCGCCGTCGGTCTTGGTGCGGCCAATGACCCAGACAAAGGGCGTAGGCGCCGGCAGATGGTGCAGTCCGGCAGGCACCGTCCCGGTCCATCCCGGCGGTGTCACCAGAAACTGCCCCGCTTGGGTGCCCGTGGTGCGCCAGCCCGGAGAGGCAAACACATCGGTCCACATGTCGAGCATCGGCAGTAGGTAAAATCGCCCGGCTGTATCGGGCGCTGCGATCACCAGTGGTTCTTTGGTCAAGTCCAGCCAGGCAATGGAATACAAGGTGTCAAAGTTCGCGCGCACCACCCCTTTGAAATCTGCAGGTGGATACTGCGGCACGCTGACAAAGGTATTCATCGGACCTTTACCGAATTCCTTGCCCGATTCGATGTTGGTAAATTGCTTGCGGGTGATGTCCATCGTCAACAGCGGGTACAAATAAAGGTAGGCATCCACGCCGATGGCGTGTGCTTCTTCGGCTGTGACTTTCGATTGAGCGTGGCTCGCGAGCGGAAGGATGGCACTGGCTGCAACGGTTAGAGCAACGGCTGTCAATGCTTGAGTAATCAACATTTTGGCGATCGTCCGTGCGGTGGGAAGACCTGCCGGGATCAGCAGGGCTACCGCAACTCTAGACGATCAATTCAAGAGGATCTGACAGGCAGACAGCCGGCTGGCCGGGGTGTTGCACGGGTGAAACACCCTCGAGACACCCCTCAACGATCCGAACGCATCAATGCCTCGACACCACCCTCCATCGACAGCACCGCCGAGCGGTTTCGCCCCGAATGCTTGGCTTGATACAGCGCCGCATCCGCACGTTCAATGAACACTTCCATGCTGTCCCGACCTGTCGGCACAAACGAATAACAACCCAGACTGACCGTCACAAAGCCCGAGGGTGAACCGCTGTGGATGATGTTCTTGTCCATGACGCTGCGGCGGATCTGCTCGGCAATCACCATCGCGCCGTGAATGTTGGTGTCGGGCAGCAATACCGCAAACTCCTCACCGCCGTACCGCACGGCCAAATCGGCTTTTCGATGGCAGCCCCCCTTCACCGCCCGCGCCACTTCAGCCAGGCAATGGTCCCCCGCCACATGGCCGTAAGCGTCGTTATAGCGTTTGAAGTAATCGATATCGAGCATGATCAGGCTCAGCGAACTCGACTGCCGGGCGCCTCGGCCGAACTCGATGTCCAGCGCGCCCTCGAATAGTCGGCGATTGGCCAGGCCGGTCAGGCTGTCGTGAGTCGCGATCAGCTTCAGCGCGTCCTTTGCCTTGCGCAAATCCGCCTCGACCCGTTCCCCGACACGCACCTGATAAAGGAACATCCAACCGAACAGCCCCACGCCCAACACCACCAGGGCAACGATGACCGTGGAGCGAAATGCGGTGTCGTTCCAATCCTTGAGAATCGAATCCCTGGACGAGGCCGCAGACACGACCAGCGGATAAGTGTCGAGCTGACGGTAGCCATACAACCGCACAACACCATCGACCAGCGAGTTGAACATTGCGTTACCGGAGCGCGCGCTGGGCAGCAATTTCTCGAAGATCTCGCTCTTGGCCAGTGATGTGCCAATCAGCGATTCCACAAACGGCCGTCGCGCCAGTAGCGTTCCGTCAGTCAAGCCCAAAAACATCGAACCGTTGTCATCAATACTGAAACTTTTGAAGAACTGATCGAAGTACGCCATCTTAATTCCGGCCAACAAGACGCCCTGGAAATTGCCCTTTTTGTCATTCACACGTTTGGATATCGGAATGATCCACTCGCCATTTTCCCGACTGCGAATCGCCGGCCCGATGTGCGCCAGGGAGGAGACGTTCTGCTGGTGGAACTTAAAATAATCGCGATCCCCCACACCAGATCCGCGTGGCAGGTCGTCGAAAGAGGTAACGACCCACAGCCCCTTTTGGTCGAACAGAAATATCCCATGCAATTGATTCAGCGCCTGCACCCGCCGGGCGAACGTTTTCTGCAAGCGTGGCTTCTGGGGCGCGCCGAAACCGTCAGCCTGAATCCAGTCGGCCAGACTGGTTAGCACCAGATCGGCTTGCATGAAGGTGTCTTTGGCCTGCTGCGCCATGGCCCGCGTCAGGTTTGATGACGCCACTTGCGCCAATGCCAAGTCATGCCGGCGCGACTGCTCCAGTTGCAGGTACAGCAAACCGCACAGGCTCAGGCACACGACCGCAATAAACAGTACCGCTGCTTTGCGCAGAGGTAACCGTTTCAACGTGACGCCGGTGGTGTTGTACGGATCGTGAAGAGGGATAGGCAAAAGCTCGTCCTGTAAGGGTAAGGCATGGGCAACACCCAAAAACCCTTATTTTTTGTGAGCTTAGTCTACGGGGGGGTATGGGGCAAATGCCCTTTGGCTAGTCGCCGCAGCGCGCTGTGAAAATGCGCCCTAGCACGTTCTGCCTAGATAATCTTGTCGATCTCATCCAGCGTCACTCGGGGAATGAGCTCTCCCGGAATCCTTGAGGAGCTGGTCAGGTTGTAGACCTGAAAATCATCATCCACGACGTACTTCGACATGATCTCGAACGGCGGCAGGATTCTCGTATAAAAATGCTGATCGAGCAGGCATGGCGACGCTAATGTGTCGGTCTCTTCGTAAAAACGGCTTACAGACTGATTCAAGTCAACGCCTACCAGAAACACCTTGGTAAACCCCACGTGATACGCAATCTGCAAAGCCAGATAAGCGACGGTACGGGCATCAAAAAAACCGCGTTTAAGGTTCTTGCTGAAACCAAGGGTTCTATTGCGACCATTTCCGAGCTTGCGACTTCTGACGAGTTCTTTATCGGCCCTGAAAACCAGGTCCGTCCAGGAGAGCTTGGGCGCTCGACCGAGTAAATACAGTTCGCCTTCAGGCGCTACCGTCGTATGCCAAATGTGCTCTTGCCACAGTGCAACCCGCTGACTGATGCGCATGGCCTCTGAAAACACTTCGGGTTGCTGTCGGGAAAAGCCTTGATCCGTACAGGCATAAAAGAACGGCTTGATGCCCGTCCCGGAGAACATGGAAGTGGCGCCGTTCATCGTGATCATAGGAACGTCTGCAAACTTTTCCGGCGAAAAATCTATAGCGGACGCCCCCGTGGCGACGATAAATACAGCACTTTTTTTGGATGTTGCGGTACTCAACGAGTGTCATGCACATCAAGCATATCGGTGTTGAATGACGGCTTTTTTTGCGCAACATCCATCTTCAATTTCCTATCCTTCTACATCGATGATCAGTGACTATTTTTGCATTGTGATAGCTTTCAACGGGTGAGCCAACCTTTTGGCTTCGCTAATCTCTGTATCTGCGACGGCGCACAAAGGTGGACGCAGAGCGCTTGCCTCGTTGGCGCAACGATGACCTGCCCGTTACATACGGATAGCCAGTCCCGCATCCTTCACAGCCATTGCCGGCTTTGCCCTGTCGCGACAGCGCAAGTCCCTGCTCGTTGCACATCCAGAACGGGCAATTCCGAAGGCAGATTCAGTCCCCGCAGTACTGCGGAGTCGTACCCGTATACATCCGGCTTAAACATCACTCGACCATCGTTACTCAGGTCCACCGTCCAGTAAGCCAACAGCACCGGCACCTTGACGGGCAGCCGGATGTTTTCGGTCTTGCCCTTAGCCAACCGGGCCTGTATCCCGCCGCTGCTCCAACGAACCGGGTCGTTGAACAGCAGTTCAACCAACTGCAGTGGGTTTTCCACTCGTATGCAGCCTGAACTGGTGGCACGGCGTGATTGCGCAAACAACTCGCGATGCGGCGTGTCGTGGAGGTAAATCGAATAGTCATTGGGAAACCGAATGACCACCTGCCCCAGTGAGTTATCCGGCCCGGCATCCTGTCGCAGCGTGATACCGCGCGCGTTATCCCAGTCGACGGTCGACGGATCGAGCACATTCCCCTCTCGATCAAGGGCTCTTATACGGTTGGCGGCAAGGTAGCCAGGGTTTCGTTGAATCTTGGGCAGCATGTCTTTGACAAGGATGGTCGGTGGCACAGTCCAGGTGGGGTTGAACGTCACATAAGTAATCTCGGATTGAAACACCGGCGTACTGCGGAACGGCTTACCGACCTGAACCCGGGAACGCCATATCGCCTTACCGTCGCGATAAAGCGCCACCTTGTAACCCGCAATATCAACGATGACAAAAGTGCCCTGAAGTTTGTACAGCAACCACCGCGCACGCTCCATGTTCACCCGAACCTGGTCTATCCGAGCCTCTACGGGCACATTCAACGCAGCCAGTGTCGCAACCCCCGCCACGCCATCCGCCCCCAGGTATTGCTCGGTTTGATACTTTTTCACCGCTGCGGTGACGCGCTCGTCGTAATCAGTGCGTTGCTTCTCTGATGGGGCCAGATAACCCCCCACCACCAACCGTGCTCGCAGCTGCGCGACAGAGGCGTTATCCATGCCTGGCCTGAGCGATTGGCCTTCGGCAATCTGCGGCCAGCCGCCATCGTCCCGAACCTTGCGCAGTTGTTCCAGACCCACGCGCAGGCTGCGGTAAACCGTCTCTTGTGGCGGTGCTTCGGCGAAAGCGCGCGCCACGTCATGAGCATCGAGCGCGGCGAACAAGTTATTCATGTCTCCACGAGGATCGGCGCCGACAGGGTCGAAGTTCCAATGGATGTCCAGACGCGAAGGGTCAACCTTGCCGCGCCGCAATTGCAGCAACGCCGTGATAAAGGTCCGGGTGGCCGCGATATCAAACGCCGCTCGTTGCGCCAACGTCGGCGCTGCTGCCTGCATCGACGCTCTGGCGCTCGCCAACTCATCAATATGAAAGTCCGCAGGGTCCAACCCATCGACCTGGGTCTCGCTCAGGCTTTTCAGTAACTGGATGACATCGCTGTCGTTCGCCCAGGCCGAGCGATAACCCCGATGCACGTAAAAATCCATGACCACGCGACTCGGATCCACCCGGTGGTGTCCACGGGAAGTGAGCAAGGGTGGAAACGATGAACTCCAGGGCTCAAGTGCCGCCTGAATCGTTTGAGCGACGAGATCGTCAGGCGCTGCGCCAGTTCTGCTGATGACTGCAGATGCCGTCTCAATCGGCGAAGTTTCTGCATTGGCTGCGCCGCTGATCAGAAAGCCCATAAAAAAGATATGGCTTATGACGAATAACCTTGTTAACTGCCCCATGGATAATCCTTAATCGCCCCGTATTCAACGGCTAGCATCCCGCCCACTGCTAGACTCGAAACATTAATGTGAGACTTACAGATGGCGCTAGCCCGCTTTGGTTTGCTATTCACGGCCTTGTTGCTGACGTTAGTTTCGGTACCGGCAGCCTACGCCGATTCGCTTGAAGCCGCGCTGCTCAAAGCCGCACCTGGCGCTAACGCCAAAGTCATCGGGCTGGCCGTACGCGCCACCCAATGCAGCTTGGCTCAAGGTAAAGCACCTGCCCAAAGACTTGCTGTCATCGACTACTCACTGCCTTCGACCGAACAACGGTTGTGGGTGTTCGATCTGAAAAAACGTAAATTACTGTTCCACGAACTGGTTGCCCATGGCCGCAACAGCGGCGAGAACATGGCGGTCAAGTTCTCCAACCAGAATGAAAGCTTTGCCACCAGCCTCGGTTTGTACCGCACCCAGTCGAGCTATGTCGGCCAGAACGGTTATTCCTTGCGCATGGAAGGTCTGGAGCCGGGTTTCAATGACAACGCATTTGAGCGGGCGATCGTGATTCACGGGGCGCCCTATGTCAGTCCGGCTCTTGCCCGAGCGAATGGCCGGATCGGTAGAAGCCTGGGTTGTCCGGCTGTACGGCCGGCGATTGCGCACAAGTTGATTGATTCGATGAAAGACGGGCAGCTGTTGTTTTCCTACTATCCAGATCAGCGCTGGTTGAAGTCGTCTTCGTATATCAATTGCGGTGGCGGCACTGTCGCCGCAACGTCAACGCCCAACTCACACTAATAGTCACAGTTTGAACCTGTCAAAACTGTAATCTGCGCCTCAGCCTGCTGAAAGGCACCGCCCGTTAGCCTCGTCGTCAAGCACTCTCCACGCTGACGGACCGGGAAAACGGCATGCACTCCAACACATCAAGACGCACCTTCGTGAAGGGGCTTGCCGCGGGCGGGCTCCAAGGCGGCTTCGGGTTATGGCACACGCCGAACCCGCGCGCCTCAAATATGGCGAGCGGGTTCGGGTGGTGCTGGTCAACGACACGATGATGACCCACCCGATCCATCTGCACGGCATGTGGAGCGACCTCGAAGATAAGAGCGGTGAGTTCATGGTGCGCAAACACACCCGAAACTGCACTTCTCGGAAACCTCATGACCCCGTTCTCCGACGCAAAACGGGTCATGACGGAAACGCCCGGCATGGCGCACGCCCCCATGCCCATGAAAGCCAAAGTCTCTGGTGGAAACGATCCGAAAACCATGCTCATCACACCGCTTTCGCCACTGCCTACCGGCGCCTACAAAGTCGAATGGCGCGCGGTGTCGTCGGACACCCACCCGATCACCGGTAACGTCACGTTCAAACGTGGACGGGGGCGGCGGTGCTGGGTGTGCTGCTTTCTGGTGCCAGCATAGTGATGATGGCGAGCGCCATGAGCGGGGAGTCGGACTTTGCCGAACGGCGCCCGCCTATCGAGATGACGGTGTTCGAGACGGATGTGGGGTTGACCAGGATCGTGCGCATCGAAGGTGTAATTAAAGGGGCATCACTTGATACGGATCAATAACGGCCTCTTGTTCGGGACTAAGCTCAAAGTAATCCCTCGAATCGGGTACACACTATGCTCTGGTTCCGCACTCACCTACCACTACTGATCGGCCAAGTGCTCGCACCGTGGCCGCCAGCACGCCTGCGCTTCGTTCGGCTCAACAATTAAAACCGTGCTCCGAGCGCCCGGAACTCCGGCCGCCCCCTTTAGCGCGGCTCAATACTTCCTGTACGCCCCTGACTCACTGGAGATTGCCATGCATACGCACGTCAAAGCACTCGTCGCCGCACTGCTCATCAGTAGCCCATTGGTTGCTCTGGCCGTCGAGGAACATCACCCCGACACACCGCCAACCACACCGGCCACCGCCACCACGCAAGACAAGGCCATGAGCGAACAGATGCAAAAAATGCAGGCTGCCCACGAAAAAATGATCGCCGCCAAAACCCCGGCCGAACGCCAGGCCGCCATGCAGGAAGGCATGGCCACGCTGAAGGACGGCATGGGCATGATGCACAACCATTGCCAAGGCATGGGAATGGGCAAAGGCATGTCCGGCGGCAAGGACGGCTCAGACCAGATGATGGGCATGATGATGAAAATGATGGATCAGCAGTCGAGCATGATGAAGATGCCGATGAGCAACTGACGTTTTTAAAGAAGCGCTTGACCTTGCCATCGTGGCAAGGTCAACCATCGATTCACGGCCATCACGCCAACTGCCACTCACAGTAAAAGAGGTTTACGCAATGAACAGTACTGAACTGCAAGTCGAAGGCATGAGCTGCGGGAGTTGCGTCAAACACATCAACGCCGCGTTACAGCCGCTCGCCGGAGTGGGTGAAGTGACTGTCGATCTGGCGTCCGGTCGGGTCAAGGTGACCGGGGAAGCCGAGAGCGATGTTCTGTTATCGGCACTGAAGGAGGCAGGGTATCCAGCAAGCGTACTGACAGAAGACAAGCATGAAGGCGTAAAGAAAAAATCTGGCGGCGGCGGTTCGCGTTGCTGCTGCCACTGAGTCCGCCCCCGCGAGGATGATGTTGAGCGGTGCAGCAGAAAGTAAGTACTCTCTGCCCCCTCTCCATCATGGAAGCCGGATAACAATGAACAACCTAAAAAGCACAATGATGCTCGGTGGCCTGCTCGCTCTATCGTTTGGCGCTCAGGCAGAGCAATCGCATCTGAACAGCGTCATCCAACAGGGCCAGCTGCGCGTGTGCACAACAGGCGACTACAAACCCTATACCGTCAAAGCCGAAGACGGCGAATACTCGGGCATCGACATCGCCATGGCCCGCTCGTTGGCCGACAGCCTAGGCGTCAAAGTCGAGTGGGTGCAGACCACCTGGAAAACCCTGATGCCAGACATGCTCGCGGGCAAATGCGACATCGGCGTCGGCGGCATCTCGGTCACGCTGGAACGCCAGAAAAAAGCCTTCTTCAGCACCACGCTGGACGTCGACGGCAAAATCCCGCTGGTGCGCTGCGAAGATCAGGCGTTGTACCAGACCGTCGAGCAAATCAACCAGCCTTCGGTTCGCTTGGTCGAACCGGCCGGCGGCACCAACGAAGCCTTTGTTCACGCCTTTCTACCCAAGGCGCAATTACGGCTTCACGACAACGTGACCATCTTCCAGGAGCTGCTGGACAAGAAGGCTGACGTGATGATCACCGATGCTTCGGAAGCGCTGTATCAGCAGAAACTCAAACCCGGTTTGTGCGCGGTGAACCCGACGCAATTCATGCAGTACGGCGAAAAGGCTTACTTGCTGCCGCGTGATGACATGACCTGGAAGTTGTACGTTGATCAGTGGCTGCACCTGGCCAAAGTCACGGGCAACTACCAAAAAGTATTGGGCCAATGGATAGCGACAGCCGCTCCCAAATAGCCACCACCTACACAATCCTTGTAGCAGCTGGCGAAGCCTGCGTCCGACCGCGCAGCAGTCGCCAACCTAAAGCACACGGCACATCAGGCAAAACGCAAAACGGCGGAAACACTTCCGCCGTTAATCGTCGTGCAACAACCCCCAGCTGTACTCGCCGAAGCTGTTGCCGAGCGCACTGCCATGGAAATTCATCTTATTGGGGTTGTTGGTGGGCCCCGGACCAAAACCGGCAGACGGCAGGGCGGCTTCCGAGTATTCGCTATGGGTGCTTGCGCCCGAACAGGCGCTCAATAGCAACGTGTAGCGGTCTGTAGCGGTCAACTAATTCCAGACCACTACAAGACTCGCCTAAACCCAGCAACCCCAATCCTGATAAACTCCCCACCTCCCAGCCTCACCCATCTCAGAACCGCCAATGCCCTTAATCACCGCCACACCCGCCCCGCTGTCCCGCCGTTTCTCCGTCGCCCCGATGATGGATTGGACGGGTACGATTTAATTTACTTGATATTTCAAATACTTAAAAATTAACCCATCCATAATTAAGAGAAATTTAAGCACTCATTAAATGAGTCGCTCCCCGCAGCACTGTTAATCAACGTGCAAAACTTTCCAGATTTCCGGAGTAAACAGCGTCCAAAAGTTTCCACTCCCGGGGGGGCAACCATCCGGTCTTTCGACCGGAGATTCTGGGGTGTTATCGATGGATATAACTGCCGAAATTCGGCACCGACACCTGGTTAGCGGTGAGAGCATTAGTGCAATTGCTCGTAGCCTTAAACTCTCCCGGCCAACGGGGCGCAAGCATCTCCTCACGACGGTTGAGCCGGTGTATGCACGCCAGCAACTGCCCCCACCAAAGCTCGGTAGGTTCCAGGTCACGCTGCAAACCTGGCTCAATACCGAGCAGCATTTACCTCGCGCCCGATGACGCACAGCGTGCCTTCGATGATTCTGCTTAAGGTGTAAATTGCCCCCCCTTTCTCCTCACTGAACGGCGCCACAGATGTGCGCCTGCTCATTTACTTTGGGCGACCTGTCTGAGAGGTATAGCCTGGCCATTGGTGCAAGAGCGTGTCCACGAACTTATCCGCGGCTGGTGACAGGGGCGAGCTATGGCGGCCCATCAATCCAAGGGGCCTGCTGATAACAGGGTCGACCACTGGAAGCTGGACGAGGATTGGAAGCGTCTCCATCGACATTGCCAGACTGGGTAGCACAGCGACACCCAGGCCGACTTCCACCATCACCGATGGTGTCGACAGATGCCGCACCTCGTAGAACCAACTGGGGAGTTGGTCAGCGCCCGCCTAATCATGAGTTAAAATTATCAACAATGATGAAATTTTACCGGATACACAGATCACTACCTATCCCATATAGTCCAATTCACTTGACGTGCATGGCGCCACCAGCACTTCGACAGAGCAGCCAGCTGATAAAAAATTGTTATCTCAGCTGCTCGAATTCGAGAATAAGTAAATGAAACGCCGGGCCTGCACGCGGATCACCCGAAATCAAGCGCCAATTGCGTTCCTGCTACCCACTCACAGCCTGAGTGCACATTCCTGCCTCAGACCTGATTGTGCCTTTGCCCCGCATCCAGCACCTGCGGGTGCAGAGTCATTAAAACGGCAACATGGAGCTAAAAAATGGCTATGTACTCGTTAACTGTTGCAAGGCCTAGACTGAAGACGTGTGCTCATCAAGGAGTGCCGTTATGGATGCCCAATCCTTTCAACACCTGCTGGCTCGGCTTGATCGCCTCACGATCAAACAGAAGTCCACCGTTCAGCATTTTCTCCAGATCAACGTGCAGCGAGATGGCTTTGAAGAGCTCATCCCTGATCTGAAAGCCTGCCCGCACTGTGCCGCCGACGCCGCGCAACTGGCCTCATGGGGGCGCAGTGGTGGCTTGCAGCGCTATCGCTGCAAGGTCTGTCGGCGCACGTGCAATGCATTGACTGGAACACCCTTGGCGCGCCTACGCAAAAAGGACTGCTGGCTGGATTATGCCCAAACCCTCATTGCTGGGTTGACCGTGAGAGCGGCGGCCCGACACTGCAGCGTCAGCAAGAACACTTCATTTCGCTGGCGACATCGGTTTTTGCATGATGCAGCGGCGCATCACGATGCGCGTGAAAGCGGCATTGTCGAGGCCGACGAAACGTTCTTTCTCGAGTCATTCAAAGGTCAGCGCGAGATGCCGCGCCCACCTCGTAAACGCGGGGGTGTGGGCAAGACACGCGGAACGGGGCCGGATCAGATACCCGTTTTGGTTGTTCGCGACCGTGAGGGACATACCGCTGACTTTCAGCTGGAGAAGCTCGACGCCGTCCATGTAAGTGCCGCACTAAGGCCTTTGGTGGATAAAGCGTTGGTGCTCTGTACTGATGGCGCAGCAATCTATGCGGCATTTGCACGCCGTAACGGGATCACCCACAAGGTGGTGTATGCGAGGCCGGGGTTACGCGTTCAGGAAGCAGCTTTTCATATCCAGAACGTCAATGCCTATCACAGTCGACTGAAGGGCTGGATGGTGCGCTTTCATGGTGTGGCAACCAAGTACCTCGTTAACTACCTGGGTTGGCGCCGCATGTTGGAGCGGTACACAAAGCGCATTCAGCCAGAGTTTTGTCTGCAGGAGGCGGTGGGCCGCCCCATGCAACAGTTAAAGGGTACATAGCCTAAAAAATGATGATAAGAACAATGAAATCCCTGCTGCTTGGCAGCTTGTTGATTGCGTCCGGCCTGACTCAGGCGGACACCGACAAGGCCATCACCATTGGCATGAACAACTGGGCGGAGAATATTGCCGTCGCCAATATGTGGAAGATCCTCTTGGACGAAAAAGGCTACGACGTAGAGCTGAAAAGCGCCGACAAAGCCCTGCTCTACAACGGTGTCGCTCAGGGCAAGTTAGACCTAACCTTCGAAGTCTGGCTGCCCACCTCTGACAAGCCGGCGTTCGACAAGGTCAAGGACAAGGTCGCGCTACTGGGACCCTGGCTACCTGAAGCTAACTTGGGCCTGGCGGTACCTGACTATGTCAGCATCGACAGCATTGACCAGCTGAACGCCAACAAAAAAGACTTCGAGACGACCGGTTCTCCGACCATCGTCGGTATCGACTCGGGCAGCAGCCTGATGATGCTTACCGACCAGGCAAAGGAACAGTACCAACTGGACTACAACGTTTTACCTTCGTCCGAGTCAGCCATGCTGTTGACCCTAGAGCGAGCACTCAAACGCAAGGAAGCGGTTGTGGTGACCCTGTGGAAACCGCACTGGGTATGGGCCAAGCACAAGCTGCGTTACCTGAAGGACCCCAAGGGAGCATTCGGTAAGACCGACTCGATCTATGGAATTGCATCCAAATCGTTTAAGGGCGAGCATCCGGAAGTGGAGCGCTGGTTGCAGCAATGGAAGATGGACGACACCTCCCTTGGCGGATTGATGGCGGAAATCATCGAGCAGGGTCAAACGCGTCCGGAGAAAGGCACGCGTGTCTGGCTCGAAGCAAATCGCGCACTGACCGAGCAATGGCTGCGCTGAACCCGACCGCCCCTTTCTAAAGATACAGCGTTGTACGTGGCCAGGCCTGAGCGGCCTCGCCCCGTGCATTGATGTGCCTTCGTGATGAGCCAGTTGACCTTGTCGCGTCGATGCTCACCAAGTGAGAAGAACTTCTAGTTGCCTGTACGGCGAGTTGGCTAACTAAAGTTCGGATGATTGAGGTTCCGAGGCAAGGCGCTGCGACGAGTCATAGCAGGCGATTACGAAGAGCGGCAACACCGTATCGGGGCACTTAGACGCCGAAATTGACTAATAGAACTAGCCACACAGGTCACTAGTCACGCCTAAATGCGTGAAACCACACGTTAAAACTTTCTAGTGACCCTCTCCGCCCACGAATGCTCACATCGACTTCGGACGGGTACTGTTTTCGTAAAAAATCATAATAAGACCAAGCAGGAGATATTGAGTGCTCATCAAAAAATATAAAAAATCTCAGTCACTACTAGTGCTCCCCATAGTCCTCGCCCTTAATCAAGCAGTTATAGCGGCTCCCGTTACCGAGAACCTTGATATCGGCGGAGCGGTGAGAGCCCGATTTGATTATGACCCAGATCGAGATATTCAAAAATTATCTTTTGATACGTTCCGGATTGATGTGAATTACAATTCGGCCACTTGGATAGGCTCCGCACAATATAGGTTCTACGGCGGGTCTTACCCTTACGATTATGTTGACAGCATCGGCGATGTTGCCTTCCCATCCTGGGCCTGGATCGGCTACAAGTTTGATGAGTCTCAGCAGATACAGGTTGGTATAAATCAGGTCCCATTCGGTTTACAGCCGTACTTCGGCAGCACATTCTACAAAGGCTTGGGCAATGTCGTCGGTTTGGAGGATGTGCATAATCTGGGCGTCAAGTACATCAATGACGGCCCCGAGTGGAACCTTCAAGCCGCTTACTATGCAACTGATGGCGGCCAGTGGAAAGGCACTAGTCGAGGTGGCAAATCGTACTCTACCAATGTGGCTGACGCAGACGATTACGTAGCCGATGGTAGCGACAACTCCGAGAAAAACATGATCGCCCTACGCCTGGCTCGCAAGCTCAGCCTTGGCGACTGGAAATCGGAGATTGGGGGCTCGCTCCTAACCTCGACCTTGGAAAATCAGGATACCGGTAACGATGGCCGGCGCAACGCATTCGCTGTCCACTACATGGGTAAGAACGGGCCTTGGGGGACTCAGTTGCAAGTAGCGCGGCAACAGATGACACCGGAGAATGCCGGGACCAACAAGGTTGTGACCTTTGGCGGCTATGACGGAACCTTCAACGTGGCGTCCAAAGGCAATCTGTATGTAGGCGAACTCAGTTATGACTTGCCCGGCAAATATTGGCTGGCTTCCGGTGTGCGCGTGTATGGCAACTATAGCCTATTCGACAAATCGGAAAGCTCCTTTCAAGATTCACAGCGTTTCATTCTGGGCACGTCCTTCTCCCTTAAAGATCTGTGGATCGCTGTCGAATGGCTGCACGGCAAGAACGACCCCTACATAGGCGGAAGCAGCTATACCCAGAGTCTCGGTGCAGGCGGCAGTAACCAGTGGGAAAATCAGTTGTACGCCAACATCGGTTATTATTTTTAATGTTTTGTTTGATGACATAGAAGTGCATTAAGGGATTGCTCCCCCTCTTTGGCCAGCCACGCGCTGGCCTTTTTTCTTGGCAGTCAGTCAGATAGCACGTCAATATTCAATTGAAACGGGCACATCAGGCTGCTGAACCTGCACCTGCTCCACAGTTTTAACTGAATAGTTACCATCGAAGAATCTGTGATCATGGGAGCTCAGCCTCAAACGAAAACCTCTACCCTTGGCAAACGTTTTGGAAGCGCACAGCCAGCCCAAAAATAGATGCCTGAAAATTGAGCAAGCGTATTGAAACTGGTGGGAATTAACGTTTCTCGCGGTCACGACTTCGAGTTATTTCATGCTTTATCAGAGACAGAATCTCTATCGCAGTACCCGCTCAGCCAGGCATGTAACTGAGACACTTCATACCGATACGGCTGCTCGTTGTTGGACATTAGGTGGTAGCCGCGCCCCGGCCGGACGCTGAATGTCGAAAGGCGAGCCAACCGACCGTCCTTTAGTTCTTGATCAAGTAAATATCGAGTGCCAAGGGTCACGCCGTGGCCACGCGTGGCGGCATCCACCAGCACGATATAGTTGTTCCCGTACCCAGACGCCTTGACGCGTTGCGGATCGACGCCCAATGCCTCAAACCAGATAGACCAGTTGATCCAGTTCGGCTCCAGTCGCTCGTAGTCGAGCAAATCCTGCGCCAGAAGAGCCTCGGGCCCCTCCCCCTCCAGCGGGTGGCTGCGAATATAGTCAGGGCTCGCTACCGGATAGAGTTCTTCCTCGAACAGTAGCTGGCTCGTCCAGTTTATTCGTTTCGCTGGATCGTAGGCCACGGCAAGATCAACCCCTTCGGCGAAAAGGTCAGCCGTGTGATCCGAGGTAATCATACGAATGTTCGCGCCGAACGTCGGGTGCTGGTCGCGAAAGCTCTTCATCGCATGGCTCAGCCAGTAGTGAGATACGGCCGTGTTGGCCGCCAGGGTGACCGAAGTAGCCGTGCTCTGGACACTGATCTCCTCCACCGCGTCAGCCAGGTAGTTGAAGGACGCGCTCACCTTGCCGTACAGCTGTTGCCCGCGTGACGACAGCTTCACCCGTCGACCGTGGCGCTCAAATAGCAGGAACCCGAAGTACTCTTCCAGGTATCGAATTTGTTTGCTCACCGCCGCTTGCGAAACGTGCAGTTCCTCTGCCGCCCGCGTGAAGTTCAGGGTGCGGGCAGACGCCTCGAACACCATCAAGCTGGTTAGGGAAGGTAAGCGATGCCTTAGACTCTTCATAACCCTTAGTTATCAACTGAGATGAAATTCCATCGGATGTACAGCTCACCCACCCTCTCGTAGAGTCGGCATTGTCGCAAACCGCCAGTAAATATCCAACCTGGCAAGCAATGCGTTTAATAAGAATTGGTTATCTACCCTAGTCGACTCGAGAATACACCTATGACAACTCTGGACTGGCACGCCGAGCGTTCCGACCTCAATGATATCCAGCTGCTGGACCAAGCCCCCGAAAGCCTGGGGATCGACCTAAGCGCCGTGAGGCTCTACCGCCTCGGCCGCGTGCGTGCGGAAATGCACAAGCGGGCGATCGATGCGCTGGTGATCAGCGACCCGGTCAACATCCGCTATGCGACCGGGACCCGCAATATGCAGATTTTCTGTGCCCGCAATGCGCCGTCCCGCTACCTGCTAGTCACCGCCAAGCGCACGATTTTGTTCGAATTCACCGGCTGCGAACACCTGGCCGCTGGTTACGAAACCATCGACGAGGTACGCCCATCGATGACCGCCAGCTTCGTCGCCGCTGGTTCTGATATTGCCAACCGTGAGAAGGCATGGGCGGCTGAGATGGTCGCCACCATCAGCGAGCTGGTTGGTCCGCGCGCGACCATCGGCCTGGAGAGGATGAACGCCGGCACTGCGATCGCTATGTCGCAGCTGGGGGTAAAAGTGGTTGATGCCCAAGAGCCAATAGAAATGGCGCGGGCAATCAAGTCGACCGAAGAAATCAAGTGCGTCGTTGCCTCTCTGCGTGCTACCGAAGTCGCAGTCGGCAAGCTGCGCGAAGCGATCCGCCCAGGCATCACCGAAAACGAGTTGTGGTCGGTGCTGCACCAGTCGGTGATTGCGCAGAATGGCGATTACTGCGAGACCCGCCTGCTGAGTGCCGGCAGCCGCACCAATCCCTGGTTCCAGGAAACCTCGAGCCACGTAATCGGCGAAAACCAACTGGTCGCCCTGGATACCGACGTCGTTGGCTGTCACGGCTACTACTCGGACTTCTCCCGCACCTTCCATTCGGGCCCCGGCAAACCGAGCGAAGGCCAGCGCCCCCTCTACAAGCTCGCCCATGAGCAGGTCCATCACAACATGGAAATCCTCAAGCCAGGCATGAGCTTTCGCGAGTACGCCGACAAGGCCTGGAATATTCCGGAGAAGTACCACGCCAACCGCTACTACCTCTCGGCTCACGGCTGCGGCATGACCGGCGAGTACCCCTATCTCTACCACCATGCCGACTTCCAGGTATCGGGCTATGACGGCGAAATCCTGCCAGGCATGACGCTCTGCGTCGAAAGCTATATCGGTGAAGAAGGCGGCCCTGAGGGCGTGAAGCTGGAACAACAACTGCTGATGACCGAAACCGGTATCCAACTGCTGTCCGAGTTTCCCTTCGAAGATGAGTTGCTTCGGTAGTCAGCAACGGCTCCCAATCAACTAACAGTCAGAACAATAAGAGGCCGAACCATGATTTATGCCAAACCCGGAACACCAGGCGCTGTCATTAACCTCAAGTCGCGTTACGGTAACTTCATCGGTGGCGAGTTTGTCGCGCCGCTCAAGGGGCAGTATTTCACCAACACCAGCCCGGTCGATGCCTCGGTGATCGGCGAGTTTCCACGCTCCGATGCCTCCGACATCGAGTTAGCCCTGGACGCTGCGCATGCCGCCGCCGATGCCTGGGGCAAGACCTCGGTGCAGAATCGCTCGCTGGTTCTGCTGAAAATTGCCGACCGCATCGAAGCCAACCTCGAACTGCTGGCCGTGGCCGAAACCTGGGACAACGGCAAGGCCGTACGCGAAACCCTCAACGCCGACGTACCGCTGGCCGCCGATCACTTCCGTTATTACGCCGGTTGCATCCGCGCCCAGGAAGGCAGCGCCGCCGAGATCGACGAACACACCGCTGCCTATCACTTCCACGAGCCGCTGGGCGTGGTCGGCCAGATCATCCCGTGGAACTTCCCGCTGCTGATGGCCGCCTGGAAACTGGCTCCGGCCCTGGCCGCCGGCAACTGCGTGATTTTGAAGCCGGCCGAGCAGACGCCGCTGTCGATCAGCGTGCTGATGGAGCTGATCGGCGACCTGTTGCCGCCGGGCGTGCTCAACGTGGTGCAGGGCTTTGGCCGCGAAGCCGGTGAGGCCCTGGCCACCAGCAAGCGCATCGCCAAGATCGCCTTTACCGGCTCCACCCCGGTCGGTTCGCACATCCTCAAGTGCGCGGCGGAGAACATCATCCCGTCCACCGTGGAACTGGGCGGCAAGTCGCCGAACATCTTCTTCGAAGACATCATGAACGCTGAGCCGGCGTTCATCGAGAAAGCCGCCGAGGGTCTGGTGCTGGCGTTCTTCAACCAGGGCGAAGTCTGCACCTGCCCATCCCGCGCGCTTGTGCAGGAGTCGATCTACGACGCCTTCATGGTCGAGGTGATGAAGAAGATCAAGCTGATCAAGCGTGGCGACCCGCTGGACACCGAAACGATGGTCGGCGCTCAGGCTTCCGAGCAGCAGTACGACAAGATTTTGAGCTACCTGGAGATCGCCCAGCAGGAAGGCGCCGAGTTGCTCACCGGCGGCGCGGCGGAACGCCTGGAGGGCGACCTGGCCAGCGGTTACTACATCCAGCCGACCCTGCTCAAGGGCAACAACAAGATGCGCGTGTTCCAGGAAGAGATCTTCGGCCCGGTGGTGGGTATCACTACCTTCAAGGACGAAGCCGAAGCCCTGGCGATTGCCAACGACACCGAGTTCGGTCTCGGTGCCGGTTTGTGGACCCGTGACATCAACCGCGCCTACCGCATGGGCCGGGCGATCAAGGCCGGTCGCGTGTGGACCAACTGCTACCACCTGTACCCAGCGCACGCCGCCTTCGGTGGCTACAAGAAGTCCGGCGTCGGCCGCGAGACTCACAAGATGATGCTCGACCACTATCAGCAGACCAAGAACCTGCTGATCAGCTACGACATCAACCCCTTAGGTTTCTTTTAAGCAGAGACCGGCCTGGCTAAGGATAAGCAACGCTCGCTCAAGGATGAGCAACCCTGCACCAAACTCAGAAAATAAGTACAAGATTAATGGGATAAACGATGTCAGACCAAAAGCTCAATATAGCCTTAGCTCAACGAGGCCTTTATAAGGGGCTCAATCCGACCGTCACCTTACTCAGCAAACTGATCATCGTCGCGTTGGTGATCTATGCCGTTGTCTACCCAGATAGCGCCGTCAATTTTCTCGGCAATATCAATGACTTCCTGCTATCCAACTTCAATACCTACTACATCTATGCCGTCTCAGCGCTGTTGATATTTTGTTTTTTCGTCAGCTGTAGCCGCTTCGGCCGTATACGGCTGGGGGCTGACAACGAGGCGCCGGAGTTCTCATTCTTCTCTTGGTTTGCCATGTTGTTCAGTGCCGGCATGGGCATCGGACTGATGCTCTACTCCATCGGCGAGCCGCTCTACCACTTCCAGAACAACCCCGAAATCATCCAGGGCAGCGTTGCCAGCGCCAGCATCGAAACAGTGCCGTCGGCGATGCGTTCCACCTTGCTGCACTGGGGCCTGCATGCCTGGGGTGTCTATATCGCTGCAGGTTTGGCTATGGCCTATTTCGCCTACCGCCACAACCTACCCTTGACCATTCGCTCGACCCTTTATCCGCTGTTTGGTGAGCGCCTAAACGGCCCTCTAGGCCATTTGATCGATATCATCGCCGTAGTCGCCACCATTCTTGGCGTCGCTTCGACCGTAGGGACAGGTGTTTCCCAGCTGGTTTCCGGCGTTGAGTTCATCAGCGGCGCTGGACTACTAGTCGATGCCGACGGCAAGCCGACCAATGTTGCTTTGGTTCTAACGCTCGCATTGGTCATGTCGTTGTCGATCTTGTCGGCGCTGACCGGTGTAAACCGTGGCGTGAAATGGCTTAGCCATATCAACATGTACCTGTCGTTCGCGCTGCTCGCCGTATTCGTGGTGTTTGGCTCGACCCTTTATGGATTGAAACTGTTCGGCAGCAGTCTGCTCGACTATGCAGCCAATCTGCCGGCGCTGAGCTTCTCGGTCTGGGACAAAGACAGCGAACTGGGCCGTTGGCAGTCTAGCTGGACCATTCTCTATTGGGCGTGGTGGATCGCCTTCGCCCCCTTCGTGGGGTTATTCCTGGCTCGTATCTCACGGGGGCGCACGATTCGCGAGTTCGTGCTCGGCGGAATCTTGGTGCCGACGCTTATGTGCTTCGCCTGGATGGCCTTCCTGGGGGGCACCGCTCTCGATATGGAAACCAACGGCCAAGCAGCTGGCACGATAATAGAAGCCGTAAATAGCAATATAGGTACTGCTCTTTTCGTCACGCTACAGCAGTTGGATCTAGGTCTAGTGGGTAACCTGGCATCGATCGCCTCGGTGATCCTGATCATTACCTACCTAGTAACCTCGGCCGACTCGGGCGTACTGGTGCTGAACACAATCATGGCTGGCGGTGACACCAATCCCGCGACCCGTCACCGAGTGATCTGGGGACTGGTACTCACTTTTGTTGCAGGCTCGCTGATGCTGGCGGGAGGACTTGCTGCGATTCAGAAAGCAATGATCATCGCCGCACTGCCCTTCTCTCTCGTGATGCTGCTTATGTGCGCATCCATGCTCAAAGCACTTTTCACTCAATCGGTGTCAGTCACCAGTCAAGGCTGCCGACAAGCAGACGTTGAAGGGTGATTTACAAACGCTGAAAAGTAACTAGCCATGCTCAGCGGCTAGGCTGGCGTGAAGCCTCATCCGTGCAATATCCTTCTGGCCGCCTCCGGGCGGCTTTCCATTTTAGCTTTTACAAAAGCACGCCAGAACAGCCATACCAAGGTCCGCAAACCCGGTATCAGCGCTTATCGAGAATAAGCTAGTGGTCAGAGTTAGGGTCGTAATCGTTTTGGTGAACGCGAAGTCGTTGTTAAGCGTTCAGGCCAAATAATCATTTCAATGAACTACCTGCAAAATCAGCTCCGAAGGGTGATGTGGGTTCGTCTAGATTAGACCAACCCACATCCCACTCAACTAGTTGAAAACTGCTTTCTGCAGGTCGTGACAGATCGGTGCCCACCCAAATCTGTAGCTGGTGATAACGGATATTTAGCCAAGAGCCTAGATGCTCGGAAGTGTCTACAAAACCAGAAGCAATTCAGTTATCGCCGGCAGTACTCGCCTGTATTTACCTTGCCGCCATTGGTTATCGTTCGCGTGACGAAGTCATAACAGCCGGGCTTAGTCGAGGGGGTGTAGCGAATATAGTAGTCTTCGCCCTTAAAGCTGTAATCCATGCTCCGATTTCCATCTGCGTTTTCGCTAAAGACGAGATTCTCAACCCCACCTTGCGGTGGCCGACCAGGCGCAGCGCCGCTCCCATCTACCGCCGAGAGCGGACTCACGCGGGGGAGTTTTTCGAGGTCGGCCACTGCCCCCATCAGGCACTGCACGATATACGGTGCCTCGGCCGAGGTGTGATAGCGATAGACGTAGTTTTCGTCTGGCTGTCCGTTGCACAGGTCCAAACTTTTCTGGGCGATCACCGACCCATCTGGGTTGTTGTCGCCGTAGATCGGAAAGCCGTCAAAGGCCCAGCCGATGATCGCATCGTCCCCAGCGTTGGTCATCTGGTCGATCATGCAAGTCGGTTTGGCATGGTAGTGATAGTCATCTCCGCGCCCCGCATGGCCGCCACAGACGTCAAGCTGTCCGGTCTGAAGCGTATCGTGATGAGCTTGATGGCGTGCTAGATCCTCTTGGCTCATTTCACCACCCGCTGTGTAGTCGTAGATCGGCACACCGTTTACCGCGACGCCCAAAGCCGCATCACGGGTTTGTGGTGTTGTGCCGAGGGTTGGCGAAAGGACGATCGGCGCATCGTATTCAGCCGGAACCGGCACCTGCTCGTTTGTTCCGACAATCCCGGTCATCTTTTCATGGTCCGGGTAGGTATCGGAGTGAATGATCGCGTGGCTGTCGGTGCAGGTGACTGTGACGCGCGCAGCGAAGCCTGCGTTGGCAACCGACGCCGCGACAGCAGCACAGTGGTCGTCATGGGCGGCTGCGGTGGAGGCTGCGGCGATCAGCGCTAAGGCGGCCATCGCCACTATGGCGGGACTGGTCATGTCTTTGACTCCGTTCTGTCGGGGCGACTCACTCGACTACCAGGCGGCAGAGAATGGTGTTGCTTTGCTCAAGATCGGGTCCCCAGATCAACTTGGCCTCGCTTGCCCAATCGATCCGGTCAAAGCCGTCCTTTGGGCTGACCTCGCGTTCGGAATAGACGCTTGCCTGCGGCCAGTCCGAGGCGTCAAAGCCTGCCTGATCCCAGCCATCGGGCTCCTCTCTTACCTGAAAGGTACAGGCTCCTTCGCCCGCAACAGGGTTTGCCTCGCGTTCACACGCTTTGTCTAGCGGCGCGCTGTGAACAACCAGGCAGCTCCACTCAGCGTTGCTGACGGCAACCATCTCGCCAGAGCTATCCTTGATCTGCACGATGACGCCCCCGTCACCCATCTGCTGCCGGCCAGTGCCAATATATTCCAGACCGGAGTCGTTTTCCTTGAAGTCCTTGGCTACGAGGCCAATGACGAAAGGCCGGTTGGCGACGAACTCAAAACTCTCGGCATTGAACGAGCGCTCGGTCGTGATGGGCACGCTGTCTTCGGCAACTTGCGCACCATTGATCCGCATTTCAAACCAATTGTCGGCCCATACGTCTGCACTAAAGGTCTCCGCCGAGACCGCAGCCGAGGAAAGGCAGAGAGCTGCTAATGAAGCGATGCCGAATTTCATTAAGTAATCCTTATTCTGAGTTCCAAATTCGTACGTCAGTACATCAGTTGCATCTACGCATAATGTGATGTCTTTGACGTGCTTCACTATTGTGGTGGTGTGGACATCGAGGGCAGGCAACTAGTCGCCGATACCACCACCTAGAACTTTGTACAGCGTGATGCGGTTGCTTTGTTCAGTCAGTTGCAGGCTGATCAGATTTTGTCGTGCCGTGTACAACTCACGCTGCGAGTCGAGGGCATCCAGGTAACTGCTGGCACCGTTGCGGTAAAGCGCATCGGCCAGTTTGTAGCTCTTGGCGGTGGCCGCCGTGAGTGCCTGCTGGGCATTCAAGCGTTCCTCCAAGGTGTTGCGCACGGCCAACGCGTCGGCAACTTCCTGGAAGGCTGTCTGAATACTTTTCTCGTAAGTGGCGATCTGAATCGCATTCTCACTTTTTGCGGCATCCAGATTGGCTCGGTTACTGCCAGCATTGAAAATCGGCAGGGTGATGCTCGGGGCAAAGCTCCAAGCGCCACTGCCGCCCTTGAATAGCGAGCTGAGTTCAGTGCTACTGGTACCTGCGGCGGCCGTGAGACGGATGCTCGGGAAAAACGCTGCACGCGCAGCACCGATGTCGGCATTGGCTGCTTTCAAACTGTGCTCCGCGGCCAGCACATCCGGTCGTTGTAGCAGCAGACTGGAGGACAAGCCACTGGGGATACTCAGCAGTTGTGCTGTGCCATCGGCCAAAGCCTTTGGCAGGAATGTCTCAGGCAGGCTTTCGCCGGTCAGCAGGTTGAGTGCATTGATATCTAGCTGCACTTGGCTGCGGAAGCCAGCCACATCGACCCGCGCGGACTCGACGGTCGTCTGCGCTTGGGCCAGCGTCAAGCCTGAAGTGTTGCCCAGGTCATGGCTGCGTTGTTGGAGTTGATAGCTGGCCTGTTGGCTGCTCAAGGTTTCCTCTGCCAACTGCAGCAGGCCTCGGTCGGCGGCGACCGTTAGCCAGGCATTGGCCACTTCTGCGACGAGACTGATCTGGGTGCTGCGTTGGGTTTCCGCTAGGGCCAGATAGTCTTCTAGGGCAGCGGCGCTGAGGTTACGCACTCGACTGAAGAGGTCCAGCTCATAACTGCTAAAGCCCAGTTCGACGCTGTACTGGTGGCTGTTGCTGGCAACGCCGCTGCTGCTGAGACTGGCGGGAGTGCGGCTGTGAGTGCCGCTGCCGCTGACACTCACGGATGGCATCAACTCAGCTCGCTGAATCCGGTACTGCGCCTGAGCTTTGTCTACGTTCAGCACGGCCACTAGCAGATCACGGTTGTTGACCAAGGCGCGCTCGATTACTGCTTTCAGTTGTGGATCGAGAAAGAATTGCTGCCAGTTGATTTCGACACTGGCTTGACCATTGCTGGCGCTGGACCACTGGCTAGGAACCGGTGCTAGTGGCTGCTCATAGGTAGGCGCCAAGTTGACGCAGCCTGCCAGTAGCAATGCTGGCAACATCAATAGAGCGCGAGGAAAACCAATCATTCTTCGACTCCGCCAACAGAGGTGGTTGGTTCACGGCTCGCCATGCGGCGCACCATAACGAATAACAATGGCACGAAGAAAATCCCCAATATGGTGGCGGTGAACATGCCGCCGAGCACGCCGGTACCGATAGATTGCCGTCCGCCAGCACCCGCGCCGCTGCTCAGGGCCAAAGGCAACACGCCAAACATAAAAGCCAAAGAAGTCATCAATATTGGACGCAGACGCTGGCGACAGGCCTCTAGTGTGGCGCTGATCAGATCCTGACCCTGTTCCTGTAGATGCTTGGCAAACTCGACAATAAGAATCGCGTTTTTCGCCGCCAGCCCCACAGTGGTCAACAGACCAACCTGGAAATACACGTCATTCGTCAGTCCTGAAAGCCACGTACTGAATACCGCTCCAATGACCCCGAGCGGCACGACCAGCATCACCGAAAAGGGCACCGACCAGCTCTCATACAAAGCAGCCAAACAGAGGAAAACGAACAGCACGGATATGGCATAGAGCAACGGCGCCTGCGAGCCAGAGAGGCGTTCCTGATAAGACTGCCCGGACCACTCGTAACCGATACCGCTCGGTAGTTGAGCAATCAGGCTTTCCACCTCGGCCATGGCCTCGCCAGAGCTGACTCCGGCTGCCGGGTCCCCGACCAGCGCCACCGCAGAGCTGCCGTTGTAACGCTGCAACAAAGGTGAGCCATAGCTCCAGTCGCTCCGAGAAAATGCACTGAACGGCACCATTTCATCGCTGGCGTTGCGCACGTAAATGTGCAGAGAATATGAAGATTGCGTGGTTAGCGTTGCACCTGGCGCGCCGCTCGCCCTTAATAGCTTTTTGTTCCCGTTTACTGGCATGCCATGAAGCTCAATCTCTCACGCAAACTGTTTCTCGCTGTGCTGGGCACAGCCTTGTTTACGATCCTGGCTATGGGAGTGGCTGACGGATGGAACTTCGCGCGCGGGTTTCTCGGTTATATCAACGGCCAGACCAAGGAACGCATGATCGCCGTATTACCGAACCTGCGTGACTACTACATCGAGCACGGCAGTTGGGATGAGCTGCGCGACGGTCGCAAGAATTGGTTAGGACTGATTCACCCACAAAACAGGCTCGATCCGGACAAAACCAATTGGAGGGTGCCGCCCTCTGACCTTACTGGCGCAGTATTTCGTATTGCCCTGTTGGATGAGCACCAGAAAATGCTGGTTGGCTTCGTTGATTTACGCCAAGGAAGCCCGCGCTTGCCCATTGAGGTGGGAGGCAAAACGGTGGGGTGGGTGGCCATGTCATCATTCCAGAGCGTGACTGAGGCTGGCGGGGCGATACTGCTCAAACGGCAACTGTTAACCAGCCTTGGGGTTGGACTCCTAGCTCTGTTGTTGGCTGCACTGATTGGTGGGTGGGCCTCACGTCGATTACTGGCCCCTGTACGTCAAGTGGCTGCGGCGACCCATCGGTTAGCCAGCGGTGATTACGCCGAGCGTGTGACCGTGAGCAGTGACGACGAGGTTGGCCTGCTGGCCCGCGACTTCAATCAGCTGGCCCACACGCTAGAGCGCAACGAACGCATGCGCCGTGACTTCATGGCGGATATCTCCCACGAACTGCGCACCCCCCTGGCGGTACTGCGCGGCGAGCTGGAGGCGCTCGAAGATGGCGTACGTAAGCTTGACGGTGACTCGTTGTGCTCGTTGCAGCAGGAGGTCGCCCAATTGAGCAAGCTGGTCGACGACCTCTATGAGCTCTCTTTGGCCGACGTTGGCGCGCTGACCTATCGCAAGAGCAGCGTGGATCTATTGGAATTACTGCAGCAAGCACTGGCTGGCGCCGACGAACGTTGCCTGGAAAAGGGCCTCACACTGGAGTTGGAACTGCCTACGGCACCGCTATCGGTGCTCGCAGACGCCGGTCGCCTGCGCCAGCTGTTAGGCAACCTACTGGAAAACAGCTTGCGCTACACCGAGCCCGGTGGATGCCTGCGCATTCGCCTGTACGGAGAACCCGAACAGGTCCGCCTCGATTGGCTCGACTCTACACCCGGGGTTGCAGAGGCCGATTTGCCGCACCTGTTCGAGCGGTTTTTCAGGGGCGAGAACTCGCGCCGACGAGCCAGTGGTGGCTCCGGCCTGGGCCTAGCGATCTGCCGTAATATTGCTGAAGCTCATGGCGCTAGCCTTGAAGCGCAGCCCTCTCCGTTAGGCGGGTTAATGCTGAGTTTGCGCCTACCTCGGGAGCATATCTAATGATGAGTAATGACACGTTGCGCTCTGCACGCATCATGGTGGTCGAGGATGAACCCAAGCTGGCCGCGCTACTGCGCGACTATCTGCAAGCGGCCGGACATCAAGTGGATTGCCTTGACGATGGTCTAGCCGTGGTTCCAGCAGTACGTGCCGCCGAGCCAGCGTTGATCTTACTCGACATCATGCTGCCGGGAATGAATGGTCTACAGATTTGCCGAGAGTTGCGCACATTCAGCGAGGTACCCATCATGCTGATCACTGCACGAGTCGAGGAGGTGGATCGCCTGCTGGGTCTGGATCTAGGCGCTGACGATTATATTTGCAAACCGTTCAGCCCGCGTGAAGTGATGGCCCGTGTACGCGCCGTCCTGCGCCGCCGCCCGGTACAGTCGGGCAGTGCTTTACAATTGGATGCCGATACTTACCGGGCTCACTTTACCGGGATTGATCTTGACCTGACTCCGGTGGAGTTCCGTTTGTTGCATTGCCTAGTGGCAGCGCCGGGGCGAGTATTCTCGCGTGATCAACTGATGAACCACCTGTACGACGATCACCGCGTGGTCACCGACCGCACCGTTGATAGTCATGTGAAAAATATTCGCCGTAAATTAGATCAGGTTGCCGAAGGGCAAGAACTGATCCACTCGATTTATGGTGTGGGTTATAAAATTGAACTGAATGGCATCTAGCTCCTAGAGCCACCTTATCGCCCACTCTGGGCCAATCCAGTCCTCCACGACCGGATGCTATTGGCCACATAGCGACGGCTGTAGCGGCTAAACGTCAGTTTGCTCAACCATTTCGCACGAACGGGATGCAAGATCACCACTGCACAACTGGATCCGAACCCAGCTCTCAACATAGCAACCCATGCGAAGCTCGCGCACTGCGTTAGGTAAACACTAGCCGGGAAACCGAGGGCTCGGGCCGTCAGTCACACGATATTGGCGGAATAACCTTCCGCAGAGTCGGGCGGCGACGCCGCCGCTCTGTGGGCCTGCGGTTCTGCGTGCGAACGTCTGGCGTGGAACCCCTGCCGCCGGCAGCCACGCACTATTCGGTGCGAAAGCGCGCCACCAGTTGTTTCAGCTCGCTGCTCAGGTCGCTCTGTTCGCGGGAGTACTGCTCCACCTCCATGGCCTGGCTGGAGACCTGATTCACCGCCTCGTTGATGGCGACGACATTCTGGTTGATATCTTCAGCGACCAGATGTTGCTCTTCGGTGGCGGTGGCGATCTGCATGGTCATGTCGCGGATCATCTGTACCGCGCTTTCAATATTCTCGAAAGCGCTCATGACCTCGCCGGACAGTTCAATGGCCTTGCTGGACTCAGACAGGCTGTGATCCATGGTCACCGTCACTTCCTTGATACGGCTGACCAGCAGATTGAGGATATGGTTGATCTGCCCGGTGGAATCCTGGGTGCGCTTGGCCAGGTTGCGCACCTCGTCCGCCACCACCGCGAACCCTCGCCCCTGCTCGCCCGCTCGGGCGGCCTCAATGGCGGCGTTCAAGGCCAGCAGGTTGGTCTGCTCGGCGATCTGCTGGATGGTCGAGAGGATGTTGTTGATGTTGACCGTCTCACGCTCCAGTTCCTGGATCACCTTGCTGGAATCCTGGATGCTGGCACCCAGGTTGTTGACCCCGGCCGCACTGCGGCTGATCACTTCCTTGCCACTGCGAGTCGCCGCCAGACCCTGTTCCGAGACATCGGCGGTTCTTACACAGGTCTGCGCCACTTCGTTGGCCGCCGAGGACATCTCGGTCACCGCCGTGACGATCTGCTCCACCGCACTCAGCTGGCGCTGCAGGCTGGCCGACATGGCCGTGGTGCGTTCATTGGTGTGGCTGGAGACGCCATGCATGCTGATGGCGTTATCCTTGATCACCTTGATCATGGACTGGGTCGACTCGATGAACTGATTGAACCATCTGGCCAGCTCACCGGTTTCATCCTTGCCGAGCAGGGCCAGGCGGCTAGTCAGGTCGCCCTCACCCTGGGCGATGGTGCGCAGCCCCTCCTTGACCAGGTTGATCGGGGTGACGATACGGTTGGCGATGATCACTCCGGCGATGCCAAATAGCAGCACCAGCACCACGCAGACGAACAGGGTCAACCAGGTCAGCTCATGGGCGCTGGCGTAGATTTCGGCGGTCTGCTTGAAGCCGATAAATTTCCAGCCCAGTTGCGGCGAGGTGTAGACGTTGGCCATATAGTCGACCCCATCGATGCTCACCTCGATCAGGCCATTCTGGGTATTGTTGATGGTCGCGAAGTAGGCATCTTGCAGCTCGCCAAGCTTCTTGAAGTTGTTCTCCGGCTGGTGGCCGTCCACCAACAAGGTACCGCTGCTCTCCACCAGCATGAAGAAGCCGGTATCGCCGAAGCGGATCTTCTGGGTCATGTCGGTGAGGGCCTTGAGCGACACGTCCGCCGCCACCACCCCGGCAAAATTTCCAGCCTTGTCCTTGAAGCCCTTGATCACCGAAACATAGACCGCGTCGTCCGGCTTCCAGTAGTAGCCGTCGCGGCGCGCCAACTTGAAGCTGGCGTCTTTACCGATGCTGTACCAAGGGCGCTTACGCGTATCAAACTCGCCGTAATCACCGGTACCCGGCCATTCCACATAAGCACCCTCGGCATCGCCCATATAGACATAGCCGAAGGTCGGGTTGTTGTTACCGATACTGGAAAAGTAATCGAATATTTGCTTCTCGCGACCACCCTTGGCAGTGGCTACCTGGCCAGGCTTTTGTGCCGCGCCAAAATAGGTGCTCAGCTCACCGCCGTCGGTGTCCCTGACTGCGGGATAGTCCGCCAATGCGGCGACTGTATGGCCAACCGAGTCGAAGAAGGTGGCGAAGGTATTGTCCACCAGTTGCACGTCCAGGCTGCTCGACTCGAGGAAGTGGGTCTTGGCCTGCTCCGTCACGTTGCGAATGGTCAACAACGCCACGATCAGGACAGGAACCAGGGTTGCAACCAGAAAACTCGTCAGCAACTTGGTTTTAATACTCATAGCAGTAATCGCCCTAGTTATTTTTTTTGAGGAGCTAGCACAGGCCGACCAAGACCAATGCACGGTATTTTTCGTGCTGGCAAAAGAAGAGCTAGTGGACTGTTCGTGAAGTTCGCTTACCTATTAAGCAAGAGCAAATATACTGTGCTCCCCTCCTTTTTCGGCGTGCGCAGCATGGCTCGACCAACGGTGTTGTCGACCTAGCATCCTGGATGATCTTAACACTTGAGATAGTGAGCCAAATCTAAATACTCAAAGTGAAGAATGTCACGCACACTTCGCATGAATCCACCCGAACCGCAACATAATATTTTTCGCGAAGCAAAGTCAGGCGCTATTAATTCCAGCACAAGGTGATTCAAACGCCCTTGAAAACCAGTCCATACATCGTAACGATCTGTGCCCCTGATGACCCAGCTAATTTTTATATCATGATTTCGCTTAGACACATGTTCAACTTCATCAGTTAATTATAAATTTTGTCGTAAATTGGTTGAAGGTAGAACAACTAGATTTCAAGCACGACTCGACCTATCGCACGAGAACAGCAAGCCAAAATATATCCCGACTCAACATCATGATCAGAAATCCCGCCATTATGTATCATATGGACTTCCCCGGACACTTTCTTTATCTTGCAACTCCCACACACACCGAACATACATGCCGACGGTATATCGACCCCCGCTTCCTTTGCGACCGTAAATATCGTGTCAGTCTCTTTACACGTCACCTCCAAACCTAGAGAGGAAAAATAAATCTGTGCTGATTCGTCATCAGCAGGAATTACATCATCACGAATCGGGCTATCCTGCTCCGTAAATATCGGGGCACCGAAGCTCTCCTCATGATAATGAGTCATGTCAAATTCTTCAGCATGAAGAATGTCCCTCACCCCCCCCGCATAAAACTCTCAGAACCGCAACAAAACACTTCTCGCGAAGCAAAGTCCTGAGCTATTAATTCCAACATAATTTGATTAAATCGCCCCTGACACCCTGTCCAAACATCATAACGGTCGGTATCTTTGACTATCCAGTTTACTTTAATATCAGGGTCGCGCTTAGACATATGCTCGACCTCATCGCGAAAAAGTATTTCAGAAGGCCGTGACGCACAATGAATGAAAATAATATCTGTATGAACACTATAATCGTAAAGCCAGCGCAACATAGAGATAGTTGGGGTAATACCCGAGCCAGCGGTTATAAACAAGTATTTTTTTGCTGGATGAGTCTGGCAGGAAAAAATACCAGACGGACCATAAGCGTTTATACGGTCGCCCAACTTAAGGTTGTCCAACAACCAGGCACTACCTCCTTGACCCTCTGGATTTCGTTTTATTGTGATGCCGATAGAAAGAGGCCTAGACGGAGTAGTAGATAGCGTATATGACCGGCGAAGAATACCATTCTCCGTAGGTACCTCAATAGTAATGAACTGTCCTGGTATGTAATTAAACAACTGCCCTTCTGCGGCCTTGAAGAAAAAGGTCTTGGCGCTTAGTGTTTCTGGCATTACCATCACACATTCTAATTCCTGCCCTCCACTCCAGAACTTATTTTTATCTACAGACTCATCCAGAACAGATACATTCATGACGTTAACCCTATTCAAGTGTAACTGACAATTCAAGGTGTGAATCACCTCCATCACACCCTGAGTTGTCGACCATTGACAATGACCATAACTCCCAACAAGTACCTGAACAAGCCCACCTCGCAATAGAGACGATTACTTAATGACAAATAATCGTCATATAACAACCTTAGCGATCAGGCCTCTTCAGTGCGCCGCTAATAAAAAGCAGTTTAGAGAGAGTTTTGTTCCATCGTATCCGCGTACCAATCAATAAACCCTTTTACACCAAACTCTGCTGTAGGCGAGTATGGACCTGGTTTATAAGCGCGTGTATTGATACCCAACTGATTACGCTCAACGAAACTACGATCTTCATCGTTCGTTTCACGCCAAACCTTTGTTAAGTTGTCAAGATCATAATCAATCCCCTCTACAGCATCTTTCGGGACCAACCACTTACACGTCAATTGAGTTTGTTGAGGCCCAATCGGCAGCACCCTAAAGGAAATGCAGTGATCTGCCTGATAATATAACCAGACATTCGGCAGATGCATATTACGCAACGTGCCTACGTCAACATTTGGCAAAGTACCCAACCGATGATTTTTCACAGCCGGTTGGCCGTCCATTGTCATAGAAATAGTGCCCTTTACGAGAGGCATTCGAGCAATCCGCCAAGCATTCGTGTTCACTGCACGATATGGCAGTTGTTTTGCATCCCACTCAATAAAAGCACTCTCCATATGTTTTTTAGCTGCAGGCGTAGTGACCGGATCATTGGGGTCATCCGTTTCGGGCAGGCTTCGTAGTAATGAAGGATGCCCAACCTGACAGTGATAGCACTCACGATTATTTTCCCAAACCAGTTTCCAGTTGCCTTGCTCGACAATCGAGATTTCGGCAGCCACTTTCAAATCATCCATACCATGAGGCGTAATATAGGGTTCAATTGTACTAGCGTAATCAGAAAATTCCGGCGGACTATCGCTGAGACAAACATAAACAGTCCCGCCTACCACCCTGACATTAACCTTATTTAATGGAAAATCCTCCTTGTCAAAATCACTACCCATTTCACGAGCAAAAATAAGCTGACCGTCTAATTCATACGTCCACTGATGGTATGGACAGACAATCTTAGGAGCACTTCCTCTAGCCTGAGTACATAGCACGGAACCTCTATGCCGGCACGTATTAAAAAAAGCATTAATACCATGTTCTTTGTTGCGCACAATCAATACTGAATCCTTGCCTATATTTACCGTGACATAATCCCCAGCCTTAGGGACTTCGCACGTGTGTGCCACGGCAGCCAACTTCGTGCAAAAATTAACTCCATCTCCAAACGAAAGATTTCAGGGTCGGTGTAAAATTGTTGAGGCAAGCTGAAGCCGGATTTCCTGGCGATAAGCTGCTCCAGTACAGACTTTGCAAAACTCATACAACCTCCAATGAAGAAACGTTACATCGTAATGTTATACCAACGCAAAAACATCAATTCATTGCAAAGGCATAATCGAGACCAATGAAATATAAAGCCTGCTTATACTATCGAATGACAAATCCTCATACATACCAATTACGTAGAGTTTCTAGGTTTCACCTTGAAACTCTACGTCAGCAATCGTTAGGTAGTAGTCGTCTGACTCCCTACACTTTTTTCTTAAATTGACCCTGCACGATACGATCAATGACCATGGCACAAAGTAGAATGGCAATACCGGCCAACAGACCCTGCCCCTTTGCTGCGTACTGCAAAGCCATTAACACGTCTGAACCCAGCCCTTCGGCGCCGATGAGCGAGGCGATCACTACCATTGACAGGCACATCAAAATTGTCTGATTAACCCCTGTCATGATATTTGGCATAGCGAGAGGAATCTCAACATCAAACAGAAGTTTGCGTCGGGTACAGCCAAAGGCTATTGCCCCTTCTACTATGGTGGCCGGTACTTGTTTAATGCCTAAGGCAGTTAAGCGCACCACCGGCGGAAGGCCGAATATGATGGTTGCCAAAATGCCTGGCGGCTTACCTGTCCCAAAAAACGCGATGATAGGAATCAGATAAACAAAGGCCGGCATGGTTTGCATAAAATCAAGTGCCGGTTCGGTCGTGGCGTAAACATAACGATTTTTCGCGCACCATATGCCTAACGGTACCCCGATCAGCACGCAGATGGTCGCTGCCGCCCCCAACAACGCAACCGTTGACATGCTTTTTTCCCAAAAGCCCAGAAACGCTAGGTAGGCCAAGGCAGCGAGGGTAAATATCGCGACTCTCGGACCAGCCAGACGCCAAGCCATGACCAGTATCACCATCATCGTTACCGGCCAGGGTGTATCTACCAATATCACTTCGAGGGTATCGAGCAGCAAACTGATAGCACTCGTTATCCCATCAAAAAAACTGGCGCCTTTTAACGCGACGAAATCAAAGCTCGCATCCATCCAATTAGAGATTGATGAGTAAACGGATTGATCGCTCGGGAACTTGATCAGCCATTTTACCGGCTTCTCAACTGTGTAGCGGTACAAGGTCAATGGATAAATCATTGCTAACACGGCGACGCCAAACAGCAGACTCGTCAGGCTGAAACCGCTTGGCTCAGCTTTATTAATGCGCCACCGACAATACTTCTTCTCGTATGCCGGATTGGCCAGAAAGCCCTGGAGCACGATGATCGCCAGCAGACCAAGTGAACCCCACAACAAAAATTGGCTCGCTCCCGACGCAGCCGCACTGGCAGCTTCTATGGCCCTCTCAGCAGCACGTTGTAGGTTATCGGAAGTGCGCTGTAAGGACTCTGCATTGCTAGCGCCTGAGTCGAAGGCGGTCTGTGCTTTTATGGCCATTTCTTGCGACTTCGTAGTCAAACGCGCCGCGCGTGCCAGCTGGTCAGCGCCCAACTCCCCCCATAACCCTTTTCCTAGCTGGACCAGAGCTAATAGATTGGCAATGGCGCTCAACCAGAACAAGCCCCACAGATTACGAGCAGCAGCCCAGAATGGCCCCAGCAAGGCTGCATAAATGTTAAATGTTAACGGTATACCATTGCGGGACTGGATCTTTATGAATTGATTAGCATAATAGCTTCCATTCCTCCCGGCAAAATGCTCGGCGGAATTACCCAGATCAACAGCTATATTTTTTTGCTGATTAGCCGTCATTGTTATTACCTCCTCTGATGCCCAACAACAGAGTATCTTTGCTGACTATCCCAATATCCACACCCTCGGCATCAGTAACAATTATTGGCAGCTCTGAAGAGGTCGCAATATCAATTAACTTTTCTAGAGAGGTGTGTTCATTGACTCGTGGTGACTGGGCAGTATTCATACCGGCAGGCAGGATAATGCTATTGACATCCTGCATGATGGAGCGGGCACTAATAAGCTTCAGGTTAGAAATGTCCTTGACGAATTCAGCCACATATTCATCTTCTGGGTGCATCACTATCTGCTCCGGTGTGCCCACCTGAACCAGCTGTCCATCCTTCATGATCGCAATACGGTCTCCAATCCGGATAGCCTCATCGAGATCATGCGTAATGAAGACTGTGGTCTTCTTAAGCGTCTTGGTCAATGAAACAAACTGGTTTTGCAGCTCTCGACGGATTAGAGGGTCGAGCGCACTAAAGGGTTCGTCCATCAGAAGTACTTCTGGATCACTAGCCAACGCTCGTGCAAGCCCAACGCGCTGCTGCATGCCACCAGAAAGCTGTGCGGGAAAGTAGTCCTCGTAGCCCCCAAGGTTCACCAGGGACAGGGCGCGCTGCGAGATCTCCCAGCGTTTGAATTTGGGTATGCCCTGAACCTCTAGAGGAAAGGCGACGTTATCGAGCACGCTCCGATGTGGCAGCAGCGCCATATGCTGAAAGACCATACCGATATGCTTGGCGCGGATATTTCGCAACTCGTTATGAGATAACGCTGACATATCCTGACCCAGCACCTTAATGGTGCCAGCCGTAGGTTCTATGAGACGGTTTAAGTGACGAATCAGCGTCGACTTACCACTACCCGATAGTCCCATAATGCAAAATATTTCGCCGCACTGTACCGTAAAGGAAACATTGGAAATTCCCACTACGCAAGCAAATCGGCTCAGCACACTTGCTTTATCAAGGCCCTCTTCATTGATAGCCTTCATGGCCTCTGATGGGTTCTGGCCGAAGATCTTCCAAACCCCATCTAAGCTAATAACGTCTGCTTGCATGCTCAGTACTCCTATCCTTTCGGCGCCGCCGTAATCTTTCGACTGCATATTGGCTACTGCCACTCTGACCCACGACAACCATCACTAACAGATCAAAACCGCAACACCCATGGCCAACCAAAATCGTGTTAATGATTATTGCTGGGCGAGCCAGGCACCCACTAAATTTGCGTTCCTCACAACCTACTCTTCTGCATATTCTTGCGGATTTCTTTTTCAATCGTAAACGCACAGCTCATACTACTGATTACAGAAAACACTAATGTCGCAACAAGCGTATTAATTGTGATCATCATGATTGCCCTCTTTGTTGTTATAAACGCTTACATGTTTGGGTAGCTGGGGCCGCCGCCGCCTTCCGGAGCTACCCAGCGAATGTTCTGGGCGGGGTCCTTGATGTCGCACGTTTTGCAATGCAGGCAGTTCTGCGCATTGATCTGGAAGCGCTTACCGGCCTCCTCCTGAATCACCTCATATACGCCCGCCGGGCAGTAGCGCTGGGCCGGTTCGTGGAAACGCGGCAGGTTGTGCTGCATCGGTATCGCCGGGTCCAGCAACTGCAGGTGGCAGGGCTGATCTTCAACATGGTTGGTGTTGGAGAGGAACACCGACGACAACTTGTCGAAGCTGAGCACGCCATCCGGTTTAGGGTAGACAATCTGCTGACAGAGCGCCGCCTCCTTCATCTGTGCATGGTCAGGCACATTGTCACGCAGGCGGACCGGCAGCTTGCCGCCGAACAAGTTCTGGTCGATGAAGTTGAAGGCACCACCGAGCAGTGGACCGAACTTGTGCAGCGCCGGACCGAAGTTGCGGCTGCTATACAGCTCCTCATACAGCCACGAGGCCTTGAAACGTTCAGTGTAGGCCAGCAACTCGTTGCCGCCTGCATCGCCCTGGCTCAATGCCTCGAAGATCACCTCGGCGGCCAGCAAACCCGACTTCATTGCCGTGTGAGTGCCCTTGATCTTGGCGAAATTCAGGGTGCCGGCGTTGCAACCGATCAGCAGGCCGCCTGGGAAGGTCATTTTCGGCAGGGCATTGAAACCACCCTTGGTGATGGCCCGCGCACCATAGGCAACCCGCTTGCCGCCTTCCAGGTACTGGGCCAGCGCCGGGTGGTGCTTGAGCCGCTGGAACTCATCGAACGGGTTGAGGTGCGGGTTCGAGTAGTTCAGGTCGACGATCAGACCGGCGACGACCTGGCTATTGTCGCCATGGTAGAGAAAGAATCCGCCCGAGGTGCCATCGCTGAGCGGCCAGCCTGTGCCATGCACGACCAGACCGGGGCGGTGCTTGCTCGGGTCGATGTCCCACAGTTCCTTGATGCCCAAGCCGTAGTGCTGGCTATCGGCATCACGATCCAGCTCGAACCGCTGATAGAGCGTCTTGCCCAAGTGGCCGCGGCAGCCCTCGGCGAACAGGGTGTACTTGGCATGCAACTCCATCCCCGGCATGAACGCGTCGTTGGGCTCGCCGTTGCGCCCCACGCCCATGTCGCCGGTGGCGATGCCCTTGACCGATCCATCCTCGCGATAGAGCACTTCACTCGCGGCGAAGCCTGGGAAAATCTCGACGCCCAGCGCTTCGGCCTGCTCGGCCAGCCAACGGCAGAGGTTGCCCAGGCTGATGATGTAATTACCGCTGTTATGCAGGGTCTTGGGCACCATCCAGTTGGGTAACTTCAGGGTACGTTGCTGATTCGGCAGCAGCAGCACCTGGTCTTGCACCACCGGGGTGTTCAGCGGTGCACCCCGCTCTGCCCAATCGGGAAATAACTCATCGAGCGCACGCGTTTCCAGAATTGCCCCCGAGAGGATGTGAGCGCCAACCTCGGAGCCCTTCTCGACCACACAGACACTCAACTCCTGCCCTGTCGCTTGTGCCTGCTGCATCAGTTTGCAGGCGGCGCTCAACCCCGATGGGCCTGCACCGACTATGACAACGTCAAACTCCATGGCTTCGCGGGCAATCTGGCTCATTGCATTTACCTTGTTGTAAATATGTATCAGTGATTAGTCGAACGCTGCCGCGCAGCCGCCAGGGTGTTGCGCAACAGACAGGCTACCGTCATCGGGCCGATGCCACCGGGCACCGGGGTCAGTCCGCTAGCGACAACTGCTGCCGCGGCGAAGTCGACATCGCCGACCAGACTCACCTTGCCCTGCGCATCCTCGACCCTGTTGATACCCACATCCAGCACTGTGGCCCCGGGCTTGATGTGTTCAGCGCCAATCATCCCTGGCCGGCCGACCGCGACCACCAGAATGTCAGCCTGGCGACACTCCTCAAGCAAATTGCGGCTGCGCGAGTGCACCGTGGTCACCGTACAGTTGGCATTGAGCAGCAATTGCCCCATCGGTTTACCGACGATATTGGATCGCCCAACCACTACCGCTTTTAAGCCGGACAGATCACCGAGGCGGTCTTGCAACAGCAGCAGACAACCCAGTGGGGTGCAGGGCACCATCACCGGGTTACCACCGCTTAAGCGCCCCACATTGTAGGGATGGAAGCCGTCGACATCCTTGGCCGGCTCGATCGCCTCAATCACTGCCGTCTCGTTAATCTGTGCCGGCAGAGGCAGCTGCACCAAGATGCCGTCGACGCTGTCATCGCGGTTCAGCGCGTCAATCAGAGTCAGCAATTCAGCTTCACTAGTGCCAACCTCAAGCAGGTGAGGAAAGGACGCGATGCCGGCCTCAGCGGCCTGACGCATCTTGGTACGCACATAAACCTGACTGGCCGGATCGCTGCCCACCAACACCACTGCCAAACCTGGCTGGCGCCCTGCTACTGCACTAAAATCGGCCGCTCCCGAGGCTACTTCGGTGCGTAGTTTTTCGGCAAAGGCTTTACCGTCAATACTCACAGGATGCGAATAATCTCGCCAGACTATGGTTTTCGGATCATTCATCAATGCCACTCCTCAGCTGTAGAAAACGACGGTACGCAGCCCGTTTTGGAATACGCGATGGGACACGTGATATTTCACGGCACGGGCCAAGGCCTGGGCTTCCATGTCACGTCCAATCTGGGTTAAGCGCAACGCATCATGGGAGTGGTTCACGCGGTCAACCATCTGCTCGATGATCGGACCCTCGTCGAGGTCGCCGGTGACGTAGTGCGCGGTTGCGCCGATCAATTTCACGCCACGGTCGTAGGCCTGGTAATAGGGTTTAGCGCCCTTGAAGCCCGGCAGGAAGGAGTGGTGAATGTTGATGCAGCGACCAGCCAGTTGCTTGCTCAGCGAATCGGACAGCACTTGCATATAGCGCGCCAGCACCACTAACTCGGTGCCGGTGCTTTCGACGATTTCCAGTAAGCGGGCTTCCTGCTCCGGCTTGTTTTCCTTGGTCACCGGCAGGTGGATGTACTCGATGCCCTCATGCTCGGCCATCGCCCGCAGGTCTTCGTGATTGGAGACGATGGCGGTGATGTCGATCGGCAGTTCACCGGTGGCACGGCGGTAGAGCAGGTCACGCAGGCAGTGGTCGTACTTGGACACCATGATCAGCACCTTGGCGCGATCGGCGGCGTTGTGAATTTCCCAATCCATCTCGAAACGCAGCGCCGTCACCTCGAAGGCCGCCTTCAACTGTTCGACGCTGAATGTGCCATTGCCTTCAAAGACGAACTCAATGGTCGAAAAAAAACGCCCTGTGTCCAGATCATCGTATTGGTGAAGTTCCTTGATGAAGCAACCCCGATCTGCCATGAAGTTACCGATCGCTGCAACAATACCAACACGTCCAGGGCAAGAGACTTTGAGAATATACGAGGGTTTATTTTTCATAATTAATCTCTTTTAACTCCAACACTGTATGAATTAGAGGGCAGCTTCGAGCTGCGGCATGACTTCGAAGAGGTCACCAACGATGCCGTAATCGGCCACTTGAAAGATCGGCGCATCGGGGTCTTTATTTATTGCAACAATCACCTTGGAGTCTTTCATCCCAGCCAGGTGCTGGATTGCCCCGGAAATGCCAACCGCTATGTAGAGCTCTGGTGCAACCACTTTGCCAGTCTGGCCAACCTGGTAATCGTTCGGCACAAAGCCGGCATCTACTGCAGCACGGGAGGCGCCAACCGCAGCACCCAGTTTGCTGGCAACTTTATCAAGGAGAACAAAGTTCTCACCGCTGCCCATTCCACGTCCGCCGGATACCACAACGCGTGCAGTTGACAGTTCTGGCCCGCCTGACTTTGCCTCTGACCGGCCCAGCACACTGGCTTGCTGCTGTGGCATGGGCGCCTGCATAGTCAACTGTTCTGCGGCGCCACCAGTGGCGGCCATAGACTCGAACTTAGTGCTGCGTACGGTGATTACCTTGATGGACTCATGGCTGCGATAGGTAGCTATTACGTTGCCAGCATAGATAGGCCGCTCAAACGTATTTGCATCGATCACAGCGCTGATATCGGAAATTTGTGCCACATCCAGTAAGGCGGCAACCCGCGGCATGAGGTTTTTGCCAAAGTTATTGGCCGGTGCAAGCAGATGGGTGTAGCCCTCAGCACAATCTCGCAACAATGGCGCCATGTCTTCGGCCACTGGTTGCTTAAACTGTTCTGCGTCGACGGTGATGACCCGGCGTACCCCTGCAATGGCCGCAGCCGCCTGGCTGACCGGGGCGCACGCGTGCCCCATCACCAGCACGTCGATATCACCGCCGATCTGCTGTGCAGCACCGAGCGTGTTAAATGTGGCCGCTGCAATGGCAGCGTTGTCGTGGTCGACAATAACGAGGATGGACATATTACGACTCCTTAAATCACTGCCGCTTCGGTTTTCAGTTTCGCCACTAATTCTGCGGCAGTAGTCACAAGTACCCCGCCAGCCTGGCGGCTCGGCGTCTCGACTACAGACACCAACTCAAGACGCGGGCTCA
Source organism: Pseudomonas sp. Ma2-10 (assembly GCF_054330215.1). Lineage (NCBI taxonomy): Bacteria > Pseudomonadati > Pseudomonadota > Gammaproteobacteria > Pseudomonadales > Pseudomonadaceae > Pseudomonas > Pseudomonas sp. Ma2-10. The sequence goes on along the minus strand of NZ_JBTEYL010000030.1, from coordinate 15,392 downwards.
AGTCAACGCCTAACTCATTGGCCGTAATCTGTTCCAGTGGCTTTTTCTTCGCCTTCATGATGGAAGGTAACGAGGCATAACGCGGCTCGTTAAGGCGTAGATCCACGGTGACCACCGCAGGCATAGCAAGCGCTAGCGTTTCCAGCCCATTATCAACTTCACGCACCACCTCAATCTTCTCAGCACTGACCTTTAAGCCAGAAGCGAAAGTGCCTTGAGGCCAAGCCAACAGTGCTGCCAGCATTTGTCCAGTCTGGTTGCAATCATCATCAATTGCCTGCTTGCCTAGCATCACTAACTGAATGTCCTCTTTCGCCACTAAGGCTTTAAAGAGCTTGGCCACAGAGAGTGGTTCGGTGCTATCAGGGTATGGAACGTGGATTGCCCGATCAGCGCCTATGGCTAAAGCCTGGCGTAAGGTTTCTTGAACCTTATCCGGGCCTATGGAAACCACTATTACCTCATCGGCAATACCGGCTTCCTTTAGCCTAACCGCCTGCTCTACTGCGATTTCATCAAATGGATTTATTGCCATTTTGATGTTCTCTAGATCCACTGCAGATCCGTCTGCTTTAACCCTGACCTTAACGTTGTGGTCAATTACGCGTTTAACACCAACCAGAACCTTCATACACAAACCTCCTACAAACCTGTGGAACCAATGGTTAAACATTTGGCTATCTAAGCGTGTAAATCACTCAGCAGTTAACGACTTAAATTTGCCAAATTAAAACTTAAATGAACTCTGAAAAAGCCCCTGCTTTTCAAAAAAACAGGCATACAACTCGTTTGGTTACTGCTCTGCATTTTTTGGCAATTGGCTTTATCAGAGCACCCTTAACGAAACTTACAACATACACACCAGACTAACCCTCCAACCCTGCACTTGAAAACAGTCATCATCTAAAAATAAATAATCTTAGATAAATATGACCGCCACTAACAGCCTGCATGGCCAGTTCAACTAGTTAATTTCAACGCTTGAGGCCCACGGTACTCGTTTGCTGCTCCTCACCGAAGCCGGTGAGGAGCCGCGTGTTGCCTGAGAACCACAAACAGCGAGATCTAGTTAATCAACCAACCGTACAGGCTACTAGCCTCAGCAGTGAACCAGCTTACTTATATGCACTTTCGTGCAATAAATAATGATTAGCCCAACCTTAGTCATGCAGCCATGAATCAACTACAGCACTATTGTCTTTAACCCATGTTTTGGCAAAAACCGCCGGATCCAACTTATCAACCGCCATCGAATAGCTAATAGCGTTCAACTGCTCAGCCGTGAGCTTAAAGTTCTTAAGCAGTGCAGCAGCCAATGGCTGATCCTTCTCCAGAGACTTGGCATAGTTCAAGTTCAGAAATGCATCAGGCCAGCCGCTATCAGCATTGGACTTAGCCAACCAGTTTGGATCTTCCGTGGGTTGCAATACGTGCCAAGTAGCAGCGTTATGAGCGGGTTCTTCAAGCTTGACTAACTCATACATTGTAAACAAATGCTGAGGCGCGTAGCAGAAGAACACATAAGGCTTATGCGTCTTTACCGAGCTATCAAGTGCCGCCAGATGAAGCGCAACATCTACCTCCTGAAGGGTAAATGTTTGGTCATAGCCGTAGCTTTTTGCTCTCACCCGCTCGACTGGACCGGAAGCAGCCGAAGGCTCTCCGATCCACATTTCGCCGAGACCATCTCCATCGCGATCGAACAATGCTGCAATATCAGGATTAGTCAGATCAGAGATCTTTTTGATGTTGTACTTTTCAGAGGTTTCCTTAGTTACACACATCCCCTGAGTAGCCAAAATCCCATTAGGATTTTCCACCACCGTCTTTCTTTCTACTACATATTTATCATGCAGATTTTTTTGGTTTGGCATCCACACCTCTGGATGCACATGCATGCTGCCTCGGTCCATACCTTCGAAAATAACTGAGTTGGTGCCGTTTTGCATTTCGACATCCAGCCCAATATTTTCCTCGATCACCTCTTTCAAGATATAGCTTTGGGCTGCCGCAGTAGGCCAGTTCGGCACTCCGATAACCACGTCAGCAGCGTGAACCAAGCCTGCAGACGAACACAGCACAAGTGACGATATAAACTTATCAATGCGAGTCATACATGTCTCCGCTTACAGATAAATATCTAATTTTAGGACCGAAGCAGTGTATTTTCAGGATCAAATATAGAGCCTGGCACCACCTTGGCTTTATGCGGCTTGCCGATGATCTCTATTTCAAACTCAGCACCGTCGTGTGCATAAGCGGGATCAATAAAGCCCATGGCAATATTCTTTTTCACCCGGTGACCATAGCCCGCAGAAGTAACGGTACCGATGACGGAACCAGCAACGCATATTGAGTCGCCGGGGTGAGCGGCGGCATGTTCGCAATCAACAACCATGGTCACAAACTTCCTTCTTGCCGGCGTGCCCGCCTTGGCCAGAAGCGCTTCTTTGCCTGGGAAGTTAGGCTTTTCCATCTTCACGAAGCGGTCCAGGTCACTTTCGAACGGATCAAATTCGGTGATCAGGTCGGCCTTCCAGTGACGGTAGCTCTTCTCGAGGCGCATCGAATCTGTTGCCAGAGCACCAAATTGCTTGAGACCGAACTCGACACCTGCTTCCGTAAGAAGCGAGTGTGTCAGGTAGAGCTGCTCATTGGGCACATGAAGCTCCCAACCCAGTTCACCATTGAAGCTCACACGCATGGCAACTGATTGAGCATGGCCGATGAAGACAGACTTGGCGGTGAGCCAAGGGAAGCTCTGATTCGACCAGTCAGTGCGCGGGGACAGTTTCGCCAACAGGTCCCTGGACTTAGGTCCTGAAACAACCAAAATCGTATGCGAGTTGGTCATCGGGATGATCTCAACGCCTTCGCTCGGAAGACGAGCGCGCAGCCAATCCATATCATGGATTTCAGAGGCAGCCGCCGAACCATACCAGAAGCAATCGTCTGACAGCTTCGCCAGAGTGGCTTCACCCGCAACATTGCCTTTATCGGTAAGGAAGTAGCACAGACCGATACGACCCACTTTCTTGGGTACATTGCCGCACATCAGGCTATCGAGCCACTCAGCCGCACCCGGACCTTTTATTTCGTAACGGTTGAAGCCACTGACCTCCATAAGACCAACATGCTCGTGTACCGCTTTTACCTCATTGGCGACGATTTCTTCGACATCAGTGAAGCGGAAACTATGCTTGAACTTGAAGTCAGCAGTTGGCTTGAAGAACAGGACCCGTTCCCAACCACTCACCACACCGAACTCGGCATTTTGTTCTTTTAACACCGGATAGATTGGCGTGGTTTTCGCCAAACGGCCCGCCGGGCGGAACTCATGAGGCATGTGGAAGCGGAATTCGTTCTGGTAATCTTCGACCGCTTTACGGGCGGTAAACTCGGTGTTCGCATGCTTGCTGAACCGGGCAGGATCGATGCACCAGGTATCCCACTCAGACTCACCGTGAACGATCAGTTCCGCCAGGATCTTACCGTGGCCACCGCCTTCGCCCAATCCGGCCCGCAGACCAATAATGGAATAAGCATTTTTCAGACCTGGGGTCTTGCCTACGAGCGGATTACCATCAGCAGAATAGGTAATTGGACCATTGATAATGCTGTGGATACCTGTTCTTTCCAGGCATGGCATACGCTTAAAGACGCGCTCCATGTTATCCAGGCAACGATCCAGATCATCAGGGCAAAGGGCATTAACAAAGTTTGGATCAATGCCATCCATCCCCCAAGTTTTACAACGCTGCTCGTAAATACCTACCAACAGGCCTTTTTTCTCCTGACGGCTATAGAAGTCATCGCGTGGGTCGCGCAGCAACGGAACACGGTAGTCGATAGCCTCCAACTCAGGTAATGGCTCGGTCAGGAAATACATATGCTCCATGGAGATAACTGGGTATTGAACACCCAGCATTGCGCCGAGCTCATTCACTCGATAGCCGCAAGCATTTACAATAATTTCGCAGGTGATATCGCCATTTTGAGTCTGCACTACCCATTCGCCATTAGGCTTTTGGTAGCAGGCCTCAACCGGGTTATTACGGTATATTTCTGCACCTGCTTTACGCGCTGCACGGGCCAGAGCTTGAGTGAGTTGAGCGGGGTCAATGTCACCATCCAGAGGATCCCAGAGACCGCCAAGTAGCTCATGGGTTTCAATCAAAGGGTGCCGCTTTGCGCACTCAGCAGCATCGATCAACTCGAAGTCGACCCCCATTCCTTTAGCCAAAGAAATGAAATGCTTGTACCCATCAAGATGTTCCTGGGTAGAGGCAAGACGGATGCCGCCAGTAGCATGGTGATAATTGATCGGATGTTCAAGATCAGCAGCTAATTCTTTGTACAACTTGATGCTATGGCTCTTTAGCCCCACCATCGTCTGCACTGCACCAAAATTAGTCACTTGAGCAGCAGAGTGCCAAGTTGTGCCCGATGTTAGTTCATTTCTCTCGACCAATACGACGTCAGTCCAACCCTCTTTGGTTAAGTGATAGAGGGTGCTGCAACCTGCAATCCCACCACCGATCACCACTACTTTACAATGTGTCTTCATGATTTTTCCTCAGTGTGTTTTCTCAACACCCGCACAACTTGATTGGCCTGACCGGCTTGAGTTACACGATTGAGCTTCCGCTTCACTTGATGCCTGGAAGCAAGTCACTCATAAAATGTAAGCGCTTTCATTTTTAACACCATGAACGGGTCCTTGCAATAGGTTCGCTCTGCTATTTTTGAATAAAGGCATTGAAATATTAAATATATCGTTATGAGAAATTTCTACTCACTAAGGCAGAATACTGAATAGATTTCACGCAACACAGGTCATTGCACGTCCATTCCTGTAACGCACAATAATAGTGCTGCTACCAAAGGTGACCCGCGGGTAATGCCCTTAGACTCGTCAAGAGCTGTTCCTGATCGATATGGATCGGGTGGTGCTGTGAAAAGGGCTAACGGGATTGATCGAGCCCCACTACCCGAAGGGCGAAGGTGGTCAGGCGTACTCGCTGATGGCGATGCTGTGTGAGTCTGATGCAGGGGAAGCCCGTAGCGCCGCCGGAGTCGGTTGGCGAACGGTGAAGAACGCTGTGGATGCTGCGGGTAAAGGAATGTGGAAAAGCTAAGGCCGCCCTGTGATACAGGGATAGGTCTGAGGCTCGGCTTGGCGCGAAGCCGAGCAAACCGTTTATCCGAATTTGCCACAGCTGGCCATGTACAGCGAAGCCGAAAGCCTGGCCGAAGCACGCCGAATACGGCTGAGGCTGAGGTCGAGGAAGAAGTCGTTACCCCGGTCAAGCGCCGCGGCAAGCGCAAGCTGTTGCCCACCGAACGGTCGCGGTAGGAATGGCAGTCACCTGCCTGCCCCCTCCCCCACACAGATCCGTACGTGCGGAACTCGCGGCAGCTAAAAATTCAGAAATGAACGGGCAATCTGATCGTTTCAGATCGATTTCCGCTATCAAAATCGGTGGCGGCCGAAGTCAGCAAAAATATATTACTAGGCGGCCGTGGAAACTGAATGCAACACCTGACCTACCTCAGACCATCTTTAATTCAATGCTCAGTCCACTCGTGACAAACAAGTGGACTTGAGCAAGACTCCCGCACTATCAATTCGACATCCAAGGCTGGCGGGGCACTCACATCCTCTTCCTTCAGTCTTGAGATTAAATTCTGCGCTGCGAGCACACTTATCTGCTCCTGAGGTGTTCTTAGTGTCGTCAAAGAAGGAGTCAAGTGAGGTGCAAGCCACGTATCATCGAAACCTGTGATTGAGACCTCTCTAGGCACCTCGATGCCTAGAATTTTGCTTTCAATAATAGCCCCGAAGGCAAAAGGATCCGAACCACAAATTATTGCTGTGGGCTGCGGAGAACGAGACATTAGAAGCCGAAACGCTTCCTGTCCATGCTCAACACCGAAAGGCCTTTCGAGAACACACTCGTTGGGTAGGCTTAAATTACGTCGTGCCAATGCATCCCGAACCCCCTGCAAACGATTACTTGCTCGATCGTTCCCTTTCAATAATCCAGATATCATAGCAAATTGACGATGGCCCAAATCCATCAAATAGTCTGCAACTTTGGCTGCCGCGTCATGATTGTCAAATCCGATACAAGGATGCTTGCCCAGAGGATCTATAGCCCAAGTTATTACATAGGGAATCTTTTTTTCATTAAGCAGGTAGTAAATTGACTCATCGCGAGAGACACCTACCAGCAATATAGCATCCACTCCGTGAGACACCATCTGTGCAATCTGATTACGCTCTTTATCAACGTCATAGTTAGAGGACGCAACGACCATTGTATATCCCGCTTTGGAAATATAATCCTGAAACACTTCAAGTGAATGTCCAAAAAGATTATTATCCAGCGATGGCACTATAGCACCGATCATTCGCGACCTTTTAGATGCAAGCGTGCGCGCAGCAGCGTGAAGTACGTAATTTAATGATCTAATTGCCCTATCGATCTTTGACTTGCTTCGTTCACTGACCACCTCAGGATTATTGAGGTAGCGCGACACCGTCGCTGAAGACACCCCTGCGTGTCGAGCAACGTCTTCCAAGGTTGGGCTATTTAATGAATTGGGTAATCTACTCACGCAAGCAGCCTCAGGCTTCGATGCCAAAAAAAATGAAAATAACACTTTTCTCAAGACCAATCAAGAATACACACCTTGAGTGAAATCATACTTAATCTTAATCCCTATAAACAACCGGCAGTAGCCTGCCCCTAAAATTGGTATCTAAGTAAAAATTTAAACCAAGAAGCTTTATACAAGTCTGTTGCTGGTTCACATGTTTTTGCAGTACACGCAAATGCATTATAAAAATCCACTACCAGAAACGAGCATAATAATGTACAGATATCTACAAAGGTTAAAATAATTTAGAATCATAAAACAACTACTCAGCTAGACTAAAATGCGTTTTGGTTGGCTGATAAAAACAACGTTCAGTTGGGCGCACTGCTGCATCGTCGAACCTTTGGTTGACGCATAACATTAGCTGACGAATGTAGGAAATGGACGCTTTATTCGGGTAATGCTAGTTACGGCTTGCTCGAAGCGAGCTATAAGAATGGTGTCAGCGACTGATTTAATCGTTTGGTTTTGATCAACATACCGTTTCTTAATCGCGGATTTCGACACCGCCTGAAATACTGGACTACGTTAATCCATCCCCAATATCAGAGAAGTTTTTTTCGGAGGGTGAGCGAAATTTAGTGAGTGTGATCGATGCCGACTTGTAGGGCTGCGGACCATGGACATCATTTACTTCCACCTCGGCGCAGCATACGGCCGGGTGCTCCATCACCAAATCGAGTATTACTTGGGGCAGGTGTTCGAGCAGGACGAAGTGGCAGCCATCCACTTGCTGGAAAATCGCCTTAGTAATGGTGTCGTAGTTCGGTGAATAAATCCTGTCCTCACCTTGCGCAGCATCCACTGCGGTGTAGAGGATGGTCAGATTAATAGACACGTCCTGCCTGTTGTTGATCCATACATCCCTGATACCGATATACGTGCGCAAGAGCAGGCCCTTGATACGTATCCGCGTCAATCCGGGATCCAATCGCAGCATAGTTAGTGGTTCCATATTGTTAAGATCAGGACCTGATGACCGGTATTGATGAGTGAGAGAAAGCATCGGTCATAATTGTGGTACTCATCACTGAATCCTGTTACACCGCCTTGGCGATCAACAACAGGGAGTCCATAGCTGTCTATGGACGCTGAGCTAATACTATAGTCACGATACCGCTCATGTATCGGGCAACCGATTTTTAGTTGGTTACCCGCCTTGGCACCTAAATGAGTACGCCTCGCCGACATGACAACACCTGGTAATGGGTGTTGCACGTGCGCCTTGATACTACCCTCTCTTACTTCATCGCAACGCTTTGCACACTCACGCGGTTACACCCGCGCCAATCTGACAATTTCAGCCGCCAGCAGATTAGCTGCATCATAAATTGGCAGTGCCGATTGAAGTTTGTCGTCAAGCACCGAAAGCTCAGTACAGGCGACTACCAGGCACTGTGCCCCTTGCGCCTCGAGACTTTTCGCGGCTGAATTGTACGCCTCGATCTGAGCGTCGGTTCTACGCCCTGCCTTGACGTCACGAATCAACTGCATAAGTTGTACCTGATTACTTTCCTCAGGGTATAAGATTTCTATTCCCAATGCGCGAAACCAAGGCTCGTAAAGTTCGATCATACGCAGGGCGCTGGAGGCCAATAATCCGATTTTATGTATACCCGGCTGCTGAGCGTGAACAGTCTGCGCGGTAAGTTCAATAAGGTTAATGATGGGTGCTGAAACTGCCGCAGCCACTTCATCATAATAGTAATGTGCCGTATTACAGGGTATGACCAAAAAGTCTGCACCCTGTCGTACCAAACCGCGGGCCATCTCTGCCATGCAAGGGGCAGGACTTTCACCCGTGCCTTCAATCAACGCCTTAATGCGAGACGGGACTTTAGGGTTGTTGTCGATCAGCATGCGGATATGGTCTGCATCGTCTTCGACAGGCGTCATCTCTATGACCCGGCGCATCAGGTCGACTGTAGCTTCTGGCCCCATTCCCCCGATTATTCCGACTATTTTTTCGACCATTTAAACCTCGAACCGACAGTAAAGACAGTTATAAAGCGCACCATCATAAAGCGTGGTGGCATCCTGTGATCTTATCACTGAACAGCTAGCCGCTACTGCCTGGCTATATCTGCAAGCTAATGTGGTACAAAGGTAACATGCTTGAAAGCTGGTGTGCGCATCAGGGAAATGCGCACAATACTACCCAAGCATGCCTAGCTTGAAGGTTTTTGCTTCTGCCAGCGCTGGTAGCGAAACGGCAATAAAAGCGGTTGATATAGCAAACGCTTTGGCCAGTTTCTTTAGAGTGTTCATTTTTTGTTCTCTCGTTTTGTTAACGTCTGTGTTTCAGGGCAGCAACCGGTGGATGGCAGCCCCTTTCACGTGCCTACTACTAATGCATAAGTATCCGCTCAGTCTTTGAGTGATCGTAGAGTCTCCGAAATAACAGTTGTTATGACTCTGCAGTCCTCAACATCGAACGTCAGTGGCAAGCGCATATCACACATCGTCTCGAGTACGCTTTCGGTCTTCGGCAATGACGGCGTCCCGTCAAGGTAGCGCCAGCTATCAAAGCGACTGGTGTAGCCTTTGGGATCAGGATCGCCAAACCATTTGATGACGACGCCGTTCTCTTCACAGCGCTGAATAAAGCGCGTGAAGGCTTTCCGGCTCAGATGGGGTAACGAAAACTGAATTGAGCTTCCGACAAAATACTCAGACTGTGGCCGCTGTGGGATACGTACGCCTTCGATGTCCCGAAGGCCTTCTTCAGTTACCTTATACAGTTCATTCCAACGTTCGCATTGGCGGTCGAGATTACGTAACTGCGGGCGCAGAATCGCGGCACGCAAGTTATCCATTCGCCCGCTGTAGTTAGGCGTTTCGAACCGAATTTTTTCGAACGTTTCTTTGCCAGGGCCTGCCAGATGACGGTCGTAAAGCATGTAAGAACCGGAGAGCATGATCGCTTTCGCCATCAACTCCTCATCATTGGTAATTAACAGGCCACCTTCACCGGAGTTGATGTGCTTATAGGTCTGGGTGCTGAAACAGCCAATCGTGCCGAAGGTGCCGCTCTTGCGGCCGTTCCAAGACGCGCCCATGGTATGTGCACAATCTTCGATCACGCAGATACCATGCCGCTCGCAGATTTCCATCAGCCGGTCCATGTCAACCAGATGACCACGCATGTGCGACAGCAGCAGGTAATGCACATCGTCCGCTGCCGCCTTGGCTTCCAGGTCGACGAGGTCGATGGTGAAGTCTTCGGTAGTTTCGACCAGTACCGGTACGGCACCAGCGTTGTGGATAGCCCCGGGAACCGGGGCCAGGGTGAAGGCGTTGCACAGTACCTTTTCCCCCGCCTTGACGCCGACAGCACGCATCGCAATGTGCAGGGCATATCCGCCTGAGGCGCAGGCAAGGCAGTATTTGCTACCGTTGTATGCGGCGAACTCCTGCTCGAGCAACACCGTTTCGGTGCTCTCATCGCCCACCGCGTTATAACGGTGCAGACGTCCGCTGCGCATCACCTCAACTGCATGCGCGATGCCTTCCTCGGGAATAGACTCTTGCTGGGTGAACGATTTGGTAAATTTAGTCATTACATAGCCCCTGTCGGCGTGATGCTTCTGTCTCCTGACCGTTAGCAGTAACGCTTTTGATCGAAGACTTCGAAGTCCCACTGAGTGCCGGGGTAGTACTTACGCAGTCGCCAGTCACAAGAACGTGCGTGACCTTCCATGCCTTCGACACGGGATATCCGCGAACCGGCGGCGCTGAAGACCAAGTTGGCTTCTTCGCTGAGTTCTTGGTAGGTCAGTACTTTCATGAACTTCTGAACATTAAGACCGCCGCTGTAACGCGCAGCCTTTTTAGTCGGTAGAATATGATTGGTCCCGGAACACTTGTCGCCATGGGTCACGGTGCTGCCTTCGCCGAGGAACAACGAGCCGTAGTTTTTCAGGCGAGCTTTCCACCATTCCAAATCTTCGGCCAGTACCTGTAGGTGTTCACAGGCATATTGATCACTGATTTCTACGACTTCATTGCGGTTGTCGCAGAGAATCACCACGCCATGGTCGCGCCATGCAGCTTCGCAGACATCGGCATTTGGCATATCGGCGATCACCATCGGCATGATCTCGAGTACTTTCTCACCCAACTCGCGGCTGTCGGTGAACAGCCAAACAGGGGAATTTGTCCCATGCTCGGCCTGCGACACGAGGTCAACGGCAATGGTCATTGGGTCGGCAGTTTGGTCGGCAATGATCGCCGACTCGGTAGGGCCGGCAAACACATCGATGCCCACTTCGCCGAACAACATGCGCTTCGCTTCGGCCACGTAGGCGTTGCCCGGTCCGACCAGAATATCGGCCGGCCTATCGGTAAACAGGCCATATGCCATGGTCGCGACGGCGTGAACCCCACCCATCTCCAGAATTACATCAGCGCCGGCCACATGCATTGCATAGGCTACGGCTGGGTTGATGCTGTCGCCACGCGGCGGCGAACAGGCCACGATAAAGGGCACGCCTGCGACCTTAGCCGTAGCAACACTCATCAATGCAGAGGCGGCGTGCGCATACCGTCCCCCAGGAACATAGCAACCCGCACACTGAACCGGGAGGATCTGTTGTCCCAGGCGTACACCTTCTTCGGTTTCGATTTCGAAAGACTTCAGGCTGTCACGCTGGGCTTCAGCGAAGCGTTTAATCTGGCGGTGGGCGAAGTCAATATCGTCTTTAACTTGCTGCGGCACTTGGGCGATGAGTGCCTGCCTCTTATCATCTGACAGTACAAAATCGCCTTGCCAGTTATCGAATTGTTTGGCGTACTCACGCACGGCCGATACGCCATTACGCTTGATCTTGGTCAACATGTCCTTGACCGTGGCCTGGATACGCTCATCTTCTTGGGCTACATCATCTTCTGCAGCCGCACGCTTAAGATATTCCATCAGATTTACCTCAATGATGTGTTGGTTAACTTGTTTAATCAACTTATCGCGATAAAACCCAGTATCAGCAAGACGATGAAAATCGTTTCACTGATCACCAGCAGTACCGGTTTCAGGCCAACGGTCATGATTTCTTTTAACGAAGTCCGCACACCCAGCGCGGCAATTGCCGTCAACAACAACCAAGAAGCACTGTCGGCCAGTGGTTCCACGATCATCTGCGGGATCCATCCAAGACTGTTCAGGGTGAATAGCGCCACGAACCCGATTAGAAAGCCTGGGACGGCAACTCCACCCGTGGTGGTTTCACCACGGCTGGCCATGGAGCGGCGAATAACCACACCGATCACCAGTACGATTGGCACCAGCATGGCAACGCGCAGTAACTTGACGAAGGTGCTCAAGTCGCCGACTTCACTGGATACGCTGTATCCGGCACCGACCACCTGAGCGACATCGTGAATTGTGCTACCGAGAAACAACCCCGTTTCAGCCGGCGTCATCCCCAAATAATGGCTGATCATGGGGTACAGCACCATCGCCACAGTACTGAGCGTGGTGACGCTAATGACAGTGAACAGCGTGTCCTTTTTGGTCTGCTCGTTTTGCGGCAGTACGCTGCTGATCGCCATTGCAGCGGAGGCCCCGCAGATTGCCACCGAACCGCCGGTCAGGGTGCCAAAGCTGCTGCTGAATCCCAGCAGTCGTGCCATGACAATACCAAAACCGATGGTCAGCAGTACCGCCGAGCACACCATAAGCAATGGTGGCCACCCTAGGCTCAGGACGTCGGAGAAGGTGATGCGCAGGCCGAGCATGGCGACGCCCAGACGCAGCAATTGCTTGGCGGCCAGCTCGATGCCCGGCATGACACTGGGCGACTCGCTGAGGAAGTTGAACGCCAACCCCAAGAGCAAACCCATTAGCATCGCCGGGGCGCCGTAGCGCTGTGAAAGAAAGGTAGCCGCGATGCCGATAGTCACGGCGACACAGAGTCCCGGAAAGAAACGCTGCTTGAATTCGCCGATCCGATCGATGGAAATCACGGCCAGTCCTTTCATGGTTTATACGCTCCTGGCTCGAGAATCAGTCGTACTGAGGGAAATCAAAAGCTTCGCGATAGCCGAACAGAGCCTGGCTGCCGCCTGTATGCAGGAACACCACGTTTTCGCCCTTCTTGAAGTGTCCCTTACGAATCAAGTCGATGAGGCCGGCTGCACCTTTACCCGAATAGACCGGATCCAGCAGGATGCCTTCATGGCGGGCAAAGAGTTCAATTGCCTCGATCGTGCTGGCAGCCGGGATGCCGTAGCCTTCGCCAACGTAGTCACAGTTGGCGACTACATCTTCACGCTTGACGGCGCCAGGAATGCCGAGTTTCTCAGCGGTCCGCTCAGCCAGGCGAAAGACGTTGGCTTCTTGCTGCTCACGCGGCACGCGGACACCGATGCCCAGTACGGGGATCAGGCTGTTGCTACCACTGAAGCCGGTGACCAGACCTGCCTGGGTGCCAGCGGAGCCGGTGCCATGCACGACTGAGTCAATGCGCAGACCAGCGGTATTGGCCTGGTTGAGCATTTCCAGCGCACAGTTGACGTAACCCAGTGCGCCGATCTCGTTGGAACCACCGCCTGGAACGATGTAAGGCTTCTTGCCCTTGGCCCGCAGCTCTTCCGCGAGTGTTTCCATGGCGGCGTTCATGTCGGTGCCTGCCGGGAACTTGCGCAGCGGCGCCTCCATCAGCTGGTCCAGGAGCACGTTGCCGTTGTAGTTGTAATCCACAGCCTTGGAGCCAGTGCGGTCCTCCAGCAGGATGTGGCAGACCATGCCCAGCTTGGCCGCGATTGCTGCGGTCTGACGCGCGTGGTTGGACTGGGTGGCGCCCTGGGTGATGATGGTATCGGCGCCTTTCTCGATGGCGTCAGCCATCAGGAACTCCAGCTTGCGAGTCTTGTTGCCGCCGCCAGCCAGGCCGGTGCAATCGTCACGCTTGATCCAAATGTTAGGTCCGCCCAGCAGCTTAGTCAGGTTGCTCAGCGGCTCCAGTGGAGTCGGCAGGTGGGCGAAGTGCAGGCGAGGAAAACGGGATAGATGCATGGTGAGGCTCCTGTGGAAGGGATCTTTTGTTAACGTCGGAAGACAATAGTTAGATCCTCCGGATAGCGGCCAATGCTATATTCTCTGGCCCCGGTTACCTTTCGGCATAGGTCTCTATCCACGGACCCTGCAAGGAGTTCTCATGGAGTTAAAGTGGCTTAAGGATTTTGTTGCGCTGGCCGAAAACGGCAGTTTTTCCAAAGCAGCGGAAACCCGAAATGTTACGCAACCGGCCTTTAGTAGACGAATTCGCTCACTGGAGAATTGGCTAGGCGTACCCTTGGTCGACCGTAGCCAGTACCCCACAACCTTGACTCAGGTCGGCATTGAGTTTGTCGAGGAAGCCAAGCGTCTGATCAGCGAAATTTATGGGAATCGCGACCAGCTCCGCTTGCATAACGAACAACGTGAAAGCCTGCAATTCTTCGCGCAGCACACCTTGGCCATTTCTTTTTTTCCGGCATGGATGCAGAACGTTGGATCACTGATTGGCGACAATTTGGTTCGCCTGCACGCTGGTAATCTGCACGATGTGGTGGAGGGTTTCTTTTCCGGTACAGGAGATTTTCTCTTGTGCTTTTCCTCATCTGTTTCTTTCGGCCAACTTGGCCGGGACGATATCGACTGCATTCAGGTCGGCACCGACCGGCTGATTCTGGTATCTGCCGTGAATGAAATGGGGCACCCCCTACACCCCCTCCAATCCGACCACCCGATGAAACTGCTGACCTACCCTGATGACTCCTTCCTTGGTCAGCTAATTAAGCAAGAGTGCCTGCCTCGAGTACAATCTGACTTTAATTTTCGACCAATATTTGAAAGTGCATTGGCAGAAGGGCTAAAAGCATTGGTCATGAAGGGACATGGCGTGGCCTGGTTGCCAGCTAGCTTGATTCAACATGAGATTGATAATGGACAATTGATCGTACTTCGCACCCCTGTGGAGAGCGTCGATCTTAAAATTTTGCTATACCGTTTGCGTACTCCTCGAACATCAGAAGCCGATAATTTTTGGAAATATATCCTTGAATTATATAACCCTGGGTACTCTTAAAGTTTATCTATGCCAATGTACCGGTATACGAAGTGAACCACACACTCGGCATGCTCAGTGACAAGCGCACTCAATATACCCTCCACTCCACCGACAAAAAAACCGAAGCGCTCAATGAACCCGCCGGTGTAACACCACGCGCAGTCACTACCCACGCATCACTGGCAACTCCCCCCAATGGCTGGTGTAGCCCGGCGAACGCAGTTCCTGCTTCATTGCCCAGCCGCCTGCGTCGGCACCCGCGCCACATACTGGCGTTCATTCGATCCGGGGCGGCCATCAGTTCCTGGCTGCACGGACGTGGTGCCGGGCCGCACAGGTCGACTTGGATATGCCCTGGGCTGGCCAGGTTCATCAGCATCAACCCAGCTTTCTGGTACCGATAGCCGGGCCGGTAGATACCCTCCAGCCCGCCCAGGGCCACCTGCACCAGATCGCGGCCACCTGAATAACCCTAACAGTAGTAATACAGTAAGCGAACGGGCATTACAGGTTGCGTAACGGCAGCCAGTTATGCGGCAACAACTCGGCGATCTCACTGGCGCGCTGCGTCGGCAGCCGCATCGTAAGCGAACGGGCATTACAGGTTGCGCAACGGCAACCAGTTATGCGGCAACAACTCGGCGATCTCACTGGCGCGCTGCGTCGGCAGCCGCATCAGCA